>JADCHE010000050.1 GCA_020248665.1 Burkholderiales bacterium | reverse complement strand
CAGCCTGCGCGACGACATCACCGGGCTGCTGCACAAGGCGGTCGCGGCGGGCAACCAGGCCGCGGCCGAGCAGGCCGAGACGCTGATGATCAGCGGTGAGCGCAACCTGGTGGCCGTCCACGAGCTGTCCGACAACATGGACCGGCTGCGCCAGCTGTTCGGACTGTTCGAGCAGAAGACCGGGCTCGTGCAGCTGCTCGATGCGAGCAGCCACGCCGAGGGCGTGCAGATCTTCATCGGCGGCGAGTCGCAGCTCGTGCCGATGGACCAGCTGTCGGTGGTCGTCGCGCCGTACGGCGCCGACGGCAAGATCGTCGGCACGCTGGGCGTGATCGGGCCCACGCGGATGGCCTACGAGCGGGTGATCCCGATCGTCGACATCACCGCCAAGCTGGTCTCGAGCGCGCTGAGCCATGGCTGAAGGCCCGCGGCGCCGCGGCGCCCTGCGTGTCCGCCCCCTCCCCGAAACGGGTTTGACGCCGCCGATCCGATTGGTGGAGCATTGCGGGCCCGACGCGGGGCGGCACCCGCGCGGCATCGGACGACGCGATGCGCCTGACGCGCCGGGTCGCCACGGAGGAGACGGTCAGTGGCATCGGTAGCGATCGAGCGCGTCGAGAAGGCCTTCGGGTCGACCAAGGTGATCCACGGCGTCGACGTCGGCATCGAGGACGGCGAGTTCTGCGTGCTGGTCGGCCCGTCGGGCTGCGGCAAGTCGACGCTGCTGCGGATGATCGCCGGCCTCGAGGAGATCAGTGGCGGGCGCATCAGCATCGGCGGCAGGGTCGTCAACGACGTGCCGCCGAAGGAGCGCGACATCGCGATGGTCTTCCAGAACTACGCGCTCTATCCGCACATGAAGGTTCGCGACAACATGGCCTTCGCGCTGATGCTGGCCAAGCGCCCGCAGGCGGAGATCGACAAGCGCGTGTCGGAAGCCGCCGCGATCCTCGGCCTCGATCCCTACCTCGACCGCTATCCGCGGCAGCTCTCCGGCGGGCAGCGGCAGCGCGTCGCGATGGGCCGCGCGATCGTCCGCGACCCGCAGGTGTTCCTGTTCGACGAGCCATTGTCGAATCTCGACGCGAAGCTGCGCGTGTCGATGCGCACCGAGATCAAGGCGCTGCACCAGCGGCTGAAGACCACCTCGATCTACGTCACGCACGACCAGATCGAGGCGATGACGATGGCCGACAAGATCGTCGTGATGCGTGACGGCATCGTCGAGCAGACCGGCACGCCGCTGCAACTCTACGACCACCCGGTCAACACCTTCGTGGCCGGCTTCATCGGCTCGCCGGCGATGAACATGGTCGAGGGCGTCTGGGAGAGCGGCGGCGTGCGGGTCGGCGACGCGCACGTGCCGGTGCCGCGCCCGATGCGCACGCAGAACGGCCAGAAGGTGCTGCTCGGCACGCGCCCCGAGCACCTCGCACCCGACGCCGCCGGCGCGCTCGCGGCGAAGGTCGAGGTGATCGAGCCGACCGGCGCCGACACCATGCTGATGTGCACGCTCGGTGGCCAGGAGCTGGTCGTCGTCGTCCGCGACCGCGTGACGCTGAGGCCGGGCGATCCGGTCCGGCTGACGCCGGCCGGTGACAAGCTTCACGTGTTCGACGCGGCCAGCGGCAAGAGCCTGTCGGCCTGAGTTCCCGCACCGGTGCGACGGCTCCCCCGAGCTGCGCGACCGGCTCACGAAGGACCCATCCAGAGGGAAGGAGACCCCGAGAAGACCCGTGACACCACCACCCGCCGTTCACTGCTCAAGGCCGGAACCGGCGCCGCGATCGGTGCGGGCGGCCTGCTCGGCGCCCCCGCGATCCAAGCGCAGGCGACCTGGAACAACCAGCCGGAGAAGGGCTCGAAGCTGCGCGTGCTGCGATGGAGCCGGTTCGTCCAGGGCGACATCGACGCCTACATGGTGAACGTATGGAAGTTCACCGAGAGGACCGGCATCGAGGTCCGCGTCGACAACGAGGGCTGGGAGGACGTGCGCCCGAAGGCGGCGGTCGCGGCGAACGTCGGCAGCGGCCCGGACATCATCCTGTCGACCAGCGACGACGCGAACCTGTATCCGGACAAGCTGGTCGACGTCACCGACCTGTGCGACTACCTCGGCAAGAAGTCCGGCGGGTGGTATCCCGCGGCCGAGGCCGACCTGCGCCCGGACGGCAAGAAGTGGATCGGCGTGCCGCTCGGCAACGCGACCGGCGACAGCGGCTGGACCCACTGGCTGATGTGGGCGTTCGGCGGTTCGATCGTCGACAGGAACAACAAGGTGGTCATCGACAGCCCCGAGACGATCAGGGCGCTCGAGTAAGCCAAGGAGCTCTACGCGAACGCCGTGCCGGGCACGCTGTCGTGGCTCGACCCGAACGACAACAAGGCCTTCCTGGACGGCCAGGTCAGCGTCACCAACAACGGCATCTCGATCTACTACGCGGCGAAGAACTCGCAGGACCCGAAGGTCAAGGTGATCTACGTGCTGATGCGCGGCGGTCCCCTGAACGCGACGCACCTGATGGCGACGCTGTCGTTCCAGCGCACGGCGTAGCCGGGGTTTCGGCGAGCATCGCTCGCCGCCGGCGAAGCGGGCGCCGCGTGCCGGCGGCGCCCTCCCGCATCGGAGGCGCTCGCGCCCCCTCGGGGGGCCCGGCCGCAGGACCTGGAGGTCAACATGAGCGGCGCGGCCGAAGACCAGGGCGGGATGGACTTCCTGGAGACCCGCGGCCGCCGCTCGGTCACCGCCTACATCCCGATGGGCCTGTTTCTCGTCGTGCTGCTGTTTCCGTTCTACTGGATGGGAATCACCGCGTTCAAGCCGAACGAGGAGCTTCTGTCGCGCGACGGCAATCCCTTCTGGGTGTCGAACCCGACGCTCGCGCACGTCAAGAAGCTGCTGTTCGACACCGAGTACCCGTCCTGGCTGCTGAACACCATGATCGTGTCGGTGGTCGCGACCTTCGTCTCGCTGTTCGCCGCGGTGTTCGCCGCCTACGCGATCGAGCGGCTGCGCGTCCGCGGCTCGAAGGCCACCGGCCTCGCGATCTTCCTCGCCTACCTGATCCCGCCATCGATCCTCTTCATCCCGCTCGCCTTCGTGCTGCAGCACCTCGGGCTCTTCAACACCCGCTGGGCGCTGATCTTCACCTACCCGACGTTCCTGATCCCGTTGTGCACCTGGCTGCTGATGGGCTACTTCCGCTCGATCCCGTTCGAACTGGAGGAGTGCGCGCTGATCGACGGCGCGTAGCGCTGGCAGATCCTGGTCAAGATCATCCTGCCGCTCGCGGTGCCGGGGCTGATCTCGGCGGGCATCTTCGCGTTCACGCTGTCGTGGAACGAGTTCATCGACGCGCTCACCTTCGTGTCCGACTCCGAGATCAAGACCGTGCCGGTCGCGGTGTTCTACTCGTTCTTCGTCGGGTACTACGTCGCGGGGATGACGGGCGCCGTAAACGAGTGACGCGCGCGGCCGCGTGCGGGCGGGGGCCGACCGCCGCCCGGACACCCGAGTGCGGCGGAAGGCCGATCGCCGGCCGCCTCCGGCCGGCTTGGTAGACTCGCGACATGGTGCGACCCTCCCCTCCGCCCGCGTTCGACCACGCGGGCCGTTCCCGCACGGCCGTGCTGATGGTGCAGCTCGGCACCCCTGCCGCGCCGACCGCCGCGGCGCTGCGCCCCTATCTCGCCCAGTTCCTTGGCGACCCTCGTGTCGTCGAGATCCCGCGCCTGTTGTGGTGGCCGATCCTGCACGGGATCATCCTGAATACCCGCCCGGCGAAGTCCGCGAAGAAGTACGCGAGCGTCTGGACCGACGAGGGGTCGCCGCTGATGGTGCACTCGGTACGCCAGTCGAAGCTGCTGCGCAGCGCGCTCGGCGAACGGGGGCTCGACGTCGAGGTCGCGCTCGCGATGCGCTATGGCGAGCCGTCGATCGAGTCGACGCTGGAGGCCCTGCGCGAGCGCGGCGTCACCCGCCTGCTGGTGCTGCCGATGTACCCGCAGTACTCCGCGTCGACGACTGCCACCGTCTTCGACGAGGTGGCCCGGGTGCTGCGCGGCTGGCGCAACCTGCCCGAGGTCCGGTGGGTGCGCAACTTCCATGACGACCCCGGCTACGTCGACGCGCTCGCAGAGCGCGTGCAGGCGGCCTGGGCGCGCGACGGGCGCGGCGAGCGGCTGGTGATGAGCTTCCACGGCGTTCCGCGCCGCACGCTCGAGCTCGGCGATCCGTACCACTGTGAATGCCACGCGACCGCGCGGCTGCTCGCCGCGCGGCTCGGCCTCGCCCGCGGCGAGTGGATCGTCACCTTCCAGTCGCGCTTCGGCAAGGCGCAGTGGCTGCAGCCCTACACCGAACCGACGCTCGAGCGCCTCGCGAAGGAGGGCGTGCGCACGGTCGACGTCGTCTGCCCCGGCTTCGTCGCCGACTGCCTCGAGACGCTCGAGGAGATCGCGATGGAGGCGCGCGGCGCGTTCCTCGGCGCGGGCGGCGCCGAGTTCCGCTACCTGCCGTGCCTGAACGATGCGCCGTCCTTCGTCGACGCGCTCGCCGGCCTCGTCGAGCGCCAGACCGCCGGCTGGCCCACCCGGGCGCTCGGCTCCGAGGAATCGGTGCGCCGCGACCTCGCGCTGGTCGAGCGACGCGAGCGGGCGGTCGCGCTCGGCGCGCCGTCCTGAGCCGCGCTCAGGCGGGCTCGAAGGTCCGCACGATCCCGAAGCCCATGCCCTCGGCCGCCGCCAGATAGACCGGCGCCGCCTTCGAGGCGTTCGATCGCCAGCGGGTGCCGCGTACCGAGTCGAAGCGCACGCTGCCGTCGGGGTGCCGCGCGCCGTCGAGCAGGCCGCGCAGGAAGGCGACGCCCTCGTAGGTCGACTGCCCGAGCGCGTTGAGCACCGGCGCGCGGTCCCCGAACCGCGTCCAGTAGCGCTCGCGGAACGCGCCGTTGCGGTCGCCAGGCAGGGCTGCGAAGTAGCCCGACGCGACGAACAGGCCGTCGGTGCAGTCGGCGCCCATGCCGAGCAGGCCGTTCTCCTCGATCGCGCATCCCAGCCGCGGAATGCGGCCCGCCAGCCCGCTGTCACGGAACGCACGGCCGAACTCGATCGCGTCCTGCCCGACCAACGACAGCATCACCGCCTGCGCGCCGCTCGCGCGGATGTCCTCGATCAGACGCTCGTGGTCGCAGCGGCCGAGCGGCTCGTACGCGGTGCCGACCACCGAGCAGCCGCGCTCGACCAGCCGGCGCTGCGCGAGACCATGGGTGCGGCGCGGCCAGCGGTAATCGTTGCCGGCGAGGAACCAGCGCGACAGCCGCCATCGCTCGACCATCCAGTCGAGCGCCGGGAGCAGCTGCATGGCCGGCGTCTCGCCGATCGCGTGCACGCCGTCCGGCAGCGCACCGCCCTCGTACAGCGGCGTGTAGACGAACGGCACGCCGAGACGTCCGAGCGCGGTGACCCGCTCGCGGACCGAGCTCGTGTGCATGCCGACGATCGCGTCGAGCTCGCCGTCCTCGGCAAGCGCGAGCAGATCGTCCTCGACATCGCTCGATTCATCGCTCGCGTCGACGACGCGCAGCTGCACCTCGCGGCCGCGCGCGCCACCCTCGCGGTTCCATGCCTCGATCGCGAGCCGCGCGCAGGCGAGGCTGGACGCGCCCCACAGCCCGGCTGTGCCCGAAGTCGGCACCAGCAGCGCGAGCCGGAACGGCGTCGCATCCTCGCCGAGTCGTTGTGCGGCGCCTGGGCGCGCCGATCGCGCGCCGCGTGGCACGGGCCACGGCGGACGTGGCCCGGGCATCGCGATGCCGGGCGGGGCCGAGGGCGCGCAGGCGCCGAGTCCGAGGTGATTCATGAGGTCCGTTCTCCGCGCTGCCGGGCCCGCCCGGCTGGCCGGGACGCCGATGTTCGTCGACCCGATGCGGCGCGTCACCATGCGCCGCAACACGGATCCTGACACGACGCGCACCGCGTTCCGGCGAACCGGTCGTCCGCGAGGAGGTGGCCAGGCCGCGGCCGCGCCCCTAGAATCCACGCATGGCGACCAAGAAGCGCGATTCCGGTGCGGACGACGCACCATCGCTGGCCGTGCTTCTGTCCGAGGCGAGCCGGCGCGCATCGGCCGAGTTCGAGCGCGTGCTCAGTCCCGAGGGCCTGCCGGTCGACCAGTGGCGCGTGCTCGAGCAGCTCGCCGACGGTCGCGGCCTCACGATGACGGCGCTCGCCGACGAGCTCGACGTGAAGCTGCCCGCGCTGTCCAAGCTGATCGACCGGATGGCCGGCGGCGCGCTGGTTCAGCGCGCACAGGATCCAGCCGACCAGCGCCGGGTGCTGGTCTACGTGTCCGACCTCGGCCTCGAGAAGCACCGCCAGCTGCGCGACCGCGTGCGCCGCACCCGCCGCGACCTGGAACAGCGGCTCGGCGACGAGCGGGGGCGCGCGCTGCGCCGGCTGCTCCAGGACTTCCTGCGCGACCCGGCGCGCTGACGCGCGCCGGCCTCATCGCTGTCTTCGCTCCGATCCGTGGCGCCCTCTGCGCCGCCGGCGCGCGGCGCGCGCTAGCATCGGTCGGATCCCAGCCCGGAGCGTCCCCCTTGACCGACGACGACCTCGCCCGGCTCGACCTCGCCGCGCTCGCGGCCCGCATCCGCGGGCGCGCGCTCTCGGCCACCGAGGCGACCCGCGCGATGCTCGCGCGCATCGATCGCCTCGACCCGGCGCTGCGCGCCTACGCACTCGCGACGCCCGAGCTCGCGCTCGCGCAGGCCGCCGAGGTCGACGCGCGGCTCGCGCGCGGCGAGCCGGTCGGACCGCTCGCGGGCGTGCCTGTCGCGGTGAAGGACCTGTGCTGGACGCGCGGCATGCCGACCGCGGCCGGCACCACGGTATTCGCGGACTTCGTGCCCGAGGTCGACGGCACGGTCGTGCGACGGCTGCGCGAGGCGGGCGCGGTGCTGCTCGGCAAGCTGCAGATGACCGAGGCTGCGTTCTCGGCGCACCACCCGCAGGTCGTGCCGCCGCGCAACCCCTGGGACGCGGCCGCGTGGACCGGCTCGTCGTCGAGCGGCTCGGGCGTCGCGACCGCCGCGATGCTGTGCTTCGGCTCGATCGGCTCCGACACCGGCGGCTCGATCCGCTTCCCGTCGGCGGCCTGCGGCGTCACCGGGCTCAAGCCCACCTGGGGCCGCGTGTCGCGCTTCGGCGCGTTCGAGCTCGCCGCGTCGCTCGACCACCTCGGGCCGATGTGCCGCAGTGCTGAGGACTGCGGCCTGATGCTCGGTGCGATCGCCGGCCCGGATCCGGACGACCCGACGGCCACTCAGGCGCCGGTGCCGCGCTACGTCGACGGCGACGCGGATCGCCTCGGCGGCGTGCGCATCGGCTTCGACGAGACCTGGGCGGCGGGCGACGTCGAGTCCGAGGTGCGGTCCGCGGTGCTCGCCGCGCGCGACGTGCTGCGCGCGCTCGGCGCCTCGATCGTGCCGGTCGCGGTGCCCGACACCGACCCGGTCGTCGCCGCGTGGATGCCGATCTGTGCGGCCGAGGCCGCGGTCGCGCACGCCTCGACGTTCCCGTCGAGGCGCGCCGAGTACGGCCCGATGCTCGCCGCGCTGCTCGACGACGGACTCGCGCTCTCGGCCGTCGACTACCAGCGCGCGCTGCTCGTGCGCGCGGCGTTCTCCGGCCGGATGGCCGCGCTGCTCGCCGACGTCGACCTGCTGCTGACGCCGGCGATGCCGCTGGCCGGCCCGAGCCTCGAGCAGATCGCTGCGCTGCGCCGGGTCCCCGGCCACCGCGTGCGCCTGCAGCGCTACACCACGCCGTTCGACATGACCGGGCAGCCGACGATCACACTGCCCGGCGGGTTCACCACGGGCGGGCTGCCGATCGGCGTGCAGCTCGCGGCCGGGGCGCTGCGCGAGGACCTGCTGGTGCGGGCGGGGCGGGCGTTCCAGCGGGAGACGGACTGGCACCGGCGGAGGCCGGCGGTCTGAATCAGCCGGCTCTCGCCTGATACCCGTCCGGGACGCTGGAGCCCGACGCAAGCATGCGCCGGTCTTTCCGCCGGCGGCCCGCAGTGCGGGCCGAAACCCCGGCTACGCCGCCTTCGGCGGGATCCGCAGCGTCTGCCCCGGATAGATCTTGTCCGGGTGCGACAGCATGGGCTTGTTCGCCTCGAAGATCTGCATGTAGGCGTTCGCGTTGCCGTAGAACTCCTTCGCGACCTTCGACAGCGTGTCGCCGCTCTTCACGGTGTAGTACTTCGACTCCTCGACCGGCACCTCGACCGTCAGCTGGTCGTTGACCGACGCGACGCCCGCGACGTTGCCACAGCACAGGACGATCTTCTCCTTCGTCGCCTGGTCGGGCGCGATGCCGCGCACGGTGACGACGCTCGAGCCGCCGTCGAACTCGACCATCAGCCCGGTCGCATCCAGGTTCATCGACCGGACGTAGTCCTCGATCGCCTTCGCGGCGGCGTCATCGGCGGCCTTGCGCTTCTCGGCGTTCGCCGGCTCGGCTGCGGCGGCCTGCTGGGCGGCCTGCGCCTGGCCCTTGCCGAACAGCTTTTCGCCCGCATCCTTGAGGAAAGAGAGCAGTCCCATCGGTCGACCTCCTTGGCTGGTGCGTTCTTCGTGACGTCCGACCTCGCCGGGTCGGGACGCAGGCGTGACTATGGGGGGCTCTCCGAAGGGGCGTCAATCGAATGCGCGTGACGGGCGGTGACGCGCGCCATCGCGACCGAACTCCCCCCTTGAAATCCTGGAAACCGCCCTGACATGCCCGGCGAGCCCGATGCAAGCCATTGATCCGAATAGACAAACGATGACCGATCCGAACGCCCGTCCCGAGCCTGGCCCCGAGCGGCCGTCCACCGACCCGCAGGGCGCCGCCACGGCCGCTCCCGGCGCGGACGCGGCGCCCTCCGACGCCGGTGGCGCGCTCGACGCGACCGAGCAGGCGCGGCTCGCGGACGCAGAGGCGCGCGCCACCGAGTACATGGACATGGCGCTGCGCGCCCGCGCGGAGCTCGACAACCAGCGCAAGCGCGCGCAGATCGAGGTCGCGGCCGCCCACAAGTACGCGATCGAGAACTTCGCCGAGAGTCTGCTGCCGGTGCGCGACAGCCTCGAGATGGCGCTGAAGGTCGACGCGCCGTCGGTCGAGAGCCTTCGCGAAGGCGTCGAGGCGACGCTACGGGTGCTCTCGAACGCCTTCGACAAGCACAAGCTTCTGGCGATCGATCCGGTGGGCGAGAAGTTCGACCCGAACCGCCATCAGGCGATCTCGATGGTCCCGGCCGGCGACGTGCCCGCGAACCACGTCGTGTCGGTGCTCCAGAAGGGCTACCTGATCAACGACCGCGTGCTGCGCCCGGCGCTCGTCACGGTGCGCGCAGGGTCTTGATTTCGCAGGCCCTGGGCCAACTTATCCACACGACATCCACACCTTCTCCAGAGGACACCAGCACATCATGGGCAAGATCATCGGCATCGACCTCGGCACGACCAACTCGTGCGTCGCGGTGATGGAGGGCGGCCAGCCCAAGGTCATCGAGAACTCCGAGGGCGCCCGCACGACCCCGTCGATCATCGCGTACATGGAGGACGGCGAAGTGCTGGTCGGCGCGCCCGCGAAGCGCCAGGCGGTCACCAACCCGAAGAACACGCTTTACGCCGTCAAGCGCCTGATCGGTCGCAAGTTCGCCGAGAAGGAGGTGCAGAAGGACATCGGCCTGATGCCCTACGGCATCGTCAAGGCCGACAACGGCGACGCGTGGGTGCAGGTCCGCGACAAGAAGATCGCGCCGCCGCAGGTCTCGGCCGAGGTGCTGCGCAAGATGAAGAAGACCGCCGAGGACTACCTCGGCGAGGAGGTCACCGAGGCCGTCATCACGGTCCCGGCCTACTTCAACGACTCGCAGCGCCAGGCGACCAAGGACGCCGGCCGCATCGCCGGCCTCGAGGTCAAGAGGATCATCAACGAGCCGACCGCGGCCGCGCTCGCGTTCGGCCTCGACAAGGGCGGCGGCAAGGACCGCAAGATCGCCGTGTACGACCTCGGCGGTGGCACCTTCGACGTGTCGATCATCGAGATCGCCGACGTCGACGGCGAGATGCAGTTCGAGGTGCTGTCGACCAACGGCGACACCTTCCTCGGCGGCGAGGACTTCGACCAGCGGATCATCGACTACGTGATCGGCGAGTTCAAGAAGGAGCAGGGCGTCGACCTGTCGAAGGACGTGCTCGCGCTGCAGCGCCTGAAGGACGCGGCCGAGAAGGCGAAGATCGAGCTGTCGTCGGGCTCGCAGACCGAGATCAACCTGCCGTACATCACCGCCGACGCAAGCGGGCCGAAGCACCTGAACCTGAAGATCACCCGCGCGAAGTTCGAGGCGCTGGTCGAGGAGCTGATCGAGAAGACGATCGAGCCGTGCCGCACCGCGATCAAGGACGCGGGCGTCAAGGTTTCGGACATCGACGACGTGATCCTGGTCGGTGGCATGACCCGGATGCCGAAGGTGCAGGACAAGGTCAAGGAGTTCTTCGGCAAGGACCCGCGCAAGGACGTGAACCCGGACGAGGCGGTCGCGGTCGGCGCGGCGGTCCAGGGCTCGGTGCTGTCGGGCGAACGCACCGACGTGCTGCTGCTCGATGTCACGCCGCTGTCGCTCGGCATCGAGACGCTCGGCGGCGTGATGACGAAGATGATCACGAAGAACACGACCATCCCGACCAAGTTCGCGCAGACCTTCTCGACGGCCGACGACAACCAGCCGGCGGTGACGATCAAGGTCTACCAGGGCGAGCGCGAGATGGCGCAGGGCAACAAGCTGCTGGGCGAGTTCAACCTCGAGGGCATCCCGTCGGCCCCGCGCGGCATGCCGCAGATCGAGGTGACCTTCGACATCGACGCGAACGGCATCCTGCACGTGTCGGCCAAGGACAAGGCGACCGGCAAGGAGAACAAGATCACCATCAAGGCGAACTCCGGCCTCACCGAGGACGAGATCCAGAAGATGGTGAAGGACGCCGAGGCGAACGCGGCCGAGGACCACGCGCGCCGCGAGCTGGTCGAGGCGCGCAACCAGGGCGAGGCGATGGTGCACTCGGTGCGCAAGTCGCTCGCCGAGCACGGCGAGAAGCTGTCGGTCGACGAGAAGTCGCCGATCGAGGCGGCGATCAAGGACGTCGAGGCGGCGCTGAAGGCGGACGACAAGGAGAAGATCGAGGCGGCCAACACCGCGCTGATGACCGCGTCGCAGAAGATCGGCGAGAAGCTCTACGCCGGCCAGCAGGCCGAGGCGGCCGCGGCCGGCGCGGCCGCCGGTGCCGCCGGTGCGGCGTCGTCGGGCGGTCCGAAGCCCGGCTCGAGGGACGACGACGTCGTCGACGCCGAGTTCAAGGAAGTCAAGCGCGACGCGTGAATCGCGCCGCGTGGGGTCGCGGGCCCCGGCCCGCGCGTCGGCCTCCGTGCCCCCCGGGCGACCGTGTGTCGTCAGGGTGGCCCGGAGGCCTGCGCATTGCGCCGGCGGCCCGTGCCGCTGCGGTACAGTCCGACATCGAGTGAAGAACAGTTGCCATGGCGAAGCGTGATTTCTACGAGATCCTCGGCGTGCCCAAGAATGCCTCCGAGGACGACATCAAGAAGGCGTATCGCAAGCTCGCCATGAAGCACCACCCGGACCGCAACCCGGACGACAAGGCGGCCGAGGAGAAGTTCAAGGAAGCGAAGGAGGCGTACGAGATGCTGTCGGACGCCTCCAAGCGCGAGGCGTACGACCGGTTCGGGCACGCGGGCGTCGACGCGAACGCGGCCGGCGGCGGCCCGGGCGCGCAGGGCTTCGGCGGTTTCGCCGACGTGTTCGGCGACATCTTCGGTGACATCTTCGGCGGCCAGCAGGGCGCCCGCGGCGGCGCGCGCAGCAACGTGTTCCGCGGGGCGGACCTGCGCTACGCGATGGACGTCTCGCTCGAGCAGGCCGCGCACGGCTTCGAGACCGAGATCCGCGTGCCGTCCTGGGAGAACTGCGACACCTGCAAGGGCTCGGGCGCCAAGCCCGGCACGAAGCCTCAGACCTGCCGCACCTGCAGCGGGCAGGGCTCGGTTCGCGTGCAGCAGGGGTTCTTCTCGATCCAGCAGACCTGCCCGACCTGCCACGGCAGCGGCAAGGTGGTGCCCGATCCGTGCGAGGCCTGCGACGGCGTCGGCCGCGTGAAGCGCAACAAGACGCTGCAGGTGAAGATCCCCGCCGGCATCGACGAAGGGATGCGGATCCGCTCGGCGGGCAACGGCGAGCCCGGCGTCAACGGCGGGCCAGCCGGCGACCTGTACGTCGAGATCCATGTCAAGGAGCACCCGGTCTTCCAGCGCGACGGCGACGACCTGCACTGCCACGTCCCGGTCATGATGACCGCGGCGGCGCTCGGCGGCAGCGTCAAGGTCCCGACGCTCGGCGGCAGCGCCGAGATCGAGCTGCCCGAAGGCACGCAGACCGGCAAGACCTTCCGTCTGCGCGGCAAGGGCATCAAGGGCGTGCGCTCGAGCTACCCGGGTGACCTGTACGCGCACGTTGTCGTCGAGACGCCGGTGCGGCTCACCGACCGTCAGAAGGCGCTGCTGCGCGACCTCGACGCGACGCTGAAGGACGACAAGCACAGCCCCCAGTCGAAGAGTTGGAAGGACAAGGTGAAGGAGTTCTTCCAGTAGGAAGAACTCCTCGACCTTGCGGCGCCCGCCAGCTTCCGGCGCAGCCAGGCCTTGCAGGCCGCGGAGCGGCCGGTGGGCGTCACGAGGGGCCATGCCGCCGACCTCTCTCCCGCGGGCTCCGAGCCCGCCCGCGCGTTTCCCCGTACCATAGGGGCCTACGTCCTTCGACGCATGGCACGGACAGACACTCGGGATCAGAGTGCGCCGCATGGAGAGACCTCTGCATTTCCGCCGTCCGGTCGGCCGTCCCAAGGGGCGCCCGCTCGATTCGGCCGTCGCCGCGCGCGTCGCTGACCTGCTCGCCGACCTGCCGCGCCGGCCCGACCTGCTGATCGAGGCGCTTCACCGGGTGCAGGACGCCGAGCGGCACCTGTCGTCGGCTGCGATCGCCGCGATCGCCGACGCATTCCGGATGTCGCAGGCCGAGGTGTTCGAGGTCGCGACCTTCTACCACCACTTCGACGTCGTGCGCGACGGCGGCGCCCCGCCGCCCGCGCTGACCGTGCGTGTCTGCGATTCGATCTCCTGCGCGATCCAGGGCGCCGATGCGCTCGCCGACGCACTCGCGGCCGGGCTGCCCGCCGACACGGTCCGCGTGCAGCGCGTGCCCTGCGTCGGCCGTTGCGACCGCGCGCCTGTCGCGATCGTGGACCGCCACCCGGTCGAGCACGCGGCGCCCGACGCGGTCCGCGCGGCGCTCGACGCCGGCGCGCGGGAGTGCGCGCCGCCCGACGCGCTGCCGTTCGACCACGCGCTCGCCGCGGGTGCCTACGCGCAGCTTCGTGGCTGCCTGGATGGGGGCACGAGCCGCGACGCGGTGTTCGCCGCGCTCGAGGCCTCGGGCCTGCGCGGGCTCGGCGGTGCAGGCTTCCCGACGCACCGCAAGTGGCGCACCGTCGCCGCGCAGCCGGGGCCGCGTCTGATGGCGGTCAACGCCGACGAGGGCGAGCCCGGCACCTTCAAGGACCGCGTGTGGCTCGAGACCGCGCCGCACCGCATCCTCGAGGGCATGCTCATCGGCGCGTGGGCGGTCGGCGCGTCCGCGGTGTACCTGTACCTGCGCGACGAATACGCCGGCGTGCGCGCGTGGCTCGAGCGCGAGCTGCCGGCGCTGCGCGCGTGGCTATCCGAGGCGTGGCCGGCAGGCGCGGGCGCGGCGCCCGAGGTGCACCTGCGACGCGGCGCGGGCGCCTACGTGTGCGGCGAGGAGTCGGCGATGATCGAGTCGATCGAGGGCCGGCGCGGCATGCCGCGGCTGCGGCCGCCCTACGTCGCGCAGGTCGGCCTCTTCGGGCGGCCGACGCTCGTCAACAACCCCGAGACCCTGATGTGGGTCGCGACGATCCTCGAGCGCGGCGCGGCCGACTATGCGTCGAACGGCCGGCGAGGGCGTGTCGGCTTGCGATCGTTCTCGGTGTCCGGTCGCGTGCGCGAGCCGGGTGTCAAGCTCGCGCCGGCCGGCATCACGCTGCGCGAGCTGGTCGACGAGTACTGCGGCGGGATGGCCGACGGCCACGCGCTGTACGGCTTCCTGCCGGGGGGCGCGTCGGGTGGCATCCTGCCCGCGTCGCTCGCCGACGTGCCGCTCGACTTCGACACGCTCGCGCCGCACGGCGCACTCGTCGGCTCCTGCGCGGTCGTCGTGCTGTCCGAGCGCGACCGCGCGCGCGACGCAGCCGCGAACCTGCTGCGCTTCTTCCGCCACGAGTCCTGCGGCCAGTGCACACCGTGCCGTGCCGGCACCGCGAAGGCCGAGCCGCTGCTCGAATCGCCGGCGTGGGACGCCGCGCTGCTCGGCGAGCTGTCGCGCGCGATGCGCGACGCGTCGATCTGCGGGCTCGGCCAGGCCGCGCCGAATCCATTCGACTCGGTGCTCCGGTACTTCCCCCACGAGGTCTCGAAGGGATGAACGCCCCGACCGCCGCCGCCGCGCTGTCGCCCGACCCGCAGGCCGCCCCGATCCGCTTCACGCTCGACGGCCG
This sequence comes from Burkholderiales bacterium, assembly GCA_020248665.1. Taxonomy (GTDB): domain Bacteria; phylum Pseudomonadota; class Gammaproteobacteria; order Burkholderiales; family Burkholderiaceae_E; genus UBA4615. The sequence continues at coordinate 25,566 of JADCHE010000050.1, read as the reverse complement.
GCCGCTCGAGGCCGTGCCCGGCGAGTCGATCCTGTCGTGCGCCGCGCGTCACGGCGTCGAAATCCCGCACCTGTGCCACTCGGATGGCCTGCGCCCCGACGGCAACTGCCGCGCGTGCGTCGTCGAGATCGACGGCGAGCGCGTGCTCGCGCCCTCGTGCTGCCGTGCGCCCGCCGAGGGCATGACGGTGCGCGCGGACAGCGAGCGGGCCCGCGGCTCGCAGCGGATGGTGCTCGAGCTGCTGCTCGCCGAGGCGCCGGCCGCGTCCCAGCGCAAGGACTCGGAGCTGCTGCGATGGGCGCGCGCGCTCGGCGTCGAGGGCACGCGCTTCGCGCCGCGCGAGGCGGTACCGGTCGACCTGTCGCACCCGGCGATGGCCGTCTCGCTCGACGCCTGCATCCAGTGCGGCCGCTGCGTGCGCGCCTGCCGCGAGGAGCAGGTGAATGACGTGATCGGCTACGCGTGGCGCGGCGACGCGGCGCGGATCGTATTCGACCAGGCCGACCCGATGGGCGCCTCCACCTGTGTCGCCTGCGGCGAGTGCGTGCAGGCGTGCCCGACCGGCGCCCTGCTGCCGCGCCGCCTCGGCGACGCGGCCGGCGAGGTGGTCGACCCGACCGCGACCGAGCGCAGCGTCGACTCGCTGTGCCCGTTCTGCGGCGTCGGCTGCCAGGCCACCTACCACGTGCGCGACGGCCGCATCGACTGGGTCGAGGGTCGCGACGGCCCCGCGAACCATGGACGCCTGTGCGTGAAGGGCCGCTTCGGCTTCGACTACGCGTCGAGCCCCGAGCGGCTGACCGTGCCGCTGATCCGCCGCGAGGGCGTGCCGAAGGAGCCCGCGTTCGAGCGCGTGCCCGCGAACTGGCGCGACGCGTTCCGCGAGGCGAGCTGGGAGGAGGCCATGGCCATCGCCGCCGGCGGCCTCGCGCGCATCCGCGACGGGCACGGGCCGTCCGCGCTCGCCGGCTTCGGCTCCGCCAAGGGCAGCAACGAGGAGGCCTACCTGTTCCAGAAGCTGGTGCGTACCGGCTTCGGCACGAACAACGTCGACCACTGCACGCGGCTCTGCCACGCGTCCTCGGTCGCCGCGCTGCTCGAGGGCCTCGGCTCGGGCGCGGTGTCGAACCCGGTCGCCGACGTCGCGCTCGCCGAGACGATCCTGGTCATCGGCGCCAACCCGACGGTCAACCACCCGGTCGCCGCGACCTGGATCAAGAACGCCGCCAAGCGCGGCGCGACGCTCATCGTCGCCGACCCGCGCCGTACCGAGCTCGCCCGGCACGCGACGCACGTGCTGCAGTTCCGCGCCGACACCGACGTCGCGATGCTGAACGCGATGCTGAACGTGATCGTCGAGGAGGGCCTCGTCGACCGCGCGTTCGTCGAGTCGCGCACCGAGGACTACGCGGCGATCGTCGAGAGCGTGCGCGCGTGCAGCCCGGAGGTCATGGGGCCGGTCTGCGGCATCGATGCGGCGACGCTGCGCACGGTGGCCCGTGCGTTCGCACGCTCGCGCGCGTCGATGATCCTGTGGGGCATGGGCGTGTCGCAGCACGTGCACGGCACCGACAACGCACGCTGCCTGATCGCGCTGTCGCTGCTGACCGGCCAGATCGGCCGGCCCGGCACCGGGCTGCACCCGCTGCGCGGGCAGAACAACGTGCAGGGCGCATCCGACGCGGGCCTGATCCCGATGATGCTGCCCGACTACCATCGCGTCGACCACGCTGGCGCGGCGGCCACGATCGAGCGGCTGTGGGGCGCCCCGATCGACCGCCGCCCGGGCCTGACCGTCGTCGAGATCCTGCAAGCGGCCGCGGCCGGCACGATCCGCGGCATGTACGTGATGGGCGAGAACCCGGCGATGTCCGACCCCGATCTCACGCATGCGCGCGCCGCGCTCGCGACCCTCGAGCACCTGGTCGTGCAGGACATCTTCCCGACCGAGACCGCGTGGCTCGCCGACGTGATCCTGCCGGCGTCCGCCTTCGCCGAGAAGACCGGCACGTTCACCAACACCGACCGCATCGTGCAGCTCGCGCGCAAGGCGGTGGATCCTCCCGGCCAGGCGCGCCAGGACCTCGACATCATCGTCGACATGGCCCGCCGCCTCGGGCTGCCCTGGACCGTCGCCGGCCCGCAGGACGCATTCGCCGAGATGCGCGAGGCGATGGATTCCATCCGCGGGATCGACTGGGCCCGCCTCGAGCGCGAGGGTGCGGTCACCTACCCGTGCCCGACGCCGGAGGACCCCGGCCACCCGGTGGTGTTCGTCGACCGCTTCCCGACCGACAGCGGTCGCGCCCGGCTGGTGCCGGCTGCGCTGCGCTTCGCCGACGAGCGGCCCGACGCCGACTGGCCGATGGTGCTGATCACCGGCCGCCAGCTCGAGCACTGGCACACCGGCTCGATGACGCGGCGCGCGACGGTGCTCGACGCGGTCGAGCCCGAGGCGACCGCGTCGCTGAACGGCCGCGAGCTCGCGCGGCTCGGTGTCGAGCCCGGCGAGCCGGTATCGGTCGAGTCGCGCCGGGGCAGCATCGTGCTCGCGGCGCGGCACGACGACGGCATCCCGGATGGGACGGTCTTCGTGCCGTTCGCCTACGCCGAGGCCGCCGCGAACAGGCTGACGAACCCCGCGCTCGACCCCTTCGGCAAGATCCCCGAGCTCAAGTACTGCGCGGTCCGCGTCGCGGCGGCGCCGAAGGTCCCGCCGGTACAATGACCTGCCGCCCCGAAGGAGCCCGTCCCGTGTCCGGTTACGCCGTCACCCAGCCGTTCCATCTCGCCTTCCCGGTCCACGACCTGCAGGCCGCGCGCGCGTTCTACGGCGGGCTGCTCGGCTGCCTGGAGGGGCGCTCGTCGGACGAGTGGATCGACTTCGACCTGTTCGGCCACCAGGTGGTCGCGCACCTCGCGCCGTCGGAGTGCGGGCACCGCTCGACCAACGCGGTCGACGGCGACGACGTGCCGGTGCGCCACTTCGGCGTCGTGCTCGGCATGGCGCAGTGGGAGGCGATGGCCGAGACGCTGCGTGCGGCCGGTACCCGATTCGTCATCGAGCCGCACGTGCGCTTCAAGGGCCAGGTCGGGGAGCAGGCGACGATGTTCTTCCTCGACCCGTCCGGCAACGCGCTCGAGTTCAAGGCCTTCGCGGACCCCTCGCGGCTCTTCGCGAAGTGAGCGACGCGGGCACGCCGAGCGTACGGCGTGCGACCCGCGACGACCTGCCGGCGAACGTCCGGCTGCTCGCCGACGGCGCGCTCGGCGCGACCCGCGAGTCGGTGTCCGACCCGCTGCCCGCCTCGTACGGCGCGGCGTTCGACGAGATCGACCGCGACCCGAACCAGGCGCCCGTCGTCTTCGCGCTGCCCGGGCGCCCGGTCGCGGGCTGCGGATGATCGAGTGGGCGATCGCGCGCGGCCGAGCGCGGCTGGACGATGGTGCAGCTGACCTCGGACACGCAGCTGCCCGACGCGATCCGGTTCCATGCCTCGCTCGGGTTCGTCGCGTTGCACGAGCGCATGAAGCTGCGCAGCGAGCCGGTCAGCGCCCCTGGAAGCGGGGCGGGCGCCGCTCCCTGAACGCCGCCACACCTTCGGCCGCATCCTCGCTGCGCGCGAGCCGCTGCTGCACCTCGCGGTGTTCGGCGACCGCCGCATGCAGGCCGTGCTCGACCGCGAGCCGCGCGTTGGCGAGCGTCGCCCGCGCGGCGAGCGGCGCGGCCGCGGCGATCCGGCGCGCGATCGCGAGCGCTTCGTCGAACTGCGTGCCCGCGGGTACGAGCTTCTGCACGAGGCCCAGCCGGTATGCCTCGGCCGCGTCGAAGCCATCGCCGGTCAGCAGGTACAGCAGCGCGTTGGCGAGGCCCGCGCGCTCGGCGATGCGGATCGTGCCGCCGCCGGTGGCCATCACGCCGCGCAGCACCTCGAGCTGCGCGAAGCGCGAGTCGTGCGCCGCCACCGCGATGTCCGCGGCCATCATCAGCTCGAGCCCGAGCGTCCAGCACCATCCCTGCACCGCGCAGACCACCGGCTTCGTGCGGCGCGGCTCGCGCAACCCGAACGGGTCGATCCGGTCGGCGGGCCACATGGGCTCGCCCGCCTGCATCCGGGGCGCCCATCGCGGCAGGTCGAGCCCGCCGCAGAAGTGCTCGCCTTCGGCGTACAGCAGCCCCACGCGCAGCGCGTCGTTGCGCTCGAGCTCGGTATAGGCGTCGGCGAGCTGCAGCGCCATCTCGGGCGTGAAGCCGTTGCGCTTGGCCGGGCGGTCCAGCCCGATCGCGAGGATCGTGCCGTCGATGCGGCGCACGACGATGCGGCCGGTGTCGGCCGGGGGGGCGGTCGTTTCGGACATGGTCACGCGGCGGAAAGGGCGGGGCGGGCCGGCCTCTATACTGCCCCCTTTCAGGGAGATCGACCAGCGCCATGGCCACCAACCAGCAGGAATTCGACCGCGCCCGCACGGTGCTCGTCGGCGGCGTCAACTCCGCGGTCCGCGCGTTCCGCGCGGTGGGCGGCACGCCGCGCTTCATCGCGCGCGCCGAAGGCGCCTACATGTGGGACGTCGAGGGCAACCGCTATGTCGACTACCTCGGCTCGTGGGGCCCGATGATCGTCGGCCACTCGCATCCGCTGGTGCTCGAGCGGGTACGCGAGGCGGCCGCGCACGGCCTGTCCTACGGCGCGCCGAACGTGATGGAGACCGAGCTCGCCGAGCGGATCTGCGCGCTGTTCCCGCACGTCGAGCGGGTGCGCTTCACGAGTTCGGGCACCGAGGCCGCCATGTCGGCACTGCGCCTGGCGCGCGGCCACACCGGTCGCACCAAGATCCTGAAGTTCGAGGGCTGCTACCACGGCACCGCCGACAGCCTGCTGGTGAAGGCCGGTAGCGGCGCGCTCGCATTCGGCCAGCCGAGCTCCGCCGGCGTGCCCGAGGACCTCGCCAAGCACACGCTGATCGCGCAGTTCAACGACCTCGCGAGCGTGCAGGCCCTCTTCGACGCGCATCCAGGGCAGATCGCCTGCGTGATGGTCGAGCCGGCCGCGGGCAACATGAACCTGATCCTGCCGAAGCCGGGCTTCCTCGAGGGGCTGCGCTCGATCTGCTCGAAGGACGGCTCGCTGCTGATCTTCGACGAGGTGATGACCGGCTTCCGCGTCGCGCTCGGCGGCATGCAGCAGGTGAGCGGCGTGACGCCCGACCTCAGCGCGTTCGGCAAGGTGATCGGCGGCGGGATGCCGGTCGGCGCGATCGGCGGCCCGGCGGCGGTGATGGAGAAGATGGCACCGCTCGGCAACGTCTACCAGGCGGGCACGCTGTCGGGCAACCCGATCGCGATGGCGGCCGGGCTTGCCACGCTCGAGCTGATCTCGGTGCCCGGCTTCTACGAGGCGACCTCGGCCCGGCTGGGCCGGCTCGTCGCCGGGCTGAAGGAGGCGGCGAAGGCCGCGGGCGTCACCTTCAGCGCGCAGCAGTGCGGCACGATGGCCGGCATGTACATGATGGCCTCGCCGCCCTCGGGCTTCGCCGAGGTCATGACCCAGGACGCCGAGCGCTTCAAGCGCTTCTACCATCGGATGCTCGAGGCGGGCGTGTACTTCCCGCCGTCGCCGGTCGAGGCGTTCTTCTTCTCCTCGGCACACGGCGACGCCGAGGTCGACTTCACGCTGGAGCAGGCGAAGGCGGCGTTCCGTGGGCTCTGACACGCGCGGCGGTACGCGGGCCGCGCCCTGGCTGGGCGCGCTCGTCGCCGGCTGCGTGATCCTGGCGCTGGCCAACGGCGCCCGCTCGACGACGGGCCTGTTCCTGCCGGAGATGACGCAGGCGCGCGACTGGACTCGCGAGACCTTCGGCCTCGCGATCGCGGTGCAGAACATCGCCTGGGGGCTCGGGGCGATCGCGTTCGGCGCGCTCGCGGATCGGATCGGCGCGATGCGCACGCTGATGATCGGTGCGGCGCTGTACGCGATCGGCATCGTCGGCATGGCGTCGACCACGAGCGGCGTCGGCCTGACGCTGACCGGTGGCGTGCTCTACGGCCTGGGCATCGCGGGGACCGCGTTCGGTGTGGTGTTCGCGGCCATCGGCAAGCTGGTGCCGGCCGAGCGGCGCACCTGGGCCTTCGGGATCGGCACCGCCGCCGGATCGTTCGGCCAGTTCCTGTTCCTGCCGATCGCCGCCGAGGCGATCCGCGCGTACGGCTGGCAGACCGCACTGGTCGGGCACGCCGTCGCGGTCGCCACGATCGCACTGTTCGCGCTCGGCGTGCGCGGCGACCGCGCGGCCGGTTCCGCGCAGCCGGGTGGCCTCACCTTCGGCCAGGCGCTGCGCGAGGCCGGCGGCGACCGCAGCTTCCACCTGCTGTTCTGGGGCTACTTCGTCTGCGGGCTGCAGGTGGTGTTCATCGGCCTGCACCTGCCGGCCTACCTTGCCGACAAGGGCCTGCCGCTGTCGCTCGGCGCGCAGGCGCTCGCGATCGTCGGACTGTTCAACGTGATCGGCTCGCTCGGGTTCGGCTGGCTCGGGGGCCGGGCGCCGAAGAAGTGGCTGCTGGTCGGCATCTACGTCGGACGCTCGCTGGTGATGATCGCGTTCCTGCTCGCGCCGCTGTCGACCTGGTCGGTGTGGCTGTTCTCTGCGGCGATGGGGCTGATGTGGCTGTCGACGGTGCCGCTGACGACGGGCCTGGTCGGCCAGATCTACGGCGTGCGGCACCTGGGGCTGCTGGGGGGCGTGGTCTTCTTCGGCCACCAGATCGGCAGCTTCCTCGGCGCGTGGCTCGGCGGACGGATCTACGACGCGACCGGCTCGTACGACTGGGCGTGGATCATGGTGATCGCGTTCGGCGCCTTCGCGGCGGTGATGCACGCACCGATCGACCAGCGCCCGATGGTGCAGCGGCGGGTGGCGACGGCTTGAATCGAGCGGGCACGCTGCAACCGCGCGGCGGGCTCAGTGCAGCGTGCGCGGCCATGCCGGCCGGCGCCCGCGGAACACCGTCTGCATCACGCGGGTCGTGCCGAGGTTCACCATGCCCTGGCCGATCGCGTGCGACTCGTCCTCGACGATGTCGAGCGTGACGTCGGCGCCCACCGCGCGTAACCCGCGGAACGCGCGCGTTGCATGGACCGACGGCACCACGCTGTCGAACTCGCCGTGGATCAGGTGCACGGTCGCGCCGATCCGGTCACCGTCGACGATCGGGCGCGCGAGGCGGCCCGCGTAGGCGACGACGATCGCTGCGAGCGCGGGCTGCGCGCGCGCGAGTTCGAGCGCGAGCGTCGCCCCCTGGCCGAAGCCGACCAGCACGGTGTCGCACGCCTCGAGGCCGAGCGGCGCCTGCAGCCGAGCGATGCGCCCGGCGACCGCAGCGGTCGCGCCGTCGACGCCGAGCGGGCCGCGGGCGTCGCGCTCCGTGCCGTCGAACCAGTCGGCTCCGCCGTGCCCGAACCGGCGCAACCCCTGCAGCAGGACCGCGGTCGCGCCGGGGAACTTCAGCTGCCAGGCGATCGCGACCGGCGCGAAGGTCTCGGGCGATGAACCCGCGCCGTGCAGGAACACCAGCAGCCGCCGCGGCGCGCTCGCCGAGATCGGAGGCAGCTCGAGCCAGACCTGCTCGCCGGCGGTTCGATCCATGGGGCGCCTACAGCACCAGGGTGCCGAGATACCAGGCGGTCGCGGCCATCAACGCGCTCGCCGGGATCGTCAGGACCCACGCCCAGACGATGTTGCCGGCCAGCCCCCAGCGCACCGCTGAGAACGTCCTCGCCGAGCCCACGCCGACGATCGCGCCGGTGATCGTGTGCGTCGTCGATACCGGGATGCCGCCGGCCGATGCGATGAACAGCGTCATCGCGCCGCCCGTCTCCGCACAGAAGCCACCGACGGGCTTCAGCTTGGTGATCTTCTGGCCCATTGTCTTCACGATCCGCCAGCCGCCGAACATCGTGCCGACGCCGAGTGCGAGGTAGCACGACGGCGCCACCCAACCGGGCAGGTGGTCCGGACCGGTCGCGCCGGCGGCGATCAGCAGCAGCCAGATGATGCCCATCGTCTTCTGCGCGTCGTTGCTGCCGTGCCCGAGGCTGTACATCGCCGACGAGGCGAGCTGCAGCCGGCGGAACCAGCGGTCGATGCGCCGCGGCGGCGAGCTGCGCGCGACCCACGAGGTCGCGACCATCAGCAGCGCACCGAGCACGAAGCCGAGCAGCGGCGAGACCAGGATGAACGCTGCGACCTTCAGGATCCCCGTGCCGATCAGCGCGTCCACGCCGGCCCTCGCGATCGTCGCGCCCATCAACCCGCCGATCAGCGCGTGCGACGAGCTCGACGGAATGCCGAACCACCAGGTGATCACGTTCCAGGCGATCGCGCCGATCAGCGCGCCGAAGATCACGTAGTGGTCGACGACCGTCGGGTCGACGATGCCCTTGCCGACGGTAGCCGCGACCTTCAGCTCGAAGATCAGGTAGGCGAGCATGTTGAACATCCCCGCCCACACCACCGCCTGGTAGGGCTTGAGCACGCCGGTCGAGACCACGGTCGCGATCGAGTTGGCCGCGTCGTGGAAGCCGTTCATGAAGTCGAACGCGAGGGCGAGCGCGACGAGGAAGACCAGCATGTAGAGGCTGATGGTGAGGGAGGTCATGGGGTCAGGCGGCCGTGCGGGAATCCAGCCGCCTCACGGCGGATTCACGTCCGGGACGCAGGGTGGAGTCGGCAAGCATGCCGACTCCACGTGAGCGGGCCGCGAACAGTGCTCGCTCGCCGAGCAGTGCTCGGCGCCCCTGCTCACGCATTCTCCAGCACCACGCCCTCGAGGATGTTCGCGACGTCCTCGCACTTGTCCGTCAGCGACTCCAGCAGCTCGTAGATCGCCTTCATCTTGATCACCGTCCGCACGTCGGTCTCGTCGCGGAACAGCTTCGACATCGCCGAGCGCATCACCCGGTCGGCGTCCGATTCGAGCTGGTCGATCTCGGTGCAGAGCTTCAGGATCGTCTCGGCATTGTCCATGTGGCTCAGCAGCGCGACCGCGCTGCGCACGCGCTCGCAGCACATCTGCGACAGCGACGCGAGCTGGATGGCCTCGGGCGTGACCGACCGGATGTCGTAGAGCATCACCGACTCGGCGACGTCCTGCGTCAGGTCGAGGATGTCGTCCATCCGCGAGATCAGCTGGTGGATGTCCTCGCGGTCGAACGGCGTGATGAAGGTCTTGTGCAGCAGCGCGAGGGTCTCGTGGGTGATCTTGTCCGCCGAGGTCTCGACGCGGTCGATTTCCTCGAGCTCGGTCTGGCGGGTCGCCTCGTCGTCGTAGTGCTGCATGAGGTGCACAAGGTGCCCGGCGCCCTCGACGATCCGCTCGGCGTGCTGGTTGAACAGGTCGAAGAAGCGACCCTCGCGGGGCATCAGGCGGCCGAACATGTCGGGTTCCGGTCGAGTGTGGGGGCAGGCGGGGCGCAGTGTATCGGAAACGCCCCTCTGCCCGACCGGCCGCACCGGCGGCGAGCGGCCCGGTCCGAGCGGTGCCGGACGCGGGCAGCCGGGCTCAGCCGGCCGCGCGGCGAAGCCGTTCCAGGTACCGCTCGTTCGAGGGCGGGCAGCGGTCGCGCTGGGCTTCCCAGACCGTTTCGGCGAGCGCGTCGATCGCGCGGTGCGCGGCCTCGTGCTCGTCACCGGTCGCGCGCAGCAGCGCCTGCCACGCGTCGCGGATTCCGGGCGGCTGGTCGATCTGCACCTGCTCGAGCAGCGACAGGTGCAGCGACAGGTGCAGGAAAGGATTCTCGCGGCCCGCGTCGGGAGGGAACTCGGCCTGCAGCGCGCGCTCCGGGTCGTCGAGCGTCGCGTGGTACTCGGGGTGGCGCGCGATCCAGTCCGCGGTGATCGCCTCGAGCGGCGTCAGCGGCAGCCCGCCGCGCTGCTTGCGGCGCGCATCGCAGAAGAAGCGGCGGACATCGTCACGACTCGGGTTGAACATCGCGGCGGCGGCGGCGGGCGGGTGTCGTGGCGGGCTTCGTAGCGGGCTTCGTAGCGGGCTTCGCGGCGCGCCTGGGCGCGGGCTTCGAGGCCGCCTTCGCCTTCGCCTTCGGCTTCGCGGCCTGCGTCCCCGGCGCCGGCGTCTTCGGCGTGTACCGGCACAGGTCCGACATCGGGCAGCGCCAGCATTCCGGCTTCAGCGCCTTGCAGACGTAGCGCCCGTGCAGGATCAGCCAGTGGTGCGCATCCTGCAGGAACTCGGCCGGAACCGCTTTCAGCAGCCCTTCCTCGACCGCGAGCGGTGTCTTGCCGCGCGCGAGCCCGAGGCGGTTGGAGACGCGGAAGATGTGCGTGTCGACCGCCATCGTCGGCTCGCCGAACGCGGTGTTCAGCACCACGTTCGCGGTCTTTCGCCCGACGCCGGGCAGGCGCTCGAGCGACGCGCGGTCGCGCGGCACCTCGCCGCCGTGCTCGTCGACGAGGATGCGGCAGGCCTCGATCAGGTGCTTCGCCTTCGAGCGATAGAGCCCGATGGTCCGGATGTGGGCCTCGAGCCCCTCGACGCCGAGCGCGAGGATCCTGGCCGGCGTGTTCGCGACCGGGAAGAGCCGGCGCGTGGCGATGTTGACGCCCTTGTCGGTCGCCTGCGCTGACAGCAGCACCGCGGCGAGCAGCTCGAATGGCGTCGCGTACTCGAGCTCGGTGGTCGGCGTCGGGTTCGCCGCACGGAAGCGCTTGAACAGCTCGACGCGGTCGACGGGCTTCATCGCGCGTCCTCCAGCCGCGCGCGGGCGCGCGCGATCGCGGCCTCGACGACCGCGCGCTTGCGCGCGACCGCCGCGTCCTGCGGGCCGAACTCGAGCGACGCGAGCTGCGCGCGTGCTTCGCCTGCGAGCCGCTGGCGGGTCTCGCGATCGACGCGCTCGAGCCGCTCGGCACGGCGCCGGTGCCGCATGCGCGCCGCGTCGGCGTCCGCGCGGCTCCAGCCGGCGAGCGCCGGCGGCGGTGCGATCATCTCGATGCAGTCGGTCGGGCAGGGCGCGACGCACAGGTCGCAGCCGGTGCACAACTCGGGGATCACCGCGTGCAGCCGCTTCGTCGCGCCGGCGATCGCGTCGACCGGGCAGGCCTGGATGCATTTCGTGCAGCCGATGCACAGCTCGGCGATGATCCGCGCGACGCGTCGCGGCGCCTCGACGCCGCAGGCCGGATCGAGCGGCACGACCGGTCGTCCGGTCGCCGCCGACAGCAGTGCGATGCCAGCCGCACCGCCGGGCGGGCAGCGGTCGATCGGTGCGTCCCCTCGCACGATCGCGGTCGCGTACGGCCGGCAACCCCCGTGGCCGCACTTCGTGCACTGCGTCTGGGGCAGCAGCGCGTCGATCGCGTCGACGCGTGCGTCGACGGCGTCGTCCCCGCGGGACGACGCGGCAGTGGGAGGGGGCGCGGAGCGGGTCGGGACGGCGGGGTTCAGGCGTGCTCGCGGATGAAGGCGCGGATCTTCGGGCAGATGATCTCACGCCAGCGACGCCCGCTGAAGATGCCGTAGTGGCCCGCACCCTCGGCGACCATGTACTGCTTCATCGCCTTCGGCAGGCCGCGGCACAGCTCGAGCGCGGCCGCGGTCTGGCCGACGCCGGAGATGTCGTCGAGCTCGCCCTCGATGCAGAACAACGCGACCTTGCGCACGTCCTCGGGCGCGACCCGCAGGGTACGGCCCTCGAAGGGGACGTCCCAGGTGCCGAGGGGCAGGCGGTGCTCCTGGAAGACCGTGCGGATCGTGTCGAGGTAGTACTCGGCCGGCAGGTCGAGCACCGCGTTGTACTCGTCGTAGAACTTGCGGTGCCCCTCGGCGTCGCTGTCGTCGCCGCGGACCAGGTTCAGGTAGAAGTCCCAGTGCGACTCGGCGTGCCGGTCGGGGTTCATCGCGACGAACCCCGCGTGCTGCAGGAAGCCCGGATACACCAGCCGTCCGGCGCCGGGGTACTTGCCCGGCACGCGGTGGATCACCGTCCGCTCGAACCAGCCGAAGCTCTTCTCGGTCGCGAGGTTGTTGACCTGGGTGGGGCTCCTTCGGGTGTCGATCGGCCCGCCCATCATCGTCATCGTCTTCGGCAGCTTCGCGTCGCCGAGCGTCGACATGATCGAGACCGCGGCGAGCACCGGCACCGTCGGCTGGCACACGGAGATCAGGTGAACGTCCGGCCCGAGGTGACGGACGAACTCGATCACGTAGGCGACGTAGTCGTGCAGGTGGAACGGGCCCTGCGACAGCGACACCATCCGTGCGTCGAGCCAATCGGTCACGTAGACCGCGTGATCGGGCAGCAGTGCGCGCACCGTGTCGCGCAGCAGCGTCGCGTGATGGCCCGACAGCGGCGCGACCACCAGCACCTTCGGGTCCGCCTCGCGCTTCTTCAGCGCCGCCGGGAGCAGTCGCTCGAACTTGATCAGGTTGCAGAAGGGCTTGCTGACCTCGATGCGCTCGACGACCGTCACCTCCTGGCCGCCGATCGGGGTCGACTTCAGGCCCCACTCGGGCTTCTCGTACTCCTTGCCCAGCCGGTGGAAGAGCTCGAATCCGGCGGCCATCCGCGGCGCGAACGGGACGTAGGCGTACGGGCTGTACGGGTTGCTGTACAGCTGGCTCATCGCCTCCGCCCAGCTGGACAGGGGGTTGAGCACGGCACGCTGCGCTTCACGGACTTGATAGAGCACGGCGTCTGCTCCGATTGACAGAAACCGCGCGATTATCGTCCCGCCCCGGCCATGGTGCAATGCACCATCGAACGAAATGTGACCATTTCGTCGTCGTCGGGCAGTCCGGCAGGCCGGGCGGAGGTCCGGCGTTGCGCGGCGCACCACAGGTCAGCCTGCGGTCGAGGTGGTTCCGGGGAAGCGGCGGGCCCGAAGCAGCCCCGGCTCAGGCCGGCGCGAGTGCCCTCAGGCACTCGGCGATCCAGCGTGCCGTCAGCTTCTCCTGGACCGCGTTCTGCCGCAGCCGTGCGTCGAGCGCGCCGAAGTCGACCATGTCGAGCGGCTGGTCCTGGTCGAAGCAGGAGAACACGTAGCGCGTACGGCCGGTCGCGGGGTCGACCTGCGGCTGCAGGCACTGCGCACAGATCTCCTTCATCATGCACTGCATCGGCGAGTTGATCGATCCGATCGCGACATGCCCGCGCCTGACGTGCGGCGCGAGCACGCCGTGCCGCGCGGCCGCGACCGCGGCCATCATCCGGTCCGAGCCGATCGCGACGATGCGGTCGGCCTCGGCCATCCTGAGCGGGCGCGCGCCGTCGTCGCCCGGGCCGAGCGGCGCGCCGGTCGCCCAGGCGAGCATCGCCTGCACGATGTTGCCGACGAACGCGCGGTCCTGCGGTCGCGTCGGCTCGAAGCCCGGCGCCTCGTCGCAGCACCACACCACGACGTCGGCCGCGGCCTCGATCTCGGCGATCTTGTACCGGTCCACGCGCTTCTTGTAGCCGGCGAAGTAGAGCACCTTCGAGCCGGCCGCGCGGAACGCCGCACCGATCGAGAACAGCACCGCGTTGCCGAGCCCGCCGCCGGCGAGCACGACCGTCTCGCCCGCGGCGATGCTCGTGGGCGTGCCGGTCGGCCCCATCAGCACCACCGGCTCGCCGGGCCGCAGCAGCTTGCACAGGTCCGAGGAGCCGCCCATCTCGAGCACGATCGTCGAGACGAGCCCCTTCGCCTTGTCGACCCAGGCGCCGGTGAGCGCGAGGCCCTCCATCGCGAGCCGCGTCGGCGCCGCGCCGGGCAGCTCGACCGTCGCGGCGCGGGTCTCGAGGTTCTGCAGCCGGTAGAACTGCCCCGGCTCGAAGTGCGCGGCCGCGAGCGGCGCGTGCACGACGACCTCGACGATGTTCGGCGCGAGGCGTTCGACGCTGACCACCCGCGCGCGCAGCTGCGCGCCGATCCGGGCGGCGAACGCGGCTGCCGACTCGTCGGTCGAGGGCGCGCGCGCGGCGAGCGCGCGCGACACCACCGGCCAGCCTTGCTTGGCCGAGCCCATCGCCTTCACCACGTTGCCGAACCAGCTCGGATGCACGTCGCCGAAGAACGAGATCCGGCGCCCGCCGGGCTCGCCGGACATCAGCACGTGCGTCGCGTTCGGCTTCGCACGCTGATGCTCGGGCTTCACCGGACGCCCGGCTTCGTCGACCGCGCGGAAGTACTTGCCGTCGAGCGCGAAGTGCGCGGGGTGCTCGCGCGCGAGCACGGTGTTCGGCTGTGTGCCGGCCGCGACGAACACGCTGCGCGCCGGCAGCACGAACTCGCCCTCGGCGCGCCACGTGCCGTCCTCGTCGCGGTGCTGGCGCGCGAGCGCGATCGCGCGCACCGCGCCGTACGCGTCGACGTCGATGCGCTTCGGGTCCAGGCATTCGGCGAAGCGGATGCCTTCCTCGAGCGCCTTCTCGACCTCCTCGTGGTTCAGCGTGTACGACGGCGCGTCGATGAGCCGCTTGCGGTAGGCGATCGTCACGCCGCCCCAGCCGTCGAGCAGCTCGACGATCCGCGCCGCGCGGCTCTCGGTGCGCGCGGCCTCTCGCTCGGCGCGGATCGCGCGGCCGTGCTCGAGGAAGGTGTCGCCGACCTCGCGGTCCTCCGCGGTCCAGCTCGCGCGTACCGCCGCCTCGCCGAGTCGCGCGACCAGGGCCTCGTGGCGCGCGAGGAACTTGTCGACCTGCACCACGTAGTAGGCGAGCGACTCGGTCGCGGTGTCGATCGCGGTGAGGCCGCCGCCGATCACGACCACCGGCAGCCGCAGCTGCATGTTCGCGATCGAGTCGGCCTTCGCCGCGCCGGTGAGCTGCAGCGCCATCAGGAAATCGCTCGCGGTGCGCACGCCTCGCGCGAGGCCATTCGGTATGTCGAGCGTGGTCGGCCGCCCCGCGCCGATCGCGAGCGCGACGTGGTCGAAGCCGAGCCGCCAGGCGTCCTCGACGGTGAGCGTGCCGCCGAAGCGCACGCCGCCGAAGAGCGCGAACCGCGCACGCCGCTCGAGCAGCAGGCGGATCAGCTTCAGGAAGTTCTTGTTCCAGCGCACCGTGATGCCGTACTCGGCGACGCCTCCGAAGCCGGCCATCGCCCGGTCGTCGAGCGACTCGTACAGCGTGGCGACGTCGCGTACCGGGGCGAACGGCACGCGCGTGCCGTCGTCGGCGACGCCCGAGAGCGCGGGTGGCAGCGGCTCGATCTTCAGCCCGTCGATCGCGACGACCTGGTGCCCGTCGTTCATCAGGTGGTGCGCGAGGGTGAAGCCCGCCGGGCCGGTGCCGACCACCAGCACCTTGCGGCCGCTGTCGGGCGCGGGCAGCGGGCGGCGCAGGTTCAGCGGGTTCCAGCGCGACAGCAGCGCGTAGATCTCGAAGCCCCAGGGCAGCTCGAGCACGTCCTTCAGCGTCCGGGTCTCGGCCTGCGGGATGTCGACCGGGGTCTGCTTCTGGTAGATGCAGCCCTTCATGCAGTCGTTGCAGATCCGGTGGCCGGTCGCGGCGAGCATCGGGTTGTCGATGACGATCATCGCGAGCGCGGCGATCGCGTGGCCGTCGTTCTTCAACGTGTGGAACTCGGAGATCCGCTCCTCGAGCGGGCAGCCGGCGAGCTCGGCGCCGAACGCCGAGCGCTTGAACACCGGCGC
This sequence comes from Burkholderiales bacterium, assembly GCA_020248665.1. GTDB lineage: Bacteria > Pseudomonadota > Gammaproteobacteria > Burkholderiales > Burkholderiaceae_E > UBA4615. Next base: position 9,920 of record JADCHE010000050.1, on the reverse strand, counting down.
GCCGTCCGGGCCGGGCTTCTCGCGCAGGCCCTTCGAACACGAGTCCTTGCCCTGCTTGTGGCACAGGATGCAGTAGTTCGTCTGGTCGAGCGCGCCGACGAGGCCCGTGCCCGGATCGGTCAGCGCGAACGGCGCACGCGCGTGGTCGAGCCGGCGGCGGATGTGCTCGGGGCGGATCGTCGTCACGCGCACGCCGTCGTCGCGCGCGTCGGTGCGCGCGTGCACCAGCAGCTCGTACGGGTCGACCTTCCCGGGCTGGCGGAACAGCACGCCCGTCGCATGCCGTGCCTGGCCGTCGTGCGTGGTCACCGCCCACGCGGCATAGCGCTTCGCGAGGTCGAGCAGCTCGCCGTGCGCGGCCTCGTCGGCCTGCCACGCGAGGACGGCGCGCGCGAATGCGAGCTCGTCGAAGCCGGCGGCGGGCGGCGTCGCGGCCGCCCGGCCCGGCTCCCCGTGCGGTGCGACCGCGGTGGCCAGCGTCGTGCGTGCCGCGTCCGCGTCGAGCGCCGCGACCTGCTCGGGCGTCACCGACAGCAGCGCCTGGCGCTTGACGAACTTCCACTTCACCCGCCACAGCGGATCGAGCGCGGCGTGCACGGCGCGCAACTCGGCGAACTCGTGCTCGATGCCGAAGAGCCGCGCGACGAACGCGTCGACCGCAGGGCCCGCCTCGATCAGCAGCGCGGCTTCGGCCTTCGCGTCGAGCGCGTCCGGGGCGGCGCGTGCGGCCTCGTAGCGCGCGGCGAGCGCGGTGTCGGCCTCGTCGAGGAACGTGCGCCACGCGGCGTCGACGCGCAGCAGCCCGTCGCGCTCGTAGAGGTCCGGGAAAGCGAGCCCGAACGCGAGCCCCTGGGCCGCGGCCGTGGAGTCGCCTGCGGCCGGGTTCGCGTCAGCCATCGATCACCTCTGCAGGTACTGCAGCTTGTCCTTGACGTCCTTCCACTCGTCGGCCTCGGACAACTGCGGCTTGGTCCGCGTGATGCTCGGCCAGTCCTTGGCGAGCTCGGCGTTGAGCGCGACGAACTTCTGCTGCTCGGCGGGGACGTCTTCCTCTGCCTTGATCGCCTCGACCGGGCACTCGGGGATGCAGACCGCACAGTCGATGCACTCGTCCGGATCGATGACCAGCATGTTCGGCCCTTCGCGGAAGCAGTCCACGGGGCAGACGTCGACGCAGTCGGTGTATTTGCAGCGGATGCAGGACTCGGTGACGATGTGGGGCATGGGGCGGTCCGTGCCGCGTGGGCGCAAGGCGGAGCGCGGAAGGCGATCCGATTGACGCTGATCTTAGCGCGGGTTAACGTCCCGCACCAGACGCAATGAAGCGTTCGCTTCATTCGGAGGGGAGTGCGTGTACGGTCGTCCCGAGGAACTTGGCCAGGCCCTGCGGTGGCTCGCCACGAGCCGGCCGGCGATCGTCGCCGGCGGTACCGACTTCCATCCGGCCCGCGTCGGCCGGCCGCCCGAAGCCGAGATCCTCGACCTGTCGCGCCTCGCCGCGCTGCGCGGCATCACGGCCGACGGCTCGGGCTGGCGCATCGGCGCGCTGACCACCTGGACCGACGTCGCGCGCGCCGCGTTGCCGCCGCTGTTCGACGCGCTCGCGCAGGCCGCGCTCGAGGTCGGCGGGCTGCAGGTGCAGAACCGCGGTACCGTCGGCGGCAACCTGTGCAACGCGTCGCCGGCGGCCGACGGCGTGCCCGCGCTGCTCGCACTCGACGCGAGCGTGGAACTCGCGAGCCTGCGCGGCACGCGCACGCTCCCGCTCGCCGATTTCGTGCTCGGGCCGCGCCGCACCGCGCTCGCGCCGGACGAACTGCTGGTCGCGATCCGCGTCCCGCGGCGCGGTGCTGCAGCGCGCTCGCGCTTCCTGAAGCTCGGCCACCGTCGCTACCTGGTGATCTCGATCGCGATGGTCGCGGCCGCGGTCGACGTCGACGAGGCCGACCGCATCGCGTGGGCCGGCGTCGCGGTAGGCGCCTGCTCGGCCGCGGCGAGGCGCCTGCCGGCCGTCGAGGAGGCACTGCTCGGCACGCCGAGGGCGGCGCTCCCCGACACCGCGGCGCGCGCGCTGCGCGATGCGGCCGCGCTCGCGCCGCTGGCGCCGATCGACGACGTGCGCGGCACCGCGCGCTATCGCCTCGACGCGGCCGCGACGCTGGTCGCCCGCGCGCTCGGAGGGCTCGCCTCGTGAACCACCCTTCCGCACCGATCCCCGCGCTCGCCGCCGCCGAAGGCGCGGCCTCGCCGCGCGCGACCGTCAACGGCGTCGAGGTGCCGCTCGGCGCCGCGCCCGCGAAGCGGCTGTCCGACTGGCTGCGCGACGACCTCGGCCTCGTCGGCACGAAGGTCGGCTGCAGCGCCGGCGACTGCGGCGCGTGCACGGTGCTGGTCGACGGCGAGCAGGCCTGCGCGTGCCTGGTGCCGGTCGGGCAGTGCGAGGGCGCGTCCGTCACGACGGTCGAGGGCCTCGCCGAGGGCGGCGCGCCGTCGGCGCTGCAGCGCGCGTTCGTCGCGCACGGTGCCGCGCAGTGCGGGATCTGCACGCCCGGCATGCTGATGGCCGCGACCGACGTGCTGCGTCGTCATCCGGAGCCCACCGAGTCGCAGGTGCTGGACGCGCTGGCCGGCGTGCTGTGCCGGTGCACCGGCTACCGCAAGATCGTCGACGCGGTGATGGCGGTCGCGCACGGCGCGGCCGGGCCGGTCGCCGACGAGGCGCCGGCCGCCGGCGCCGCGGTCGGGGCGCGGCTGCCGCGGCTCGACGGCCCGGAGAAGGTGCTCGGCACGGAGGTCTTCGGCGCCGACGCGGCGCCGGCCGATGCGCTGTGGCTGCGGGCGATCCGCTCGCCGCATCCGCACGCGCGCTTCGGGTTCGGCGACCTCGACGCGTTCGTGCGCGCGCGGCCCGGCCTCGTCGGCGTCGTGCTGCCCCCGGACGTGCCGAACAACCGCTTCGCGATCTTCCCGGACCTGCGCGACCAGCCGGCGGTCGCCGAGGGCGTCGCGCGCTTCCGCGGCGAGGCGGTGCTGGTGCTGGTCGGCGAGCGCGACGCGATCGACGCGCTCGATCCGGCCGAGGTGCCGATCGAATGGACGCCGCTGCCCGCGCTCGAGGCGCCGTCCGACGCGCTCGCCGAGGGCGCCGAGCCGCTGCACGCGCGCTATCCGGACAACGTGCTGTGCCGCGGTCGCGTCGCGCGCGGCGACGTCGAGCGCGCGATCGCCGCCGCGCCGCGCCGCGCGACGCTGCGCGTGCGCACCGCGCACGTCGAGCACGCCTACATCGAGCCCGAGGCCGGCTGGGCGCGCTGGACGCCGGGCCGCGACGGTGCGCCGCCCTCGGTCGAGGTGTTCGCCTGCACGCAGACGCCCTACATGGACCGTGACGAGCTCGCCTTCATGTTCGGGCTGGCGCCGCAGCGGGTGCGGATCGTTCCGTCGGCGGTCGGCGGCGGCTTCGGCGGCAAGCTCGACGTGTCGATCCAGCCGCTGCTCGTAGCCGCGTCGCGCAAGTTCGGTCGGCCGGCGCGGATCGTCTACGGGCGGCCCGAGTCGATGGCCTCGACGACCAAGCGCCATCCGGCCGACATGACCGCGACGCTCGCCGCGGCCGACGACGGCACGCTGCTCGCCTACGACTTCCACGGCGACTTCGACACCGGCGCCTACGCGTCCTGGGGCCCGACGGTCGCCAACCGCGTGCCGATCCACGCGAGCGGCCCGTACCGCTTCGGCGTGGTGCGCGCGACCACGCGCGCGGTCCACACCCACGGCCCGGTGTCGGGTGCGTTCAGGGGCTTCGGCGTGCCGCAGTCGACGATCGTCGTCGAGGCGCTGCTCGACGAGCTCGCGATCGGCACCAGCACCGACCCGCTCGAGCTGCGCCACGCGCACGCGCTGCGCGCCGGCGACACGACGCCGACCGGCCAGCGCCTCGACGCGAGCGTGGGCCTGCGCGCCTGCCTCGACGCGCTGAGGCCCGCGTGGCGCACTGCGCGCGCGGCGGCGGAGGCGTTCAACGCGACAGCCACCGGACCGCTGCGTCGCGGCGTCGGTGTCGCCTGCATGTGGTACGGCATCGGCAATACGGTGATGGCGAACCCGTCGACGATGACCGTGGGCTTGCGGCCCGACGGGCGCTTCGTGCTCTACAACGGCGCGGTCGACATCGGGCAGGGCACCTACACGATCATGCCGCAGATGGCCGCCGACGCGCTCGGCGTGCCGGTTTCGGCGCTCGATCAGATCCGCGCCGACACCGCGCTGACCGAGGACGCCGGCAAGAGCTCGGCGTCGCGCCAGACCTTCGTGTCGGGCAACGCGGCGCGGCTCGCCGGCGAGGACCTGCGGCGAAGGCTCGTCGAACTCGCCGGGCTGCCGTCGGCGGACGCCGTGCGTGCGACGCTGCGCAACGACGGCGGCACGCTGGTCGTCGCGCTCGGCGGCCGCGAGGTCCGCGTCGACCTGCGCGCGCTGCCGCTCGACGCGAACGGCGATGTCGCGGTCGGCCGCGGCCGCTTCGACCCGCCGACCGTGCCGCTCGACGCGGACGGCCAGGGCGTGCCCTACGCGACGTACGGCTTCGCCGCGCAGTTCGCCGAGGTCGAGGTCGACGTCGACCTCGGCACGACGAAGGTGCTGTCGGTGCACGCGGCGCACGACGTCGGCCGCGCGGTGAACCCCACGCAGGTCGAGGGCCAGGTGCACGGCGGCATCGCGCAGGGGCTCGGCCTCGCGCTGATGGAGGAGTACGTCTCCGGCCGTACCGACAACCTGCACGACTACCTGATCCCGACGGTCGGCGACGTGCCGCCGATCGTGGTGCACCTCGTCGAGGACCCGGAGCCGCTCGGCCCCTGGGGCGCGAAGGGCGTCGGCGAGCCGGCGCTGGTCGCGACCGCGCCGGCGATCCTGAACGCGATCCGGCACGCGACCGGCGTGCGCGCGACCCGCGTGCCGGTCACGCCCGACCGGCTGCGCGCGGCGCTGCTCGAGGCGGGAGCCGGACGTTGAGCGCCGGGGCGGGCAAGATCGAGTGCAACGCGTGCCCGGTGCTCTGCCAGATCACCGAGGGCCGGGCCGGCGCCTGCGACCGGTACGCGAACGTCGAGGGGCGGCTGGTCCGCGTCGATCCGGTGGTGCTGATGTCGCGCCAGCCGGAGAAGGTCCCGTTCGCGAGCCGCGAGGACGACTGGGACGGCGACCTGGTCGGCGGCGAGGTGTTCGTGACCGGGGTCGGCGCCGGTACCACCTACCCGGACTACAAGCCCGCGCCCTTCATCGTGTCGAGCCGACAGGACGGCGTCGACATGGTCACGGTCGTGACCGAGGGGATCTTCAGCTACTGCAGCTTCCGCATCAAGATCGACACCGACCGCTACCTCGGGCCCGAATGCGCGACCGTGCGCCATCGCGGCGAGGCGGTCGGGCACGTGACGACGATCGAGTACGGCTCGCAGTTCCTGTCGCTCGGCGGCGTGCACCACCTCACCGGCGGCAGCAAGAAGGAAGGGCGGGTCACCTGCGACCTGATGATGGCGCTCGGCAACAAGGAGGCGGTCGAGCTCGAGGTCGAGGGTGGGGCGAAGCTCGTCGTGCAGGCCGGCCGCCCGCCGATCGTCGACGGCGTCGAGGAGCGACGCATGCGCGTCGGCTGCGGGTCGGCGACGATCGGCATCTTCGCCAAGCAGTGGCTCGGCCACGTCGACGAGGTCGTCGTCGTCGACGACCACATCACCGGCGTGCTGACCGAGCACCAGGCGGGCAAGTGCCTGGACATGCCGCCGTCGGGGCTGCGGGTGCGCGGCAGGAAGTCGACGCCTGGCCGCTACTTCCAGGTCGCGAACCCTGGCACCGGCTGGGGCGGCACCGACGTCACCGACCCGCTGACGATCGTCGAGTCCTTCGACCCGAAGGTCTCGCGACCCGGCATGCGGCTGCTGTTCGTGTCGACGACCGGCGATCATCACGCGTGGTACGTGCTCGACGACGCGCTGGTGCCGCGGCCCGCGCCGATGCCCGCCGAGGTGATGAAGGTGGTCGAGCGGATCGGGGAGAACTGCGAGCCGTCGGTGGCGACGGTGCTGTTCGTAGCCGGCGCCGGCGGCAGCCTGCGCGCCGGCGTGACCGAGAACCCGGTGCTGCTGACGCGCTCGATCAAGGACCTGCTGACCCGCGTGACCGTCGGCGGCGCGCCGGCCTACGTGTGGCCGGGCGGCGGCATCACCGTGATGGTCGACGTCGCGCGGATGCCCGACCGCAGCTTCGGCTGGGTGCCGACGCCGGCGATCGTCGCGCCGATCGAGTTCACGATGCGCGCCGACGACTACGCGCGGTTGGGCGGGCACGTCGACCGCGTCGTGCCGGTCGCCGACGCGATCGCGCGTGCACAGGCCAAGGTGCTCGCCTGGGACGCGGGCAACCCGTGGCCGATCGAGCCCGCGGCGGCGCGGTGACGCGGCGATGAGCGCATCTCGGGCCCGCCTGCCCGACGGCCGGGTGCACTTCCAGCACGGGCCGATCGACCTGGTGATCGCCGTCGATGGCGAGCCGGCCGCGGTGGCCGACGGGATCGATCGTGCGTGGCGCCGCTTCGGGCCGCTGCTCGGCGAGCTGGTGGCCGAGTTGCTGCTGCTGCGGCGCTGCGCCGAGGCGCACGCGGCGCCCGTCGGCGCGGTCGCCGCGCGCATGCACGCTGCGGTGCTGCCGTTCCGGCCGCGCTTCGTGACGCCGATGGCGGCGGTCGCCGGCGCGGTCGCCGACGAGATCCTCGGCTGCCTTCGCGCGCCCGGCATCGCGCGGGCCTGCGTCAACAACGGCGGCGACATCGCGCTGTACCTCGCGCCGGGGGCACCGGCGTACTCGATCGGCGTCGCGCTCGACCGGCGCGGCGCGCTCGACGGGCGCGATTCCGCGGTGTCGATGCCGGCCGCGCTGCACGTGGCGGCCGACGCGCCGTGGCGCGGCGTCGCCACCAGCGGCTGGCGCGGCCGCAGCCTGTCGCTCGGCATCGCGGACAGCGTGACCGTGCTCGCCGTCGACGGCGCGCGCGCCGACGCCGCGGCCACGATGATCGCGAACGCGGTCGACGTCGATGCGCCCGGCATCGTGCGCGCGCCGGCCTCGAGCCTGCGCGACGACAGCGACCTCGGGGGGATCCCGGCGACCGTCGAAGTGCCGCCGCTGCCCGACGAGGCGGTACGCCGCGCGCTCGATGCCGGCGAGGCCGAGGCGCGCCGCTGCGTCGCGCGCGGGCTCGCGGGCGGCGCGCTGATCGCGCTGCAGGGTCGCTGGCGCGCGGTCGGCGAAGCGCGCGTCGAGGCGCGCGGGCTCGCCGGGCCTGCGCGAAGGGACGCGGTTGCGGCATGATCGCGGCATGGTCGCAGGGCAATTCGACGAACACGACACGACAGGGGAGCCCGCGTTGATCGAGATCCGACGCATCTGGACGCAGGTCGAGACGATCCGCCACGAGTTCGGCCCGCCGGCGGCCGTGCCGCTGGTGCGCGGCGTGGTCGCGGTGGTGCTGGCGAATCCCTACGCGGGCCGCCACGAGCCGGACATCCTGCCGATGATGGCGGCGCTGAACCCGGTCGGCGCCGACATGGCGCGCCGACTGCTCGACGCGATGGGCGTGCCGGCGCAGCGCATCGAGGGCTACGGCAAGGGCTCGATCGTCGGCGCCGGCGGCGAGATCGAGCACGGCGCGCTGTGGCACGTGCCCGGCGGCTACGCGATGCGCGACCTGCTGCAGGAGACGCACGGCGTGCCGACGAAGGCGATCGTGCCGTCCACGAAGAAGGTCGGCGGCCCCGGCGCGCGGCTCGACGTGCCGATCACCCATGTGAACGCGAGCTATGTGCGCAGCCACTTCGACGCGATCGAGGTCGGCGTGCCCGGGCATCCGAAGGCCGACGAGCTGGTCTTCATCCTGGCGATGACCACCGGCGCGCGCGTGCATGCGCGCGTCGCCGGCCTCGCCGCCGCCGACGTCAAGGGCCTCGACGGCCTGCGCTGAACGAGAGGACACCCATGCCCGCGAACATCCGCAAGACGATGGTGTGCGTCGACGAGACCCGCATCGAGATGGGCCGCCCGGTCGACCCGCCGGTACGCCGCGCCGTCGCGATCGCCGTGATCGCGAACCCGTACGCAGGCCGCTGGAGCGAGTCGCTGGACGAGCTGGTCGCGATCGGCGAGGAGCTCGGCGGCACGCTTGGCGAGGCCTGCGTCAAGGCGCTCGGCATCGCGCCGGGCGAGGCGCACAGCTTCGGCAAGGCCGCGATCGTCGGCGAGCGCGGCGAGCTCGAGCATGCGGCCGCGATCCTGCACCCGAAGCTCGGCGCGCCGCTCAGGAAGGCCGTGGAGAAGGGCGCGGCGCTGGTGCCGTCGGCCAAGAAGATGGGCGGGCTCGGCACCGCGATCGACGTGCCGCTCGGCCACAAGGACGCCGCGTTCGTCCGCAGCCACTTCGATGCGATCGAGGCGCGCGTGCCGGACGCGCCACGTGCCGACGAGATCGTCGTCGCGGTCGCCGTCACCGCCGCCGGCCGGCCGCATCCGCGGATCGGCGGCCTGCAGGTCCACGAGATCGAAGGTAGGGACGGCCTGCGCTGAGCGCCGAGCGTCCTGTCACCGTACAACCCGCCCACACCGTCCCCAGCCAGGGAGCCTCGCGCATGAACCCGACCCACCGTCTGATCCCCCGCGCGTTGCGCGGGGCCGTTGCCAGTCTGGCCGTCGCCGCCGCGTTCGCCGCGACCCCCGCGGCCGCGCAGATCCGCATCGGCGAACTGAACAGCTACAAGGCCCAGCCCGCCTTCCTCGAGCCCTACCGCAAGGGCTGGGAGCTCGCGCTCGAGGAGATCAACGCCGCCGGCGGCCTGCTCGGTCAGAAGGTCGAGGTGATCTCGCGCGACGACAACGCCAACCCGGGCGACGCGGTGCGCGTCGCCGAGGAACTCGTCTCGCGCGAGCGCGCGGTGCTGGTCTTCGGTACCTTCCTGTCGAACATCGGCCTGGCGGTCACCGACTTCGCCAAGCAGCGCAAGGTGCTGTTCGTCGCCGCCGAGCCGCTGACCGACAAGATCACCTGGGAGAACGGCAACCGCTACACGTTCCGGCTGCGCCCGAACACCTACATGCAGTCGGCGATGCTGGTGCCCGAGGCGGTCAAGCTGAAGAAGAAGCGCTGGGCGATCGTCTACCCCAACTACGAGTACGGCCAGTCGGCCGCCGCCACCTTCAAGGCGCTGATGAAGGCCGCGCAGCCCGACGTCGAGTTCGTCGCCGAGCAGGCACCGGCGCTCGGGCGCATCGACGCGGGCGCGGTGGCGCAGGCGCTGATCGACGCCAAGGCCGAGGCGATCTTCAACGTGACCTTCGGCGCGGACCTCGCGCGATTCGTGCGCGAGGGCCAGACCCGGGGCCTCTTCAAGGACCGCCCGGTGGTCTCGCTGCTGTCGGGCGAGCCGGAGTACCTGGACCCGCTGCGCGACGAGGCTCCCGAGGGCTGGATCGTCACCGGCTACCCCTGGTACTCGATCAAGACGCCCGAGCACGACAAGTTCCTGACCGCCTACCAGCGCCGGTGGAAGGAGTACCCGCGGCTCGGCTCGATCGTCGGCTACGCGACGATGATGTCGATCGCAGAGGGCATCAGGAAGGCGAAGTCGACCGACACCGAGAAGCTGATCACCGCGATGCGCGGCCTGCAGGTCGACAGCCCATTCGGCAAGTTCACCTACCGTGCGGTCGACCACCAGGCCACGATGGGTGCCTATGTCGGGACGACCACCGTCAACCAGGGGCGCGGCGTGATGAAGGACTTCCGCTACATCGACGGCACCGCGGTGCTCCCGTCGGAGGCCGAGGTCCGCAAGCTGCGCCCGGCCGACGCGATGCAGTGACCCGGGGCT
>JADCHE010000005.1 GCA_020248665.1 Burkholderiales bacterium | reverse complement strand
TTGAAGTCGCAGTCGTAGACCCAGCCCCGCCAGTCGACGCTGACCAGCTCGCGGCACATCACCGCCTCGAGGTTCTCGTCGCGGTGCGCACCCTTCAGCAGCCCCATGTAGCTGCCGAAGCTGCCCTTCGAGACGAGCGTCGAGCCGAAGCGCTGGATCGGCATGTTGGCCAGCGTCAGCAGCCGGTCGAAGCGGATGCCGAAGCGCTCGCCGAGCATCCGCTTGTAGTCCGCCTCGAGCGCGGCCTGCGGCGGCGGCAGCGACGGGCCGAGCGGGTTGTAGACGAGGTTCAGCACCAGCGCCCCGTCGCCGGCGCCGTAGCCGAGCGCGTTGAGCGCCCGCAGGCCGCGCACGCTCGCCGCGTAGACGCCCTTGCCGCGCTGCGCGTCGACGTTGTCCTCGAGGTAGCACGGCAGCGAAGCGGTCACCTCGACGCCGTGGTCGGCGAGAAACGCGGCCAGGTCCTCCTGCCCCGGCTCGGACAGCACCGTCAGGTTGCAGCGGTCGATCACCCGCACGCCGAGGCCGCGCGCGGCGAGCACCAGACGGCGGAAGTGCGGGTTCAACTCGGGCGCCCCGCCGGTCAGGTCGAGCGTCGTCGCGCGGGTCGCGCGCAGTGCGTCGACGACCGCGTCGATCGTCTCGCCGTCCATCGATTCGGTCCGGTTCGGACCGGCGTTCACGTGGCAGTGCTGGCAGGTCTGGTTGCAGACGTAGCCGAGGTTCACCTGCAGGGTCGCGAGGCCGCGCCGCGCGATCGGGGGGAAGTCGGTCTTCTGGAGCAGGGGCAGCACCGCATGCATGGGGTGGGGTCTCGCTGTGCGGAGCCCGGCAGTCGCCGAGCGGTCGCGCTACCTTACACGACGCGCCCGCGCGCCGCGTTCAGCGGAACCGTGCGACGAAGCCGCGGTCGATGCGGTTCTTCCAGCGGCCCATCGCCGCGCCGGCCGCACCGAACGGACCCCACGCGGCGATCGCGGTGCCGTCAGCGCGATCGAGCAGCGCGAGCGTGCGCCGCTGCGGCACGTAGCGCGCGGGCGCTGCGCAGGCGGCGGGGCCGTCGTGCAGCCGCCGCAGGATCGAGGCGGCGAGCGGTGTGCCCTGGCGCAGCGCGTGCACGCCGGATTTCGGTACGCGGGCCTCGACGAAGCTCGCGCAGTCGCCGCTCGCGAACACCGCGTCGTTGCCGGTCGAGCGCAGGCAGTCGTCGACCGCGACGCCGCCGTCGGCCGCGACCGGAAGGCCGCCGGCCCGCGCCGCGGCACCGAGCCACGCGGGTGGCCGGGCACCGGTCGCCACGACGACGAGGTCCGCCGGCAGGCGCAGCGGCTCTCCGCCCGACTCCGGGACGAGCAGTACCCGGTCGGCATCGACGCCGACGTACCGGTGCCGCAGCCGTACGTCGATGCCGCGGGCCCACAGGCTGCGGGCGGCGATCCGGGCCGCCGTGCGCGACAGCCCGGGCAGCAGCGCGTCGCCGGTCGTCGCGACGGTCGTCGGCCCGGCGTCCGCCCGGGCGGACAGCGCGAATGCGACCTCGACCGCCGCTGCGCCGCCGCCGACGACGACGCAGCGGGGCGACGGCGGCGCCGCGCGGCACCAGGCCTCCCAGCCGGCGACGAAGTCCGCGAAGGGCTTGGCGCCCAGCACTCGGACGGTCGAGCCGGGCGAGCGTTCGCCAGGCAGGTTCTCGGACCCGACGTTGAGCGACAGCAGGTCGTACCGATACCGCCGGCCGCTCGCCCCGACCGCCTCCCGCGTGCCGAAGGCCACGTCGACCAGCGCGTCCTCGATCCACTCGATGCCGACCGACTCGGCGACCCGGCGCAGGTCGATCGCGCAGTCGTCGAACGCGTGCCGGCCGGCCAGCCAGCCGGGCATCATCCCCGAGTACAGCAGCCGCGGCGACGGCGCGAGCAGCGCGACCCGGACGTGCGCGCCGCGGCGCCCGGCGCCCGCGGCGACGAGCGGGGCGGCGACGAGATGGGTGTGGCCGCCCCCGGCCAGCAGCACGCGTGACATGGCGCCGATGATAGGCGATCCGTTGCGGCGACCCGACAGCACCTGCCGTTCGGCGCCTCGCGCCGCTCGCGCCACCGGCGGCGGATGCCGTGTGCCCCGAGGCGAGCAGTAATGCACGGACTCCCTGCCACGCACCCGCTGGAATCGCATCCATGCTGTCGAACCTCGAACTGGAACGCCTCACCGAATACGACGTCGGCCGCCGGCTCGCCGAAGCCTCCGGCCTGACCGGCCTGGTGCGGATCGAGCCACGCCCCGTGCGGCGCGTGGTGGTGGACTTCTCCCTCAAGCTGGGCGAGCCCGGCCGTCAGCGCGAGCTGAGGGTCGGCACCTGGCCCGACCGGACGCTCGCCGAGATCCGCCAGAACGCGGAACGCGCCCGCCGCGCCGAGGAGGCCGCGCCCGCCGCCGCCCGCGCGCTCGCGCAGACGCCGGCCGGCTCCGTCGCCTCGGTGCCGCCGAAGGGCGCCGTACCGGGCTGGCTCGCGCCGAGGGACGCCGAAGGCGCGGCACCGACCGCCGGTCCGCTGTTCGATGCCGCCGGCGTCGCGCCGCCGGTCGGCACGATCGCACCGGCGACCGTCGCCGAAGTCTTCGAGCGCTGGCGCCTCGATGCGCTCGCCGCCCGCAAGGACGGCGGCGAGTCGGTCCGCCGCTCGATGGCCAAGGACGTGCTGCCGACGCTCGGCGCCTCGATCGCGAACGCCGTGCGTCGCGGCCAGGTCGTCGCGGTGCTCGAGCGCATCGTCGAGCGCGGCTCGGCACGCCAGGCTGGCTGCGTGCTCGCCGACCTGCGACAGATGTTCCGCTGGGCCGTCGGCGCCGGCTTCGTCGATGCCGACCCGACCGCGACGCTGCGCAAGGCCGACTTCGGCGGCGCTCCTCAGGCCCGCCGGCGTCGCCTGACCGACGACGAGGTCGCCGAACTCGCCTCCAAGATGCGCGGCGCTCGGCTTGCCCGCCACGTGCGCCACGCGACCTGGCTGATGCTCGCCACCGGCGCCCGGATCGGCGAGATCGCGCATGCGCGCTGGGCCGACATCGACCTCGACGCGAAGACCTGGACGATCCCGGCCGAATTCAGCCACAGCGGCCGCGCGCACGTCGTGCCGCTATCCGACTTCGCGGTGCGTCACCTGTGCCCCGAGGGCGAGGTGCGTCGCTCGGACGTCTGGGTGTTCCCTGGCCGCTACGCGTCCGAGGCGCTGTCGCCCAAGGCGCTCGGCAAGCAGATCCGCGATCGCCAGCGCGGCAGCCACATCCGCGGCCGCGCGAGCGGCACCACCACGCTGCTGCTCGCCGGCGGCGCATGGACGCCGCTGGACCTGCGCCGCACGGCGGCCGCGCTGCTCGCCGAGATGGGCGTGCGGCCGGACGTGATCGGCGCCTGCCTGGACCACGCTGTGCGCGGCGACGCGCAGCGCGCGTACCACCGGCTCCCGACGCTCGACGAGCGCCGGGATGCGCTGCAACGCCTCGGCCGCCGGCTCGAGGCGGTCGAGCGCTCGCCGCAGGACAGCGACCGGCGCGCGGCCTGACGCGAGCGCGTCGCCCGCTTCCCCGAAGACGGCCCGCGCGGAGCGGGCCGTCCTCGTTTCAAGGCGCCGGCGCGCGCCCCAGCACCGCCTCGATCGCGAGCCCGATCGACAGCAGCCGCCGGTCGCTGCCGAGCGGGCCGTCCAGTTCGAGCCCGACCGGCAGGCCGCCCGTCGTCATCCCCGCGAAGAGCGAGAGCCCCGGCAGGCCCGCGTTGCTCGCCGGATCGGTGTTCCGGATCAAGGTGCCGAAGGCGTCGACCGGCGGCCCGCCGTCGATCGACACCTGGCCGGAGCCCGCCGCCGCGTCGATCGGCACGGCCGCGAGCGGCGTCGTCGGGAACAGCAGCGCATCGACGCGGTGCTGCGCGAAGGTCCGCGCGTAGAGCGCCTGCATCGCCGGCCGGTGGGCCGTCATCGCCGCGGGGTAGGCCGCGCCGAACGCGTCGCCGAGGATCGCCTCGAACGCACCGCGCACGTCGGGGCTCGCGATGCGTTCGGCGATCGCCTTCGTGTCCAGTCCGTGCAGACCGCTCGCCGCGAGGTAGGCCGGCAGGTCCTCGATCGGCTCGTGCAGCGCGACGACGAACGACACCTGCTCGTTCAGCGCGCGCAGCCCCTCGACGTCCACGTCGACCAGCACCACGCCTGCGTCGGCGAGCCGCGCCTTCGCGACCGCGCAGACCGAGGCGACGTCGCGCGACAGCCCGTCCCAGAACGACGCCGGCACGCCGAGGCGCAGCCCCGCGAGCGACGCGGGCGTGGCTGGGTCCGTGCCGGTGATCGTCGCGTCGAGCAGCGCGACGTCGGCGACCGTGCGACCCATCGGGCCGACGGTGTCCCGCGTGCGGCTGATCGGCACCACCGCCCCGGGGTCGTGGTAGCGCCGCTCGGCGCCCCCGTTCCCGACCGACGGCCGCAGGCCGACCGTGCCGGTCAGCGCGGCCGGCACGCGGGTCGAGCCGCCGGTGTCGGTGCCGAGCCCGCAGCTCGCGATCCGCGCCGCGATCGCGGCGGCGGTGCCTCCCGACGAGCCGCCGGGGATCCGCGTTCGGTCGTACGGGTTACGGACGGGTCCCGCGAACGGCGCGAAGTTGGTGCTGGTGATGCCGAATGCGAGCTCGTGCAGGTTCGCCTTGCCGAGCACGATCGCGCCGGCGTCGAGCAGGCGCTGCAGCGACGGCGCCGTGTTCGTCGGCCGTGCGTCGCGCAGCGCGGGCGTGCCGCCGGTGGTGGGCGTGCCGTTCAGGTTGATGTTGTCCTTGACGACGATCGGCAGGCCCGCGAGCGGCGGCAGCGCACCGCCCGCCTTCACCGCGGCGTCGACGCGCGCGGCCGCGGCGAGCGCGTCCGCCTCGGTGAGCAGGATCATCGCGTTCAGGTCGGACTGCGCGCGGGCGCGCGCGAGCAGCGTCGTCACGAGCGCGGTCGCGGTGAGCGCACCGCAGCGGATCGCGGCGACGGTCTCGGCGGCGGTCAGCTCGAGCTGGCGGGTGGGGTCCATGCGGCGGGGGCTCCGGAGTCGGTGCGGGCGCGGGGCGGCTCGTCCAAGTCGATCCTAGCGCGAAGCGCGCGCGCCGATCGGCTTCCCACTCCGGCCCCCGGCATTCCGGCCAAGGTCAGGAGCCCGGTTATCATGTCATCAGACCAGTTGGAGGCCGCCACGGTGCGGCCGATCCAGGAGCAGGTTCCGATGACGACGACGATCGCGCTGCTCGGCGCAGGCGGAAAGATGGGCGTGCGGCTCGCGAGCAACCTGCGCGGCTCGCGCTTCGCGGTGCGGCACGTCGAGCCGGGCGAGGCGGGCCGCGCGCGCCTTCGCGACGAGCTCGGCATCGAGTGCATCGAGCGCGACGCCGCGCTCGACGGCGCGGCGGTCGTGATCCTCGCGGTGCCCGACACGTTGATCGGCAGGGTCGCCGCCGAGATCGCGCCGCGGCTACGGCCGGGCACGATGGTGATGACACTCGACGCCGCCGCGCCCTTCGCCGGCCACCTGCCGAAGCGCGACGACCTCGCCTACTTCGTCGCCCACCCGTGCCATCCGCCGATCTTCAGCGCCGAGCTGCGGCGCGACGGCAAGCCGGACTTCTTCGGTGGCGGGCACGCACCGCAGTCGATCGTCAGCGCGCTGATGCAGGGCTCGCCTGCCGACTTCGACCTCGGCGAGGAGATCGCGCGGACGATCTATGCGCCGATCCTGCGCTCGTACAGGGTGACCGTCGAGCAGATGGCGCTCCTCGAACCGGGCCTGTCCGAGACGGTCTGCGCGACGCTGCTCTGCGTGATGCGCGACGCGATGGACGAGGTCGTCGCGCGCGGCGTGCCGCGCGACTGCGCCCGCGACTTCCTGCTCGGGCACATGACGATCCTCGCGGCGGTGACCTTCGGCGAGATCCCGGGTGCGTTCTCCGACGCCTGCAACAAGGCGATCGAGTTCGGCAAGCCGCGGCTGATGCGTGACGACTGGCGCGCGGTGTTCGAGCGCGAGGAGATCGCCGAGAGCATTCGCCGGATCACCTGAGGCGACCGTGCGCCGCGCAACGCCAACCCGTGGCGCTCCGAGGCTGCCCCGCCCCGCCTCCGCCGGGGAAGTCACCCCGCCGATCCGCCGCCGCAAGCTCTGCGACGAGATCGCCGAGCGGCTGATGGCGCGGATCCGCGACGGGGCGCTCGCGCCCGGCGAGCCCCTGCCCTCGGAGCGCGAGCTGATGGACCTGTACGGCGTGGGCCGGCCGTCGGTGCGCGAGGCGCTGCAGGCGCTGGAGCACGCCGGCATCGTCGAGATCTCGCACGGCGAGCGCGCGCGCGTGGCGGTGCCGAGCGCCGAGGCACTGGTTGCGCAGGTCGCGCGGGGGGCGCACCACCTGCTGCGCGTGCAGCCCGAGACGCTGCCCCACGTCCGCGACGCCCGCGTGCTGCTCGAGGTCGGCACCGCGCGTCGCGCGGCCGAGCGCGCGACGCCCGACGACGTGCGCGCGCTGCGCGCGCGGCTCGACGCGCAACGCGTCGTGCGCGAGCGGCAGGACGCGTTCGTCGCGGCCGACATGGCATTCCACCGCGAGCTGGCGCGCATCTCGGGCAACCCGATCTTCCCGGCGCTGGTCGAGGCGCTGTTCGACTGGGCGCGGACCGAGTACCGCGCGCTGGTGCGCGCGCCCGGCGCCGAGGCGCTGACCCTCGAGGAGCACGGCCGGCTGGTCGCCGCGATCGAGGCCGGCGACGCGGACGCGGCCGAGGCCGCGATGCGCGCGCACCTGACCCGCTCGGACGCCCGCTACGGCGCGCGTCCGCTGGCCTCGCCCCGCCGTACGCCGGGGCGCCCCGCCCCGCGCAGGACAACGAGATGAAGACCTACGAGATCGCGACCATCGACGGCGACGGCATCGGCCCCGAGGTCTGCCGCGCGACGGTCGCGGTGCTCGCCGAGGCCTGCGGCGCGAGGCTGCGCTTCGTGCCGCTCGACGGCGGGGCTGGCCACTACGCACGGACCGGCGAGGTGCTCCCGGAGACGACCTTCGAGGCGTGCCGACGCGCGGACGCGATCCTGCACGGCGCCGCTGGGTTACCCGAGGTGACCTATCCCGACAGCACCGAGGTCGGCAACGACCTGCACCTGCGCCTGCGCTTCCGTCTCGATCTGTACGCGAACGTGCGGCCGATCCGGTTGTACCGCGGCGCGATGTCGCCGCTCGCCGGATGGGGGCCCGGCCGGATCGACTACGTGATCGTGCGCGAGAACACCGAGGGCCTGTACGCGAGCCGCGGCGCGGGCACGAACCTGCGCGGCGAGGTCGCGACCGACACGCTGGTGATGACCCGCCGAGGCGTCGAGCGCGTGGCGCGCTTCGCGTTCGAGCTCTCGCGCCAGCGCTCCGGCGCGCCGCGCGACGGCCGCCGCCGCGTGACCGTGTGCGACAAGGCGAACATCCTGCGCAGCTACGCGTTCTTCCGCGCGGTCTGCCAGGAGGTGGCGCGCGACTACCCGGATGTCGAGCTCGACTACGCATACGCCGACGCGATCACGGTCCACATGCTGAAGAAGCCCGACTTCTACGACGTGATCGTCGCCGAGAACATGTTCGGCGACATCATTTCGGATCTCGGCGCGGGCACGGTCGGCGGGCTGGGCATCGCCGCGTCGGCCGAGCTGGGCGAGCGACACGGCCTGTTCCAGGGCGCGCACGGCTCGGCACCGGACATCGCGGGGCAGGATCTCGCGAGCCCGGTCGCCACCGTGCTGTCGGGTGCACTGATGCTGCGCTGGCTCGGCGAGCGCCACGGTGACGCCGCGCTCGTGCAGGACGCCGCGCGCCTCGAGCGCGCGGTCGAGGCGGTGCTCGGCGCGGGCGAGGTCGTGCCGCGCGATCTCGGCGGCAATGCGTCGTGCAGCGCGATGACGGAGGCGATCCGCAGGGCGCTGGGCTGACCGCGGTCGCTGCGGCGACGCGCCGCCGGGGCCCTGCGCGATCGGTCAGGACCTCGTCGCGGACGAGGCGGACGCCCGCGCCGACGGCGACGGCACCGCCCGCAGCGCCAGCCACGCGAGCAGCGACAGCGCGCTCGTCCCCCACAGCGCGCCCGCCCCCCATCGCTCGAGCATCAGCCCGAACGCGTAGGGCGCGATCGCCTGCGCGATCCGCGTCGGCGCCATCAGCCAGCCCTGGCGCGCGCCGTAGCCGAGCGCGCCGAACAGCGCGAGCGGCAGCGCGCCACGCGAGATCGTCATCAGCCCGCCGCCCGCGCCGTGCAGCAACGCGAAGAGCGGCGCGAGTGCCGGACCAGCGAGCAGCAGCACCAGCACCGCCACCGGATGGCCGAGCGCCGCGACCTGCGCGACCTTCAGCGGATCGGCCCGGCGCAGCGGCCAGAACTGCGTGAGCCGGCCGAGCACCTGCGCCGGCCCGACCAGCGCGCCGACCGCGACCGCCGCGGCTGCGGTCGCCCCCGCCATCTGCAGCAGGCGCGGGCCGTGCGCCGCGAACGCGGTCGTCACGAACCAGGTCGATGCGAACACGAAGGCGAGCAGCACGAAGGTCACACGGCCCGCGCCCGCGGTCTGCGCGGCACGATCGAGGCCGTCCGCCGACGCGCCGCCGACGGGGACGACCGGGACGGGGGAGGATGATCCGACGCCGGCGGTATCCGACCCCGTGCCTGCCGACGCCGCGGGCTCCCGTTCGTCCGGTAGCGCCGACGGGTGCGGCTCCGGCGCCACCCCCTCCGGCCGCGCCCTCGGCACAGCCGCGTTCAGCGGCAGCGCGACCGCGAGGTGCAGCAACGCCCAGCCGGCGCACGCGCCGCGCCAGCCCCACTGCGCCTCCATCCATGCTGACAGCGGCCAGCCGACGGTGCTCGCGAAGCCGCCGAACAGCGTGATGCCGGTGATCGCGTCCTTCGCCCCCGTGCCATACAGCCGCACGACGGTCGCGAACGCCGCCTCGTAGAGCCCGACGCCCATCGCGACGCCGATCGCGGCCCAGGCGACGAACATCGACACCGGGCCGCCCGCGAGCGCGAGCGCCCCGAGCCCGGCCGCGAACATCAGGTTGCTCGCGATCAGCACCGGACGGCCGCCCCAGCGGTCGATCGCGCGCCCCGAGGCCGGCCCGACCAGCGCGGAGCCGCCCATCGCAATCGAGAACGCGAGGAACACCGTCGGCACGGCGACGTCGACGTCGCGAGCCATCGGCTCGGCGAGCACCGCGGGCAGGTAGAACGAGCACCCCCACGCCAGCAGTTGGCCGGTGCCGATCGCGGTGACCACCGCCGCCCGATGCATGCCTCTCCCCGCGCGCGTCACGGCGCCTGCGCCAGCGAGCATAGCAGCGGGTCGTCGGCCGTCCCTTCCGCTCGGCGAGCCCTGCCGTGCCCTACGGGACACCGCCGAAAAGACAAGGGCCCAGGTCGATGAAGACCTGGGCCCTTGCGATCGATGGTCGGGACGGCGGGATTTGAACTCGCGACCCCCTGCACCCCATGCAGGTGCGCTACCAGGCTGCGCTACGCCCCGAAGAGGGCGGAGTATAACAGGGCGGGCGGCGGCTAGACCGCTCGGTGCGGTCCGGCATCGTCCCGGGCGTCTTCCTCAGCCACGCGAAGTCGGCTCGTGATGCAGCAGCGCAAGCACCGCGAGCAGGTCCGCGCGCAGCGCCTGCACCGCGCTCGCGGGCGGTTCCTCGACCGGCAGCGTCTCCGGCGCTTCGAGCGTCGCGGCGTGAACGGCAACCGCTGCGTCCTTGCGACGGCCGTTCTGTGCGGCCTCGCCGAGGCGATTGCGCGCGCCGCTGATCGTGAAGCCCTGCTCGTAGAGCAGTTCGCGGATCCGACGCACCAGCAGCACCTCGTGGTGCTGGTAGTAGCGGCGGTTGCCGCGCCGCTTCATCGGCCGCAGCTGGGTGAACTCCTGCTCCCAGTAGCGCAGCACGTGCGGCTTCACGCCGCACAGTTCGCTCACTTCGCCGATGGTGAAGTAGCGCTTGGCCGGGATCGGCGGCAGCGGGGTCCGTGGGTCGGCCTTGCTCGGCGCGGCGGCGCTCATCGGCGGGGCGCGGCCTCGTCGTCGGCGTCAGCGGGGAACACGATCCGGTCGGTCATTCCGGGGGCAGGCGCTCGATCAGCGCCTTGAGCTTCTGGCTCGCATGGAAGGTGACGACGCGGCGGGCGGAGATCGGGATCTCCTCGCCGGTCTTGGGATTGCGGCCCGGGCGCTGGGGCTTGTCGCGCAGCTGGAAGTTCCCGAAGCCGGACAGCTTGACGCTCTCGCCGCGCTCGAGCGCGTCGCGGATCTCGTCGAAGAAGGTCTCGACCATGTCCTTGGCCTCGCGCTTGTTGAGGCCGACGCGCTCGAACAGCATCTCGGCGAGCTCGGCCTTGGTCAGCGTGAAGCCCTCGTCGGCCCGGCCGGCGGCACCGAGCGCCGCGGCGAGATCGCGCTCGCGCGCCTCCAGCGCGAGGTCGGGCCCGAGATCGGACGGGGACGATTGAGTCATGCGTCGTGGTTCAGGAGGACCTCAGCCGTGCCCCGCGTGTCTGGCCCAGCCTGGTCACGATCGACCTCATCGCCGAATCGATCTCGGCGTCCTCGAGGGTGCGCTGAGTATCTTGCATCCAAAAACGGATGGCAAGACTTTTCTCCTTATTTTCCAACCCCTTACCACGATATTCGTCGAACAGCCTTACGTTGCGCAACGGCGCCAGAGCAGGCTCCGCGGCGCGCAGGGCCTCGATGTCGGCCAGCACGGCGGCGGCCGGTACCTCCTCGGACAGCACGAACGCGAGGTCGCGGATGGCGGGCGGGAAGCGGGGGAACTCGCGGTACTCGGGCACCGTCCGGGCGAGCATCGGATCGAGATCGAGCTCGAACAGGATCGGCGCGCCGGTCAGCTCGAGCGGCTGCACGAGCCTCGGGTGCAGCGCGCCGAGCCAGCCGACCGCGCGGCCGGCAGCGTCGAGGAGCCGCGCGGACTGCCCGGGGTGCAGCGCCGGAAACGCTGCGGCCTCGAAGCGCAGCGCGCCCGGCCCGGCGATCGCCTCGAGGTCGGCCTTGACGTCGAAGAAGTCGACCGGCCGCGTCTTCGCGCCCCACTGCTCGTCGAGCGCCGGGCCCCAGGCGAGGCCGCCGACGCGCCAGGGCTGCGCGATGCCGGGCACCGCGAGCGGGCCGGCGACGGCTGCCGCGTCGCGCAGGAAAACGCGCCCGACCTCGAACAGCCGCACCCGCGCGGCCTTGCGGTTCACGTTGTGCCGCAGGTTGCCGAGCAGCCCGCCCCACAGCGTGCTGCGCATCACGTTCATCGTCTCGGCGATCGGGTTGCGCAGCGCGATCGGCGCGGGGCCGGCCTCCAGCAGCGCCTCGACGCGATCGGAGACGAACGCGTAGTTGATGACCTCCTGCCAGTCGCGATCGGCCCACGCGCGCTTGAGCGCGACCACCGGGCGCCGCGACTCGGTCACCGGACGCATCGTGGCGGTCGCCTTCGGCGGACGCACCGGCAGGCGCTCGACGCCCCAGATCCGGACGACCTCCTCGATCAGGTCCTCCTCGATCTCCAGGTCGAAGCGGCGCGACGGCGGCGTGACGACGACGACCGCATCGCTGCCGTCGGCGGCCGTGCCCGGACTCACCTCGTACGCGAGGCCGAGCCGGTCGAAGGCAGCGGTGCAGTCGGCCAGCCCGATGTCGGCGCCGATGACCGTGCGTGCACGCGCGACCCGCAACGACACCGGCCGGCGCTCGGGCAGCCCGGTGACGGTGTCGTCGACCGGGCCGGCACGCCCTCCGCAGACGTCGACGATCAGCCGCGTCAGGTACTCGAGGTGCTCGACGGTCGTCGCGCCGTCGACGCCGCGCTCGAAGCGCTGCGCGGCGTCGGTCGAGAAGTTGTAGCGCCGCGCGCGTCCGGCGATCGAGGTAGGCCACCAGAACGCGGCCTCGACGTAGATGTCGGTGGTGTCGAGGGTGACCGCGGTGGCCTCGCCACCCATGATGCCGGCAAGGCTCTCCACCGCCTGCTCGTCCGCGATCACGCCGACTGGCAGGCCGTGCTCGTCGGGGCCGAGCTCGACGGTCTGGCCGTTGAGCAGCTCCAGCCGCTCGCCCGCCCGGCCCCAGCGGACCGTGAGCCCACCGTGGATCTTCGCGAGGTCGAACACGTGGGTCGGACGGCCGAGCTCGAGCATCACGTAGTTCGAGATGTCGACGAGCGCCGAGATCGAGCGCTGGCCCGATCGCTCGAGCCGCTCGCGCATCCACGCGGGTGTCGCGGCACGCGCATCCACGCCGCGGATCACGCGGCCGCTGAAGCGGCCGCACAGCTCCGGCGCCTCGATGCGCACCGGCACGCGCTCGTCGAGCGAGGGCGCGACCGGCTCGATACGCGGCAGCGCGAGCGGCGCGCCGGTGATCGCGGCGACCTCGCGCGCAACGCCGGTGACCGACATGCAGTGCGCGAGGTTGGGCGTGAGCTTCAGCAGCCAGACGCGGTCGTCGAGCGTCAGCGCGTCGCGCAGCGAGGCGCCGACCGGCAGCGCGTCGTCGAGCACCAGCAGCCCGCCATGGTCCTCCGACAGGCCGAGCTCGCGCGCCGAGCACAGCATGCCGCGGCTCTCGACGCCGCGCATCTTCGCGACGCCGATCTTCATGCCGCCGGGCAGCTCGGCCCCGGGCAGCGCGCACGGCGCCTTCATGCCGGCAACGACGTTCGGCGCGCCGCAGACGACCTGCTGCGGCGTGCCGCTGCCGACGTCGACGCTGCAGACGCTGAGCTTGTCGGCGTTCGGGTGCCGCGACACCTCGAGCACCCGTCCGACGACCACCTGCGTGAACGGCGGCGCCGCCGGCGCACGCTCCTCGACCTCGAGGCCCGCCATCGTCAGCGCGTGCGCCAGCGCCTCGCTCGACATCGACGGGTCCGCGTAGGCCCGCAACCAGCGTTCGGAGAATCTCAT
>JADCHE010000049.1 GCA_020248665.1 Burkholderiales bacterium | reverse complement strand
GCGGCGCTGGTCTTCGCGATCGCCTTCCCGCCGCAGCGCGCGCGGCGGTCGGGTTCGCTCACCCGCTCCGCATGACCCGGCGCCGCACCGCGCGCCCCACCCCCTCGATCGAGGCCCTGCTCCTCGGGCTCTCTGCATTCCTGCTCGCGACCGCCAACGGCCGCTTCTGGACCGCGCTGCTGCAGGGGCGCGACCTCGCCGCGCCGGCCACCTTGGGCGTCATCGCCGCCGTCGGCGCGATGGTGCTCGCGATCCACTTCGCGCTGCCCGCGCTGGTGTCGACGCGGCGAACCGTGCGCCCTGTCGCCACGCTGCTGATCGTGTTCGCCGCCTCGGCGAGCTTCTACGCGCAGCGCTACGGCACGCTGATCGATCCGTCGATGATCCGCAACGTGCTGGCGACCGACACGCGCGAAGCCAGCGAACTGCTGAGCGTCGACCTGGTGGTGCACGCGCTGCTGTACGGCGCGCTGCCGATCGCCGCGGTCTGGTGGTGCCAGCCACGTACGCGGGGCTGGCGACGCGGGTTGCCGATCCGCTTCGGCGCGATCGCGCTCGCGCTCGTGGTCGGCGTCGGTGCGCTGTTCGCGGTGTTCCAGGACTTCGCCTCGACGATGCGCAACCAGAAGTCGCTGCGCTACGCGATCACGCCGGCCAACGTCGTCTGGTCGCTTGGGTCGGTCGGGGCGACGGCCGCGGCCGGCGGTGTCGCGAAGCGCGAGCCGCCCGATCCGGCCGCGCGAGTCGCGCGCGAGGGGCGCCGTCCCACGCTGCTCGTCGTGGTGGTCGGCGAGACGGTACGCGCGGCGAACTGGCCGGCGAACGGCTACGCACGCCCGACGACGCCCGAGCTCGCCGCCCGCACCGACGTGACCCACTTCACGAAGGCAGCGGCCTGCGGCACATCGACCGAGGTGTCGGTGCCCTGCATGTTCTCGCCCCACGGCCGCGCCGACTACGACGAGTCTCGGATCCGGCTGACCGACTCGGCGCTGCACGTGATCGCGCGTGCAGGCGTGCAGGCGTGCAGGTGCTGTGGCGCGACAACCAGGCGGGCTGCAAGGGCATCTGCAGCGGGCTGCGGGAAGAGAACCTGAGTCGCGAGACGGTGCCCGGGCTGTGCGAGGACGACCGGTGCTTCGACGAGATCCTGCTGCACGGCCTCGACGCGGTGGTGCGCGAAGCGAAGGGCGACCTGCTGGTGGTGCTGCACCAGCTCGGCAACCACGGGCCGGCCTACTTCCGCCGCTATCCGCAGGCGTTCCGTCGGTTCGTGCCGACCTGCGACCGCAACGAGCTGCGCGACTGCAGGCGCGAGGAGATCGTCAACGCCTACGACAACGCGATCCTCTACACGGACCGGTTCCTCTCGCGCACGATCGCGTTCCTCGAGGGCCAGCGCGAGCGCTACGACGTCGCGATGACCTACGTGTCGGACCACGGCGAGTCGGTCGGCGAGCGCGGCCTGTTCCTGCACGGCGTGCCCTACGCGTTCGCGCCGCGCGAGCAGATCGAGGTGCCGATGTTCTGGTGGATGCCCGAGGACTCGGCGCGCGGCCTTCGGGTCGACCTCGGCTGCCTTCGCGAGCGGGCGGGCAAGCCCTCGGGCCACGACGACCTGTACCACTCGCTGGTCGGGCTGCTCGAGATCGAGACGCCCCGCTACAAGCCGCAGCACGACGTGTTCGCCGGCTGCCGGCGCTGACGAGCGCGGCGGGACCGCGCGGCGCGGCATCGGCGGGCACCCGCCGGAGAGACTACGACGCCGCGTCGCGCAGCGTCGCGAGCGGCGGGCTGTCGACGACCTTCCTCAATCCGAACCAGCCCGCCACGACCGACAGCGCCGCCCCGGCGGCGACCGCGGCCGGCACCGCGATCCAGCGCGGCTCGAAGTCGAAGCGGAACACCTGCTCGGCGAGCACCGCGCCGATCGCGATCGCGCCGAGCGCGGCGAGCAACCCGGCGAGCGCGCCGGTCGCGCCGAGCTCGATCAGCTGAGCGCGGTGCAGCTGGCGGCGCGACGCGCCGAGCGCGCGCATCAGACCCGCCTCGCGCACCCGTTCGTCGCGCGAGCTCGCGAGCGCCGCGTACAGCACGACCACGCCCGCCGCGAGCGTGAAGACGAACAGGAACTGCACCCCGCGCACGACGTGCTCGAGGATCGCGCGCACCTGCCGCACGATCGCGGTCGTGTCGAACACCGTCAGGTTCGGGAAGCGCGCGAGCAGCGCGTTGCCGAGCGCCGCCTTCGAGTCGGGCAGGTGGAACGAGGTGATCCAGGTCTGCGGCCGGTCGCCGAGCGCCTTCGTGCTCAGGACCATGAAGAAGTTGACCTGCATCGAGTCCCAGGCCACGCGGCGCACGCCGACCGCGGTCGCGGTGACCGGCTCGCCGGCGATGTCGAAGGTCAGCGTGTCGCCGACCGCGAGGCCGAGCGTCTTCATGATGCCGGCCTCGATCGACACCTCGGGCTTCGTCGGATCGAGCCAGCGGCCGGCCACCAGCTCGTTGTACGACTGCATCCGGTCCATGTACGACAGGTTGAACTCCCGCTCGAGCATCCGCTTCGCGCGGTCGTCATCGAACCTCGCCGGATCCATCGGCACGCCGTTCAGCTCGACGAGCCGGCCGCGGATCATCGGGTAGAGCGCCATCGGCCCGATCCCGGCCTCGCGCAGCATCCGCTCGACCTCCTCGCGCTGGTCGGGCTGGATGTTGATGACGAAGCGGTTGGGCGCGTCGGGCGGGCTCGCGCGCTGCCAGCTGTCGAGCAGGTCGCCGCGGGTGACGGTCAGCAGCAGCAGCGCCATCAGCCCGACCGAGAGGGCAGCGGTCTGCGCGATCGAGGCGCCCTGCCGGCGGGTCCACGAGGCGAGTGCGACGCGCAGCGCCGCGTTGCCGCCGCCACCCACCAGGTGGCGCAGCGGCGAGACCGCGCGGATCGCGAGCCACGCGACGCCGACGAAGATCACGGCGCCCGCCGCGAAGCCGCCGATCGCGTAGGCCGCGAGTCGGCGGTCGCCGGCGAAGTAGAGCGCGAACAGTGCATACCCGCCCG
>JADCHE010000048.1 GCA_020248665.1 Burkholderiales bacterium | reverse complement strand
GCCATCGTCTGCATGCCGTAGCAGATGCCCAGCACCGGCACGCCGAGCTCGAACACCGCCTGCGGTGCGGCGAGCGACGCGTCCTCGTAGGTCGAGCCGTGGCTGCCCGAGAGAATCACGCCCTTCGGCGCGTACTCGCGGACGAACGCGTCGGAGACGTCGTGCGGGTGGATCTCGCAGAAGACGCTCGCCTCGCGCACGCGTCGCGCGATCAGCTGGGTGACCTGCGAGCCGAAGTCGAGGATGAGGATGCGGTCGTGCATGAAAGACGACGACCCGGCCGGGCCGGGTCGCTCCCGATGCGGCCGGGTGTCACTCGGCCTGGTAGTTGGGGGCTTCCTTGGTGATCTGGACGTCGTGCACGTGCGATTCGCGCATGCCCGCAGACGTGATCTCGACGAAGCTTGGCTTGGTGCGCATTTCGTCGACGTTGCGGCAGCCGCAGTAGCCCATGCTCGCGCGCACGCCGCCGCACAGCTGGTACAGGATGTTCAGCACGGAGCCCTTGTAGGCGACGCGGCCCTCGATGCCCTCGGGCACCAGCTTGTCGACGTTGGCCGAGGAGTCCTGGAAGTAGCGGTCGGCCGCGCCGTCGGCCATCGCGCCGAGCGAGCCCATGCCACGGTAGCTCTTGTAGGAGCGGCCCTGGTAGAGGATCACCTCGCCGGGCGCCTCCTCGGTGCCCGCCAGCATCGAGCCCATCATCACGGACCAGGCACCGGCCGCGAGCGCCTTCGCGACGTCGCCGGAATAGCGGATGCCGCCGTCGGCGATCAGCGGGATGCCGCTGCCCTCGAGCGCGCCCGCCACGTCGCTGATCGCGCTGATCTGCGGCACGCCGACGCCCGCGACGATCCGCGTCGTGCAGATCGAGCCCGGGCCGATCCCGACCTTGACGCCGTCGGCGCCGGCCTCGGCAAGCGCTCGCGCCGCGTCGGCGGTCGCGATGTTGCCGCCGATGACCTCCACTTGCGGGAAGTTGCGCTTGACCCAGCGCACCCGCTCGAGCACGCCCTTGGAGTGGCCGTGGGCGGTGTCGACGACCACGACGTCGACACCGGCCTTCACCAGCGCCTCGACCCGCTCGTCGGTGTCGGCCCCGACGCCGACCGCGGCGCCCACGCGCAGCTTGCCGAACTCGTCCTTCGAGGCGTTCGGGTGCTCGGTGCGCTTGAGGATGTCCTTGACGGTCATCAGCCCGCGCAGCTCGAACGCGTCGTTGACGACCAGCACCCGCTCGAGCCGGTGCCGGTGCATCAGCGCCTTGGCCTCGTCGAGGGTCGCGCCCTCCTTCACCGTGACCAGCCGCTCGCGCGGGGTCATGATCGAGGCGACCGGTTCGTCGAGCCGCGTCTCGAAGCGCAGGTCGCGGTTGGTGACGATCCCGACCACCTGCTTGCCGCGCACCACCGGCAGCCCGGAGATCCTGTGCTGGCGGGTGATCTCGATCACCTCGCGCACCGGCATCTCGGGCGTGACGGTGATCGGGTCGCGGACCATGCCGGACTCGAAGCGCTTGACCCGGGCGACCTCGCGCGCCTGCTCGGCCGGGCGCAGGTTCTTGTGGACGATGCCGATGCCGCCCTCCTGGGCGATCGCGATCGCGAGCCGGGATTCCGTGACCGTGTCCATCGCCGCGGAGACCAGCGGGATGTTCAGCGCGATGCCGCGCGTCAGGCGCGTGGCGAGAGAGGTGTCGCGGGGGAGGACTTCGGAGAAGGCGGGAACCAGGAGGACGTCGTCGAACGTCAGGGCTTTCTTGGCCAGTCGCATGGGGCCCTCTGGGCGCAAAAATCGATTATACCGGGCGCCGCCCGACCCCGTCGCCCGGCCGCCGGTCGGCGCGGGGGCTGCCGGCCCGCCCCCGCGCCCTAGCATCCTCCGGTCACCCGATCCGCCCGAAGGGCACGGACATGTCGTTCCGACACCTGCTGCCGTTGTTGCTCGTGGCACTCGCCGCCGCGCCGGACGCCTCCGCCCAGTACCAGTGGCGGGACGCGAACGGCCGGATGGTGTACTCGGACATGCCTCCGCCCGCCTCGGTCCCGCCCAGCGCGGTGCAACGCGCACCCGCCCGGCAGGCCCCCGCGGGGACGTCCGGCGGATCGGGTGCGACGGCGAGCGCGCCGGCGACGGCCCCTGCTCCGTCCGCGGCCACCGCACGCCCGGCCGCCGACGCCGAGATGGCGTTCCGCAAGCGCCGTATGGAGCGAGAAGAGGCCGAGCGCAAGGCCGTCGAGGCCGAGACCCGCACGCAGCGCGCCGCCGCCGCCTGCGAGGACTCGCGCGCGCGAGTGCGCACGCTCGAGAGCGGGATGCGAGTCGCGCGCATCAACGAGCACGGCGAGCGCGAGTTCATGGACGATGCGGCGCGCGTCTCGCAGCTCGAGATCGCGCGCAAGTCGGTCCGCGAGTTCTGCCGAACCTGACGCGACGCTAGTCGGCCGACGGCGGCTTCGGCCGCTCCTGGTCCGGCGCCCAGCGACGCTCCCCGGTCTGCCTGCGCCGGTGCTCGGCGCGCCGCGCCCGCGCGACCTTCGGGTCTACCGTCAGCGCCGGCAGCAGCTCGACCCGGTCGTGGTCGTGCAGGCGATCGCCGGGCGCAGCGGGCCGGCCGTGCACCGCGATGCCGAGACCGTCGAGCGGACCCTGGCCTGGCGGCGGTGGCGCCGCCGCCGCGATGCGCGCGACGATGCCGGAGGCATCGATCGCACCGGCGACCGTCGTGCCGGGCGCCACTGCGAGCGCCACGCGCAGCGGCGGCTCGACGCCGATCCAGGCCACCTCGACCGACAGCGCGGCTGCGTCCTCAGCCATGGATCGCCTCGGCGCGACGCACGAACGCGTCGACGAAGCTCGCCGCGATCTGGTCGAACACCGGCGACAGCGCCCGCGACAGCAGCGCACCCGCGAACACGTACTCGAGCGCGAACTCGACCTTGCACGCATCGGCGCGCAGCGGCATGAAGGTCCACTGGCCGTCGAGCCTGGAGAACGGGCCGTCGCGCAGCCGCATCCGGATCGCACGGTCGGGCTCGTGCAGGTTCTCGGTGGTGAACGACTGCTGCAGCCCGCGGAAATCGATGCGGATCGTCGCGAGCATCCGTTCGACGCTGCGCTCGTGCACCTGGGTGCCGCCGCACCACGGCAGGAAGGCCGGGTAGTCCTCGACGCGCTCGACGAGGCCGAACATCAGGGGGGCGCCATAGGGCACCAGCACGGATCTGTGGACCGACGGCATCGGGCGGCGCGCGGCGGCTCGCGCGGAAGGCGGCTGCTAGAATCGCCAGGATTCTACCGTTCGGCCCCGTGTTACTGTCGGGCTCCCCATGAGCATCGTCGACAACCGCAAGGCCTTCCACGACTTCTTCATCGAGGAGCGCTTCGAGGCCGGGCTGGTGCTCGAGGGCTGGGAGGTCAAGGCGATCCGCGCCGGGCGCGCCCACCTGAAGGAAGCGTACGTGATCGTGCGCGGCGCCGAACTGTGGCTGCTCGGCGCGCACGTGACGCCGCTCACCGCGGCCTCGACCCACGTGAAGGCCGACCCGACCCGCACTCGCAAGTTGCTGCTGCACGCGGCCGAGACGGCGAAGCTGATCGGCAAGGTCGAGCGTGCGGGCTACACGCTCGTGCCGCTCGACCTGCACTACAAGGGCGGGCGCATCAAGCTCGAGATCGGCCTGGCCAAGGGCAAGAAGCAGTACGACAAGCGGGCCACCGAGCGCGAGCGCGAGTGGCAGCGCGAGAAGCAGCGCCTGGTCAAGGGCGGGACGCGCGTCGCGGGGTGAGCGCTCCGCGGCCCTGCCGGGCGGGCCTCAACCGGCCCAGCGGGCCGAGCCCGCGAGCCGCCGCAGCGCACGCGGCTCCCGGTCGGCCGCGGGTACCTGCGCCAGCAGCCGCAGGAACAGCATCGCGGTAGCGAACGCGTCTGCGCTCGCGTGGTGGCGCCCGTCGGCCGGCAGCCCGAAGTGCGCGAGCCAGTCGTCGAGCGCCCTGGCGCGCACGCCCGGGTTCAGCGCGGGCGCGAGCCCGGCGAGGTCGAGCCAGTCGGACGGCGGCCGTGCGGCCAGGTGCGCACGGATCGCGCGCGCGAGGACCGTGCGGTCGAACGATGCGTGGAACGCGACCAAAGGCGCGTCGCCGGCCCAGTCGAGGAACGCCTGGCAAGCCGCGGCGGGGTCCGTGCCGTCGCGCTGGGCGCCCTCCCCGATGCCGTGGACGAGGATGTTGTCGCGTGCACTGGTCCGGGCCGGCCGAACCAGGATCTCGAAGCTGTCGTCGACATCGATCCGCGCGTCGCGGACCGCGACCGCGCCGATCGACAGCAGCGCGTCGCGCGAGGGGTCGAGCCCGGAGGTCTCGACGTCGAGCACCACCCAGCGACGCTCGGCGATCGCGTGCAGCCTCGCCTCGGTCGAGACGCCGATGCCGCGGAAGCGGGGCCACCAGCGCACGGGTCAGCCAGGATAGTCGACCACGAGCCGCTGCTGCAGCAGGCGGGCCTGTCGGAACGCTTCCTTCAGGATCCTGCGGTCGAGGTCCGACAGCGTGCGGGAGTCGAGTAGGTTCGCGCCCTCGACGCCCTCGACGCCCTCGACGCCCGCGATGCGCCGGTGCTGCACGCGCAGCCTCAGGCTCTGCAGGAACTCGAAGGCATCGATCCACGCGTGCGCCTCCGCGGCACGCAGCGCACCGGACTGCGCGAGCGCGCGCAGCCGATCCGCGGTGCCCGTGGCGGGCACGCGGTGCGCGAGCGCGAGCAGACGCGCCCCGTCCACGAAGGGCACGGTGCCGTGCAGCTTCAGGTCGACCTCGGCCTCGCGGTGCGCGAACAGCGTGTCGATCAGCCTGCCGGTCCACACCGCGGGCGGTGCGTTGCGGCGGGCATTGTCGCTCATCTGCTTCAGGAACCGGGGGGTCGCGGCCGCGCGCGCGGTCACGTGCGCACGCAGTGCGGCGACCGGCGCGGCGTCGCCCGCGAGCGGGCGGAAGTCGAAGAAGATGCTCGCCGCGAGCAGGCCCTCGGGATCGCCCCGTTCGATCCAGCCGTCGAACAGCGCACGCCACTCGCTGGCGGGGAGGCACCAGAGCGCGTTGCCGGCCATGATCCCGCCGCGACACAGTGGATAGCCGCAGGCGTCGAGCGTCGCGTTGACCGATCCGGCGAACGCGCGCATCCGCTCGCGCGACGCAGCGTCGACGCCGTCGGCGAGCACGAGGCCGTTGTCCTGGTCGGTCGCGATCGTCTGCTCCTCGCGCCCCTCGCTGCCGAGCGCGATCCAGCACGCGCCCTCCATCGCGACGCCGTGCTCGGCTGCCCGCAACCCGATCGCCCGCTGCGTCAGCTGGTCGTTGAGCCGGCTGATCAGTCGCGTGACGAAGGCGGCGGCCACGCCCTGCGCGACCAGCGTCGACGACCAGGCGCGGATGTCGTCGGCCGTGCGGGCGAGCGCGGCATCGGTCCGGGCCGCGGCGATCGCCTCGCCGATGCCGCGCAGCGTCTGGCGCTGCATCACGAACAGGTCGCGCTCGGTGACCACGCCGACCACCGCGCCATCGCGCCGTACCGGCACGTGGCGGATGGTGCGCTCGGCCATCAGCAGCATCGCGTCGGCCACCGTCGCGGCCGCATCGAGCGACACGACCGGCGAGGTCATCACCGATGCGATCGGCGCCTCGAGCGGCACTCCGGGCAGCGTGACGCGGCCGATCACGTCCTGCCGGGTGAAGATTCCCTGCGCATCGCCGACGATCACCGAGCCGACGCGCTCGCGCTCCATCGTGTCGAACACCTCGCGCAGCGTCGACTGAGGCGGCACCGTCACGGGGGGGCGACGGATCACCTCGCCGAGCGGCGCCGCCATCGAGCGCCACTGGGTCGCCTGCTGCGCGTAGCTCGCCTGCAGCGCCTGGTTGGACAGGTCGAGCAGCGCGCCGAGACGGCGGCGGCAGAAGTCACGGAACGGCTCGCTGCGGCGGACCAGCTCGTCGAAGTCCTCGCGCGCCAGGCTCCAGAGAAACACGTCGCCGGCGGCGCGGTAGGTCGCGACCACCGGGCGCGCGGCGAGCAGCGCGCCCACCGGGAAGATCTCGCCCTCGGTCAGCACGGTCGCGGGCGCGTCGCGCGGCGCGTCGGGCCGGCGCCCTTCGACGACGCCCTGGCGCACGATCCAGCACCGGGCGGGCACGCCGTCCTCGGGGCCGACGACCCGCTCGCCCTGCGCCAGGTACCCGAGCTCGACCCGCCGCGCGACGATGTCCAGGTCCTCGTCGCGCATCGACGAGAACGGCGCGTGCGGCGTCAGCGCGCGCCGCACGCCGTCGATCACCGTCGGCGAGGTCACGGCGGCACGCGGCGCGACGTCACGCGCGGGGCGGCTGCGCGCCCCGCACGACGGAGAGCGCGCCGGCGATCATCGACGACAGGTCGCTCATGTTGGCCGGCACGATCAGCGTGTTGCCCTGCTTAGCGATCTGGCCGAAGGCCTGGACGTACTGCTCGGCGACCCGCAGGCTGACCGCGTCCATGCCGCCCGGACGCTGGGACGCCATCGCGACGCGTGCGATCGCCTCGGCGGTCGCGGTCGCGACCGTCTTGATCGCCGCGGCCTGCCCCTCGGCCTCGTTGATCGCGGCCTGCTTGTCGCCCTCGGAGCGCTGGATCGCCGCCTCGCGCTCGCCGGTGGCGATGTTGATCTGCTCCTGCTTGCGGCCCTCGGAGGCCGCGATCAGCGCCCGCTTCTCGCGCTCCGCAGTGATCTGCGCCTGCATCGCGCGCAGGATCTCGGCCGGCGGGGTCAGGTCCTTGATCTCGTAGCGCAGCACCTTCACGCCCCAGCTCATCGCCGCCTCGTCGAGCGCCGACACCACGCTGCTGTTGATGAAGTCGCGCTCCTCGAACGTTCGGTCGAGTTCGAGCCGGCCGATCACCGAGCGCAGCGTCGTCTGCGACAGCTGGGTGATCGCGACGATGAAGTTCGAGGAGCCGTAGGACGCCCGCGTCGGGTCGGTCACCTGGAAGTACAGCACGCCGTCGACGGTCAGCTGGGTATTGTCCTTGGTGATGCAGACCTGGCTGGGGACGTCCATCGGGATCTCCTTCAGCAGGTGCTTGTAGGCGACCCGGTCGATGAAGGGGACGACGAACGACAGCCCCGGGGACAGCGTGCGGTGGTACTTGCCCAGCCGCTCGACAACCCACGCGTGCTGCTGCGGCACGACCTTCAGGGTCTGCACCACGAACACGACGGCCAGCAGCAGGATCACCGCCGCGACGACGCTCGTTCCGATCATGGTTCCTCCCGGGGTTCAGGGACGCGCGAGGATCAGCCGGTTGCCGGCCACCTCGCGGATGAGGTAATCGCCGGGCACGGCGGACTCTCCGGGGGCGAGCTCGACGGACCACTCGGTACCGCGGTAGCGCACGCGCGCGCGGCCGCCGGCGTCCCAGGCCTCGACGCGCACCCGCTCGCCGACGTCGGCGATCACGTCGGGGTTTCGTCCGGCCGGCCCGCGCGCCGGCGCACCGGCCCGCGCGCGCCGCACCCAGGCGGCCCCGGCGAGCGCGACGACCGCCGCGGCCAAGAACTGCGCCCACGCCGGCCCCCCGGCCGCGGCGACCGCGCCCGCCGCCGCGCAGCCGACCGCGATCATCAGCAGATAGAACGTGCCGGTCAACAGCTCGAGGATGCCGATGCCCAGCGCGAGGACCCACCACCAGTACTGAACGGCCATGTCGACCGGAAGCATCTCGCGTGCGGGTCAACAGGTCAACCGCCCCGGACGTTGTACGACGACGTGCCCGGAGGCGGGCGGGGATGCGTTTGCCGCCCCCTGCCGTTCCGGCTACGATGCGAGCGCAGCGCGGCCCCGAGGGTCCGTCGCCTCGTTCAACCGATCGATACCGGCTTCAAATCCCCAGGAGAAACATCGATGAATCTGCACCACAAGGTCCTGAGCCTCGCGGTCGCGTCGGCCTTCACGTTCGCCGGCGCCGCGTCCGCGCAGACGGTCGTCAAGATCGGTCACGTGGGCCCGCTCACCGGCGGCATCGCGCACCTCGGCAAGGACAACGAACTGGGCGCCAAGCTGGCGATCGAGGACCTGAACGCCAAGGGCATCAAGATCGGCGGCCAGGCCGTCAAGTTCGAGCTGCTGTCCGAGGACGACGCGGCGGATCCGAAGCAGGGCACCGCCGCCGCCACCAAGCTGACCGACGCGAAGGTCAACGGCGTCATCGGCCACCTGAACTCGGGCACCACGATCCCGGCCTCGAAGATCTACCACGACGCCGGCATCCCGCAGATCTCGCCGTCGGCGACCAACCCGAAGTACACGCAGCAGGGCTTCAAGAGCGCCTTCCGCGTCGTCGCGCACGACGGCCAGCTCGGCGGCACGCTGGGCCGGTACGCGGTCAAGGACGTCAAGGCCAAGAGCATCGCGATCATCGACGACCGCACCGCCTACGGCCAGGGCGTCGCCGACGAGTTCCAGAAGGCGGTGAAGGCCGCCGGCGGCAAGGTCGTCGGCCGCGAGTTCACCAACGACAAGGCCACCGACTTCAACGCCATCCTGACCAAGCTCAAGGGCCAGAAGCCCGACCTGGTCTTCTATGGCGGCATGGACGCGGTCGCGGGCCCGATGCTGCGCCAGATGAAGCAGCTCGGCATCAACGCCAAGTTCATGGGCGGCGACGGGATCTGCTCGAACGAGCTGATCAAGCTGGCCGGCGACGGCATGTCCGACGGCCAGGTGATCTGCGCCGAGGCGGGTGGCGTCACCAAGGACAAGGAAGCCGCGATGACCGCCTGGAAGGCGCGATTCAAGGAGAAGACCGGCACCGACGTGCAAATCTACGCGCCGTACGTCTACGACGCGGTGATGACGATGGTCTCGGCGATGCAGAAGGCCGACTCGACCGATCCCAAGAAGTACCTGCCGGCCCTGCAGAAGATCAGCTATGACGGCGTGACCGGCAAGATCGTGTTCGACGACAAGGGCGACATCAAGGACGGCGCACTGACCCTGTACACCTACAAGGGCGGCAAGCGCGAGACGATGATGGTCGTCAAGTAAGATGCTGCGATCGGGCCGGCTGCGTGCCGGCCCGAGGGATCCGGGGGGGGGGCGCCGCGGGTCGGCGCCCTTTTCGTTTCCGGCTCCCCGCCGACCGACCGGCCCCGACGGGCCGCGGAGACACGACGATGACCTGGCTCCTCCCGATGGCGGCCCGCCGACCCGCCGCCTTCCGAACCCACGCCGCCGTGCGCGCGTGCGTCGTCGCCGCATCCGCCGTGCTCGCCGGCTGCGCGATGCCGCCCCTCGGTCCGTCCGAGGCCCCGCCGACGCCGGGCCCGGGCCCGATGCCTCCGACGATGATGTCGACACCGCCTAAGCTCGCCGGCTCGAGCTGGTACTGGCTCGGCACGATGACGCCGGCGGGCCTGGTGGGGCCGCTCGACCCCGGCGCGTTCAACCTCGAGTTCCTCGATGGCGGTCAACTCGCCGTCCAGCTCGACTGCAATGCCGGCGGCGCGACCTGGCAGCAATCGGGCCGCACCCTGACGCTGGGCCCGGTGAGGTCCACCCGCAAGGCCTGCCCGGCCGCCTCCGAGGCGGAGCGCTTCGGGCGTCAGCTGCCCCTGGTGCGCAGCGCGGTGCTGTCGATGGGGCTGCTCCAGCTGTCGCTCGGCGACGCCGGCACGATGGTGATGGCGCGCGACCCCGACTGGAAGCTGCGCAGCTACGACTGCCCGAACGGTGCGCCGTCGATGCTGGTCGCGCTCGGCCGCGACCAGGCCGTCGTGCGCTGGCGCGACGAGTCGTGGCAGATGAAGCCGCAGACGACCGCCTCGGGCGTGCGCTACGCGTCCGACACCGCGATCCTCTTCAGCAGGGGCAACGAGGCCTCGCTGGTGAGCCAGGGCAAGCAGGTGGCCGGGCCCTGCATCGCTCGGCGATAGACGACTGCAGGGCCGCCGCGCGGGACGCTCCCGCGCATGCGGCGGACGGGCATCGGTCGGGCGCGGACCGCGCCGCGCCCGCCCCTCGGGACTCGGTGCCCTTTCTCAGTGCCCCTTCTTCGCGAGCGTCCCCAGCCGCCGCCAGGTGTCGACCACGGTGTCGGGGTTCAGCGAGATCGACGCGATGCCGTGCATCATCAGCCACTCGGCGAGGTCCGCGTGGTCCGACGGCCCCTGCCCGCAGATGCCGACGTACTTGCCGGCCTTGCGGCAGGCGACGATCGCGCGCTCGAGCAGCGCCTTGACCGCCGGATCGCGCTCGTCGAAGCCCTCGGCGACCAGCCCCGAGTCGCGGTCCAGTCCGAGCGTCAGCTGGGTCAGGTCGTTCGAGCCGATCGAGAAGCCGTCGAAGTGCTCGAGGAACTGCTCGGCGAGGATCGCGTTCGACGGGATCTCGCACATCATGATCACCCGCAGCGCGCCCTGCCCGTCCGCCCCACCGCCCTCGCCGCGCTTCAGGCCGTGCTTGGCGAGCAGGCCGATCACCAGTTCCGCCTCGCGCACGGTGCGCACGAACGGCACCATCAGCTCGACGTTGGTCAGGCCCATCTCCTCGCGCACGCGCTTCATCGCGCGGCACTCCATCTCGAAGCACTCGGCGAAGTCGGGCGAGATGTAGCGCGAGGCGCCGCGGAACCCGAGCATCGGGTTCTCCTCCTCGGGCTCGTAGCGGCTGCCGCCGATCAGCTTGCGGTACTCGTTCGACTTGAAGTCCGACAGGCGCACGATCACCGGGCGCGGCCAGAACGCCGCCGCGATCGTGGCCACGCCCTCGGCAAGCTTGTCGACGTAGAACGCGCGCGGGCTGGAATGACCGCGGGCGATGCTCTCGACGGCCTTCTTCAGGTCCGGATCGACGTTCGGGTAGTCGAGGATCGCCTTCGGGTGGACGCCGATGTTGTTGTTGATGATGAACTCGAGGCGGGCGAGGCCCACGCCCTCGTTCGGCATCTGGGCGAACTCGAAGGCGAGCTGCGGGTTGCCGACGTTCATCATGATCTTGACCGGGATCTCGGGCAGCGCGCCCGAGGCGACCTCGCTGACCTCGGTCTCGAGCATGCCGTCGTAGATGTAGCCGGTGTCGCCTTCGGCGCAGGAGACCGTCACCAGCGCACCGTCCGTGAGGCGGTCGGTCGCGTCGCCGCAGCCGACGACCGCTGGGATGCCGAGCTCGCGCGCGATGATCGCCGCATGGCAGGTCCGCCCGCCGCGGTTGGTGACGATCGCCGAGGCGCGCTTCATCACCGGCTCCCAGTTCGGGTCGGTCATGTCGGTGACCAGCACGTCGCCCGGCTGCACGCGCTCCATCTCGCTCGCGTCGCCGACCACGCGCACCGGGCCCGCGCCGACCTTCTGGCCGATCGCGCGGCCGCTGGCCAGCACGTCCGAGGTCGCCTTGAGGCGGAACTTCAGCTGCCGGCCGTCGTGCTGCGACTTCACCGTCTCGGGCCGCGCCTGCAAGATGTAGAGCCTGCCGTCGCGCCCGTCGCGGCCCCACTCGATGTCCATCGGGCGGCCGTAGTGCCGCTCGATGATCACCGCGTAGCGCGCGAGCTCGACCACCTCGTCATCGGCGAGCGAGTAGCGGGTACGCTGCTCGATCGGCGTGTCGATGGTGCGCACCGAGCGGCCTGCGCCGCCCGAGGTGTCGAACTCCATCTTGATCAGCTTCGAGCCGAGCTGGCGGCGGATGATCGGCTTCTTCCCCGCCGCGAGCATCGGCTTGTGGACGTAGAACTCGTCCGGGTTCACCGCGCCCTGCACGACCGTCTCGCCGAGCCCGTAGGCCGAGGTGATGAACACCACGTCCTGGAAGCCCGACTCGGTGTCGATGGTGAACATCACGCCCGAGGCGCCGAGGTCGCTGCGGACCATCCGCTGCACGCCCGCCGAAAGCGCGACGTCGGCATGCACGAATCCCTTGTGGACGCGGTACGAGATCGCGCGGTCGTTGTAGAGCGAAGCGAACACGTGGCGGATGCGTTCGAGGATCGCCTCGATGCCGACCACGTTCAGGTAGGTCTCCTGCTGGCCGGCGAAGGACGCGTCCGGCAGGTCTTCGGCGGTCGCCGAGGAGCGGACCGCGAACGAGACTTCACCTGAAGAGCCTTCGACAAGCTTCTGATAGGAATTGCGAATCTCTCGCTCGAGCCGCTCGGGCAGCGGCGCCTCCTCGACCCAGCGGCGAATCTCGGCGCCGCAGGCGGCGAGCGCCTTCACGTCGTCGACGTCCAGCGCCTCGAGCCGGGCGTTGATGCGCGCGGTCAGGCCGCCTTCGTTCAGGAAGTCGCGGAAGGCGAGCGCGGTGGTGGCGAAGCCGCCGGGCACTCGCACGCCGGCGTGGGCGAGCTGGCTGATCATCTCCCCGAGCGAGGCATTCTTGCCGCCGACCGACTCGACGTCGGTCATCCGCAAGTCCTCGAACGGGACGACATAGCGTCCGTCGTGACGGTTCATGGGGGACAGTCCTGGAGGGTTGGGAACCGGTGGGCCGCGCGTGTCGTACGGGGGGCGCGCGCAGCGCTGTAGGCGGGCCGCTCTCGGGCGAGAACGGCACGGCTGCAACACTCGGGCGGGTCCGACCCCGTCGGTCGGCGGATTCTACTTCGCGGGATCCTGCGACGCCGAGGAAAATGCCCTGTCGCTGCGCCGCCGGATGCCGCGCGCGGCCCCGCCCGCCCACCGCCTCCCGAGGTCCAGATGCCCGACGCCCGCCTGCCCGCCGCCGACCGTACCGCGTTCTTCGTGTCCGACGGCACGGGCATCACCGCCGAGACCTTCGGGCACTCGGTGCTGCAGCAGTTCGAGGGGCTGCGCATCCGTCAGGTGCGGCTGCCCTTCATCGACACGATCGAGAAGGCCGAGGAGGCGGTCACGCGGATCAAGCACCAGGCGGTCGTCGACGGCAGGCGCCCGGTGGTGTTCAGCACGCTGGTGAACCCGCGGATCAACGAGATCGTCCGCACCTCGAACGCGCTGTTCCTCGACCTGATCGCCACCTTCGTCGAACCGCTCGAGACCGAGTTCGGCGTCAAGTCGACCCATACGATCGGCCGCTTCCATGCGGTCGCCGAGTCGGACCGCTACAAGCAGCGGATCGAGGCGATCCACTACTCGATGGCGCACGACGACGGCCAGCTGCACAAGGACCTGGAGAGCGCCGACGTGATCTTCGTCGGTGTCTCGCGCTGCGGCAAGACGCCGACCAGCCTCTACCTCGCGGTCCAGCATGGCGTGAAGGCGGCGAACTACCCGCTGATCCCCGACGACTTCGAGCGACGCAAGCTGCCCGAGGTGCTCTACAAGTACAAGCCGAAGCTCTTCGGGCTCACGATCTCGCCGGAACGCCTCGCCGAGGTCCGCAACGAGCGCCGCCCCGGCAGCCGCTACGCTGCGATCGAGACCTGCCGGATGGAGGTCAACGAGGCCGAGGCGATGATGAAGCGCGAGGGCATCCCGTGGCTGTCGACGACCACGCGATCGATCGAGGAGATCGCGACGACGGTGCTGACGTTGCTGGATCTGGACTGAGAAGAATACAGCCGCCTCCCGGCTCGGTCCCGTCCTCGACGCAGCAGTGCGCGGCAAGCGGTGCTCGCCGAGACCCCGGCTATGCTCTCTGCCGCCGCTGCTCGAAGAGGCACACCGCGGCGGCGGCCGCGACGTTCATCGACTCCACGCCTTCTGCCTGCGGGATCCGCACCCAGCGGGCGACGTCGGCGGCGATCTCGTCGGACAGCCCTTCGCCCTCGTTGCCGAGCAGCCAGAGCGCGGCGCCGCGCAGGTCGGCGTCGAACAGCGACTCGGCCGCGCCAACGCGTGTGCCGATCGCCTCGACCTCGAGCCGGGTGCGCACGGCGCCCCACGGCACCGCCTCGTGGATCGACAGGTGGAAGTGCGCGCCCATGCCCGCGCGCAGCACCTTCGGCGACCAGCACCAGGCGGTGCCCGGCGCGGTCAGGACGGTGCCGACACCGGCTGCCGCGCAGCTTCGCAGCAGCGTGCCGACGTTGCCCGGGTCCTGGATCCGGTCGAGGTAGACCGCGTCGCGGTCGATCGAGGCCGGCAGCCCCGGGCGCGGCGTGTCGACGACGAACGCGAGGCCGACGCCGTGCTGCAGCGTCGATACCGCAGCGAACAGCTCGTCGGCGAGCTCCACCGCCGCGACGCCGTGGCGCGCGAGCAGCGGGCCGACCTCGGGGTGCGCGCGCCCGGATGTCGACACCGCGGCGAGCGGCGGCGGGCCGTGGCGCTGCAGCCAGGCCTCGCACAGGTGCACGCCCTCGAGCACCGAGCGGCCGAGCCGACGGCGCTCGCGCGCCGAGTGCGCGAGCACGGCGAGCTCGCGGAAGGTCGGGTTGTCGCGAGAGGAGATGCGACGCGACGGCTCGGTCATCGGTCTGGACCAGGACCGTGGTCGGCGGCGTCGAAGGCCGCGGCGCCGGCCGCCGCCAGCGCCTCGCGTACCGGCGCGAAGCTGCGCCGGTGCGCGGCACACGGCCCGAGCGCCCGCAGCCGCTCGAGGTGCTGGAAGCTCGGGTAGCCCTTGTGCCGGTCGAAACCGTAGCCGGGGAACCGGGTGTGCAGGCGCATCAGCTCGGCATCGCGCTCCGTCTTGGCGAGGATCGACGCGGCCGAGATGCACGGCTCGATGGCATCGCCGCCGACGATCAGCTCGATGCCGCAGTCGAGCCTGGGCGGCTGGTTGCCGTCGACGCGGGCGAGGGTCGGCACGACCGGAAGCGCGGCGACCGCGCGCCGCATCGCGAGCAGCGACGCGCGCAGGATGTTGAGCCGGTCGATCTCGGCGACGCTCGCCCGCGCGACCGCCCAGCCCATCGCGCGCTCGCGGATCGCGGCGGCGAGCGCGTCGCGGCGCGCGGCGCTCAGCTGCTTCGAGTCGCGCAGCCCGTCGATCGGCCGCGCCGGATCCAGGATCACCGCCGCGGCGACGACCGGCCCGGCGAGCGGCCCGCGGCCGGCCTCGTCGACGCCGCAGACGACTCGCGCATCGAACGCGAGCGCGAGCGCGCCCTGATCCGCCGCGGCCGCGCGCCGGCTCATCGCGACGGTCCGCGCCCCGGCGGGCGCATGTCGAGCAGCGCCTCGGCGGTACGCTGCGCGCAATCGCGGCG
>JADCHE010000047.1 GCA_020248665.1 Burkholderiales bacterium | reverse complement strand
GGGCCACCTCCGCGCTCCGCGATGCCGACGCCGGGCGCGAGACCGAGGGCCGCGGCGCGCCGCTGTCGGCGACCCGCCGCCCGCTCCCCGCCGCGGCGATCTTCGAGAGCACGCACTTCGAGCTCGAGGGCCGCTACGACCTCGCGGCGCTGGCCACGGCGCTCGCCGACCCCACGCTGGGCCTGGTGCGTGCGAAGGGTGCGCTGCGAGACGCCGCTGGCGGCCGTGCGGTGCTGCAGGCGGTCGGCACGCGCGTGCGCACCGGACCGGCCCCGGCCGGCAGCGCGGCGGCCGACGCCGACGCGCCCGCGCGGCTCGTCGCGATCGGGCTGCGAGGCGTGCTCGACGGATCCGCGATCGCCGCGCGCATCGCCGCCGCGCGCCGGCTACACTGAACCGGCCATGTCGATCCTCGCCGTCGTCGCCAAGCGGCTCGCCTACGCGGCGGGTCTGATCTTCGCGGTGCTGACGATCAACTTCGTGCTGATCCACGCCGCGCCCGGCGACCCGGCGATGGTGATCGCCGGCGAGATGGGCGGCGCCGACAAGGCCACCCTCGACCAGATCCGGAAGACCTACGGCCTGGATCGCCCGATCCTCGAGCAGTACACCACCTACGTCGGCCGCGCGCTGCGGGGCGACCTCGGCCAGTCCTACCTCTACAACCAGCCGGTGACGACGCTGATCCTGCAGCGCCTGCCGGCGACGGTGCTGCTGGTGCTGACCGCGCTGCTCTCGGCGATCGCGGTCGGCACGATGGTCGGCGTCTGGGCGTCGCGCCGTCCGCACAGCGTCGGCAGCGGCGCGGTCACGGTCCTCTCGCTGGTCGGCTATTCGATGCCCACCTTCTGGACCGGCATCCTGCTGGTGATCCTGTTCGGCAAGGTCATCCCGATCATGCCGATCGCGGGCATGCGCGACGTGCGCGTGTACGGCGGCTGGTTCGTGACCACGCTCGACGTGCTGCACCACCTCGTGCTGCCGGCGTTCACGCTCGCGATCGTCTACATGGCGCAGTACAGCCGGCTGTCGCGTGCGAGCATGCTCGAGGTGCTCGGCTCGGACTACATCCGCACGGCACGCGCCAAGGGGCTGGCCGAGCGCCTCGTCGTCTGGAAGCACGCACTGCGAAACGCGCTGATGCCGGTCGTCACGATCGCCGGCCTGCAGTTCGGCAACCTGATCTCCGGGGCGGTGCTCGTCGAGACGGTGTTCTCCTGGCCCGGGCTGGGCACGCTCGCGTTCGACTCGATCCTCGGGCGTGACTACCCCACCCTGCTCGGCGTGCTCTTCTTCTCGTCGGTGCTGGTGATCGTCGCGAACCAGCTGACCGACCTCGCCTATCGCTGGATCGACCCGCGGCTGAGGGCGCGCTGACCGATGAGCACCGTGCCCGCCCCGCCGTCCCCCGGAACGCCGCCCGCGATCGAGGTGCTCTCGCCGTCGCGCGAGGCCTGGCGGGTGTTCCGCCGGAACAAGGCGGCGATGCTCGGCCTCGCGCTGCTCGGCGGGGTGATCGCGCTGATGGGGCTCGGCCCGCTCTTGTGGCCGGTCGACGCGTTCGAGATCGTCGGCCGTCCGTTCACCGGGCCGTTCGAGGACCGCACGCTGCCGCTCGGCTCGGACTACCTCGGGCGCGACATCCTCGCGGGCATGGTGGTCGGCGGACGCGCGACGCTCGCGGTCGGGCTCGCGGCGGCGACGATCACGGTGACGATCGGGCTCACCGTCGGCGCGCTCGCAGGCTACTTCGGCGGCTGGATCGACGAGGCGCTGTCGCGCTTCACCGAGGTCTTCCAGGTGATGCCCTCGCTGCTGTTCGCGATGGTGCTGATGACGCTGTTCGATCCGTCGCTCACCACCGCGATCGTCGCGATCGGCATGGTGACCTGGACCTCGACGGCGCGCCTGGCGCGCGCCGAGTTCATGCGGCTGCGCAAGCTGGAGTACGTGAGCGCCGCGCGCGCGCTGGGCGCCGGCCACCTGCGGCTGATGCTGCGCGAGATCCTGCCGAACGCCGCGCCGCCGCTGATCGTGTCGGCGACGCTGATCATCGGTGTCGCGATCCTGTTCGAGGCGGGGCTGAGCTTCCTGGGGCTGTCGGACCCGAACGTGATGAGCTGGGGCCTGATGATCGGCGCGAACCGCAAGTACGTGCTCGACGCCTGGTGGGCGGTGACCTTCCCGGGCTTCGCCATCTTCCTGACCGTGCTCGGCACGAGCCTCGTCGGCGACGGGCTCAACGACGCGCTGAACCCGAAGATGCACCTGCGATGAGCGCGCCGCTGCTCGAGGTCGAGGACCTGTCGGTCGAGTTCGATACCCGCACCGGCGTCGCGCGGGTGCTCGAGTCGGTGTCGTTCGCGCTCGGCCGCGGCGAGACGCTCGGGCTCGTCGGCGAGTCGGGCTGCGGCAAGAGCATGACCGCGCTCGCCATCATGCGGCTCATCCCGAACCCGCCGGGGCGGATCACCGCCGGGCGCGTGCGCTTCGAGGGCCGCGACCTGCTCGCGCTCGACGACGCCTCGATGCGCGCGGTGCGCGGCAACCGCGTCTCGATGATCTTCCAGGAGCCGATGACCTCGCTCAACCCGGTCTTCACCGTGGGCGAGCAGATCGCGGAGGCCGTGCGGCTGCACCGCGGGCTCGACCGGCGCGCGGCGCACGCGCGCGCCGTCGAGATGCTCGCGGCGGTCGGCATCCCGGCGCCGGCACGCCGCGTCGACGAGTACCCGCACCAGTTCTCGGGCGGCATGCGCCAGCGCGTGATGATCGCGATGGCGCTCGCCTGCGACCCCGGCGTGCTGATCGCCGACGAGCCCACCACCGCGCTCGACGTGACGGTGCAGGCGCAGATCTTCGACCTGATCTCCGACCTGCGCGAGCGCACCGGAACGGCCGTCGTGCTGATCACGCACGACATGGGCGCGATCGCCGAGATGACCGACCGCGTCGCGGTGATGTACGCGGGGCGGATCGTCGAGGAAGGCACGGTCGCCGAGGTGCTCGGGGCGCCGCTGCATCCCTATACGCAAGGGCTGATCGCCTGCGCGCCGGGGCGCCGGACCGCCGCCGCCGGCGCGCAGCTCGAGGAGATCCCCGGCACCGTGCCCTCGCTGCTCGAGCGGCGCGGCGGCTGCGCGTTCGCCGACCGCTGCCGGCATGCGATGCCGGCCTGCCGCG
The DNA here is from genome assembly GCA_020248665.1 of Burkholderiales bacterium. Taxonomy (GTDB): domain Bacteria; phylum Pseudomonadota; class Gammaproteobacteria; order Burkholderiales; family Burkholderiaceae_E; genus UBA4615. The sequence continues at coordinate 50,424 of JADCHE010000047.1, read as the reverse complement.
CCTCGCTGCCGGCCGAGACGGTGCTCGACGGCGGGCGGCGGCGGGTGCTGTGCTGGCTGCACGCGTCGCCCGGCGAGGCCGCGGCATGAGCGGGCCGGGCGTCGCTGGGATCGCCCGCGTCGAGGGCGGAGCGGCCGGGTCCGCGGCTCCCCCGGACGACGTGCTGTTGCGCGTCGACGACCTGAAGGTCCACTTCCCCATCGGCGGCGGCCTGCTCGGGCGACCCAAGGCGGTGGTGCGCGCGGTCGACGGCGTCAGCTTCGGCGTGCGGCGCGGCCGCACCTTCGGCATCGTCGGCGAGAGCGGCTCGGGCAAGAGCACGACGGCCCTCGCGGTGATGCGCCTCGTGAAGCACACCGCCGGCACGATCCGCCTCGGCGCGGACGACATCGGCGCGGCCTCGGGCGATGCGCTGCGCCGCGCCCGCCGCCGCTTCCAGATGGTGTTCCAGGATCCGTACGCGTCGCTGAACCCGCGCAAGCGCGCCGGCGACGCGGTCCGCGAGGCGCTCGACCTGATGGAGTCGGGCGAGCCGTCGACGCGCGACGCGCGCGTGGCCGAGCTCTTCGCGCAGACCGGCCTGCGCCCCGAGCAGCGCATGCTGTTCCCGCACCAGTTCTCGGGCGGCCAGCGCCAGCGGATCGTGCTCGCGCGCGCGCTCGCCGCGAACCCTGAGCTGGTGGTCTGCGACGAGCCGGTCTCGGCGCTCGACGTCGCGATCCAGGCGCAGATCCTGAACCTGATGCGCAGGCTGCAGGACTCGCTCGGCCTCACCTACCTGTTCATCTCGCACGACCTGGGCGTCATCCGCCACATGTGCGACGACGTCGCGGTGATGTACCTCGGGCTGATCGTCGAGCAGGCGCCGCGCGAGTCGCTGTTCTCCCGCCCGCTGCATCCCTACACGCTTGCGCTGTGGTCGGCCGCGCCGTCGTTCGATCCGGCCGTGCGCGGCCGCGGCCGGCGCATCCGGCTGCAGGGGGACCCGCCGAGCCCGATCGACGTGCCGCCCGGCTGCCGCTTCGCCGGGCGCTGCCCGTTCGCGGAGGACCGGTGCCGCAGCGAGCCGCCGGCGCTGCGCGAGGTGCTGCCGGGGCACCGGGTCGCGTGCCACCGGGTCCGGGACGACGGGACGCCGGGCTATCCGGTGCCCGAGGCGACGCCGGGCTGAGCCGCCGGGGGCGCCCTCAGCGCCGGCGCGAGATCGTGTCGAACGGGGCGGCGAGCGCCCAGATGCCGACCGGCAGTTCGACCAGGTCCGCGCGCGCCGCCCAGCTGCGCGACCTCGTCTGGTGGTTGTCCGGGAAGCCGGGCTGGTCGCCGAGGGTCATCGCGAAGCGCGTGCCGCTCGCGTCCCGGCGCAGCCCCGCCTCGTCGAGCAGCGCGTTGGCGCGCGCGAGGTCATGCCGCGGACTGTCGACCCGGTCGGTGTAGAACGGGTTGCCCGGCACCAGCGGGCCGGTCGCGACGCGCGTCGTGCCCTGGTGCAGTTGCCTGACGATGAACTCCCGATCGATCGCCGTCCAGATGGCGCGGCGCACGCGGTCGTCGTCGAACGGCTTGCGCCGCAGATTGAACTCGAGCCCGCCGACCGACCCGATCGCCTCGCCGCCCTGGCGGACGATCCGCACCGCGGGCACCTTCGAGAGCTGCGAGACCTGCGACACCGACAGCGGCCCCGACAGCACGTCCACCTCGCCCCGCTCGATCGCGAGCGCCTGCGCGGCGCTGTCCTGGATCACGCGGAACACCACGCGATCGAACTTCGGCCGGTCCTTCAGGAAGAAGCCGGCATGGCGCTCGAGCACGATCCGCTGGCCCGGCTCGAACTCGACGAGACGGTACGGCCCCGAGCCCACCGGCCGCACGTGGCGCGGATGGGTGCGGAACGGCTGACCGTCGTCGTACATGTGCTTCGGCATGATCGGACACAGCGCCGGCGACAGCGCGTACAGCGGCGCCGGGTACGGTCGGCTGAGCCGGATGATCGCGATGTCCGGCGACGGCGTGTCCACGCGCTCGACCGGCGCCAGCATCGTGTTGAACGCGTGGTTCGCCTTGATCGTCATGATCGACCACGCCACGTCCTCGGACGTGACCGGACGGCCGTCGTGGAAGGTCGCGCCGGGTGCGAGCTACAGCAGCAGCGAGCGTCCGTCGTCCTGGAACGACCCGCTCTGGGCCAGGTAGGGCTGCGGGGTCCAGTCGGCGTCGAAGCGCAGCGGGCTCGCGAAGATCTGCGCGGCCACGAGCGGTACCGACCCCGCCTGGAGCGCATTGCTGAGCTGCCTCAGCGTGCTCGCCATGCCGACGACCAGCGTGCCGCTGCCGCCCTGGGCGGCGGCCGGCGGCGCGACGGTCGCCAGCACGAGCGCCAGGCGGGCGGCCCGCAGGCCGAGTCGTCGGATCGATCCCATCGGAGTCTCCGTGTCGAAGGGCGCCCGTGCGGGCGCAGGACGACGACCGTCGCGGACGCGGGCCGACGGTCCCGTCGGGGCGCGGGCGCGGCGGCGCCGGTCACGAGACGCGCTTCGGGTCGGGACGGATCCGTGCGCCGCTCGGGTCGTAGAACGGCGCCAGCTGCAGGCGCGCACCGACCGCGCGCGACGCGACCTCCACCTCGAAGGTCCCGGACGCCAGCATCGCCAGCGTGACCGGCTCGTCGGCGCGCAGCCAACCCATCCCGAGCGACGCCCCGACCCGATGTCCGTACGCGGCGCTGGTGACCCAGCCGACCACGCGGCCGCCGAGCAGGATCGGCTCGTCGTGGTGCATCGTCACCTCGGCGTCGTCGAGCCGGATCTGCACCAGCCGCCGACGGGGCGGGCCGGCCTCGCGTCGCCGCAGCAGCGCGTCTCGGCCACGGAAGCCGCCGGGCTTGTCCCACGCGCAGGTGAACGCGAGGCCGGACTCGATCGGGGTGTCCTCGACACCCACGTCGTGGCCCCAGTGGCGGTAGCCCTTCTCGATCCGGCAGGCGGCCATCGCGTGGAAGCCGGCGTGCAAGAGGCCGTGCGGCGAGCCGTGCGCCAGCAGCCGCTCGTAGACGTGGAGCGCGCAGTCGGCGGGCACGTAGAGCTCCCAGCCGAGCTCGCCGACGTAGGTGATGCGGCTCGCGCGCACGATCGCCGCGCCGATCTCGATCTCGCGCGAGGTGCCGAACGGGAACGAGGCGTCGTCGAGATCCTCGCCCGACGCATCGGAGAGCAGCGCCCGGGCGCGCGGCCCCATGACCGCGAGCATCGGCATCGCCGGGGTCACGTCGATCGCGACACAGCGCGCGCCGGGCGGCATCGACTCGCGCAGGAACGCGAAGTCGCGGACCTGCGCCCCCGCGGAGGTCACGACGAGGTAGTCGTCCTCGGCCAGCCGCGTGACCGTCAGGTCCGCCTCGATGCCGCCCGCGTCGTTCAGCCACTGCGTGTACACGATACGACCCGGGGCGACGTCGACGTCGGCGGTGCCGATGCGGTTGAGCACCGCGCACGCGTCCGCGCCCACGACGCGGAACTTCGCCATCGACGACTGGTCGAACAGCGCGCAGGCGTGATGGACGGCCCCGCATTCCCGCCCGACGTGCTCGTGCCAGTGCTCGCGCCCCCAGCGGTGCAGGTAGCGGGGCTCGACGCCGGGCGGCGCGAACCAGTTCGCGCGCTCCCATCCGGCGAGCTCGCCCATGCAGGCGCCGGCCGCGAGCAGCCGGTCATGGAACGGCGTGCGCCGCACGCCCCGGGCGGTCTCGGGCTGGCGGGTCGGCCAGTGCATCGCGTACAGCAGCCCGAGGCTCTCGCGGGTGCGGTCCGAGAGGTACGCGCGCGTGCCCTGCACCGGGTGCATCCGGCGCAGCTCGACGCCAGGCAGGTCCATCGGCACGCGCCGGTCGCGGATCCACTCGGCGAGCACCTTGCCCGCGCCGCCGGAGGACTGGATGCCGATCGAGTTGAAGCCCGCGGCCACGAACAGGTCGGGGAATTCGGCGGTCTCGCCGAGCAGGTAACGATCGTCCGGCGTGAAGCTCTCCGGGCCGTTGAACCAGGTCGCGATGCCGGTGCGCGCCAGCACCGGAACCCGCTCGACGGCCTTCTCGAGCACCGGCTGGAAGTGATCGACATCGTCCGGCAGCGCGTCGAAGCAGAAGTCGCGCGGGATCCCGCGCAGCCCCCACGGCTTGGCGACCGGCTCGAACGCGCCGACCAGCAGCTTGCCGGCGTCCTCCTTGTAGTAGGCCCACTCGTCCGGGACCCGCAGCGTCGGCAGGTCGCGCGGCAGCCCCGGAATCGGCTCGGTGACGACGTAGAAGTGCTCGGCGGCCTGCAGCGCGAGCCGGATGCCGAGCGGGCGGAGCAGGAAGGCCGACCACATGCCGGCCGCGACGACCACCGTGCCCGCGCGCAGCTCGCCCCGCTCCGAGCCGTCGTCGCGACCGTCCCGCCCGACCCGGCGCCATCGGACACCGCGGGCCCGCCCCGACTCGACCACGATCTCGTCGACCTCGACGCCCTCGAGGATCCGGGCGCCGGCCTGCCGCGCGCCGCGCGCGAGCGCGAGCGTCGTGTCGACCGGATTCGTCTGTCCGTCGTTCGGTGTCCACAGGCCGCCGACCACGTCGCGCGCATCCAGCAGCGGATGTCGCTCGATGGCCTCGCTTGGCGACAGAAGGTGCGCCTCGACGCCGAAGGACCGGGCCGACGACGCGCTCCGGCGGAACTCCTCGAAGCGCTCCGCGTCGAGCGCCACGGCGACCGACCCGTTGCGGCAGAAGCCGGTCGCCTGGCCGGTCCGCGCCTCGAGCGACGCGAACAGCTCGGACGTGTAGCGCGCGAGCTCCGTCAGGTTGCGGGTCGCCCGAAGCTGCGGCACCAGGCCCGCGGCATGCCAGGTCGTGCCGCAGGTCAGCTGCCTGCGCTCGAGGAGCACGACGTCGCGGATCCCGAGCAGCCCGAGGTGGTAGGCGATCGACACGCCGACGATCCCGCCGCCGACGATCACCACTTCGGCACGGGCGGGCACGTCGGGCTTGGCGGCGGGCGGGGCCGGATCGGTCATCGGAGCCGTGACGTCGGGGTCGAAGCCCGATTGTTCCCCGGCGCTCGCCGGGGGCGTGGTCGCGCCCCGCCATCCGATTGACTTTCACCGCCATCGCCGGATACTGGCCCGATGCCCGCCCCGCCGGCCGAGACCCCCGCGCCGCCCGCCGCCGCGTCCCAGGCGCTGCTGCGCAACCCCATCGGGTTCCTGCTCGTGCCCGAGTTCGCGGTGATCGCGCTCGCGTCCGCGATCGAGCCGCTCCGGATCGCGAACCGCTACCTGCGCGAGCCGTACCGGTGGACGCTGCTCTCGGACGACGGCGAGCCGGTGGTCGACGACAACGGCATCCCGATCCAGCCGCACGGCTCGATCGCGTCGGCCGGCACGCTCGGCACGCTGATCCTGTGCGCCGACATCCGTCCCGAGCGCTTCTACTCGAGGTCGCTGCGCGGCTGGCTGCACGCGCTCGACCGGGCGGGCGCGACGCTCGGCGCGCTCGACACCGGCGTGTTCCTGCTCGCACGCGCAGGGCTGCTCGACGGCTGCCGGGTGACGACGCACTGGGAGGTGATCGACGCGTTCCGCGAGCGCTTCCCCCAGATCGCGGTCGCGCAGACGCTGTTCGAGGTCGGCCCGCGCCGGATGACCTGCGCCGGCGGCACCGCCGCCCTCGACATGATGCTGAACGCGATCGCCGCCGACCACGGCACCGCGCTGGCCCACCGGGTCGCGGAGCACTGCCTGCACGACCGGATCCGCAGCGGCGACGCGGCGCAGCGCATGGCGCTGCCGCTGCGCACGCGGATCCACCATCCCCGGCTCGCCGACGCGGTGCAGCACCTCGAGCACACGCTCGACCGGCCGGTGCCGGTCGACGAGCTCGCGGCCCACTGCGGCCTGTCGGGCCGGCAGCTGCTCAGGCTGTTCGGGCAGCACCTCGCCGAGGGTCCGGCGCAGTACCACCGCCGCGTGCGGCTCGAGCACGCCCGCACGCTGCTGCGCAACTCCTCGATGACCGTCACCGACGCCGCGGTCGCGGTCGGCTTCGAGTCGGTCGCGCATTTCTGCCGCGCGTACCGCAGCCAGTATGGGCGCCCGCCCGGCGCCGATCGCCGCGGCGAGGGACCGGCCCGTCCGCTGCTGCGCGACGCGCGTTGAAGCGATGGCGGGAAACCGCCATCCGACGTCGCTCGCGGTCAAGGCCCCCGCGTCGCGTCGCACTAAGGTCGTGCCGTTCACGGAGCCGTCGATGCACGCACCCCGCCCCGGTCAGAGGCCCGCCATGACGGTCTATGTCGCGCGCCGCGTGATCACGATGGACGACTCGCTGCCCGAGGCGACCGCGGTCGGCGTGGTCGGCGACCGGATCGCGGCCGTCGGCGACCTCGCATCGATCGAGCCCTGGCGCGCCCACTACGACGTCACCGTCGACGAGCGCTTCGCCAAGCACGTGCTGATGCCGGGCTTCGTCGACAACCACATCCATCCGTTCCTCGGCGCGATGCTGATGCCGATGGAGATCATCGCGCCCGAACCATGGCAGCGGCCCGACGGCACCGCCTGGCCGGCCGCGCGCACGCCGCAGGAGTACCGGCGACTGCTCGACGCTAGGCTCGCCGCGCGCCCCGACCCGAGCGAGTGGTTCATCAGCTTCGGCTACCAGCCGAGCCTGCACGGGCGGCTGTTCCGCCGCGAGCTCGACGCGCTCTACCCCGATCGCCCGGTCATCCTGTGGCAGCGCTCGTACCACGAGACCTACATGAACAGCCGGGCGATCGAGAAGCTCGCGCTCGCGCCGGGCGCGGCCGAGTCGCACCCGCAGGTCGACCTCCCGAACGGCCACTTCTTCGAGACCGGGAACAAGCTGGTGCTGTCGCGGCTGATGCCGCACTTCCTGCGCGAGGCCTGGTACCACCGCGGGCTCGCCGACACCGCGACGCTGATGCAGCGCGCCGGTATCACGACCGCGGGCGACCAGCTGTTCGGCGGGATCGATCCGGCCTTCGAGCTCGCGGCCCTCGATGCCGTACTCGAGCGCCCGGGTCGGCCGCTGCGGGTGGTCAACGTGTTCGACGCGCGTGGCTTCGCGAACCGCGCGAGCGGCCGTCCGTTCGGCCCCCCGGACCAGCCGATCGACTTCGCGGCCGGTCAGCCGGCGATGGAGCGCCTCGCCGCGTCGCCGACCCGGCACGTCCGGTACGCGCGTGCCGTCAAGCTCTTCGCCGACGGCGCGATGTTCTCGCAGCTGATGCAGATGCGTCCGCCCGGCTACATCGACGGCCACCACGGCGCCTGGCTGATGTCGCCGGAAGTGCTCGAGGCCGGCGTGCGCCACTGGTGGACGCAGGGCTGGCAGATCCACGTGCACGTCAACGGCGACGCCGGGATGGACGCGGTCCTGTCCGCGCTGGAGCGCGCGCAGGCCGAGCGCCCGCGTTTCGACCACAGGTTCCACGTCCACCACGTCGGCGTGTGCACGGCCGCGCAGGTCGACCGGCTCGCGGCGCTCGGCGCGCACGCGAGCGTGAATCCGTACTACGTGCACGCGCTCGCCGACGACTACTCGCTGCTCGGACTCGGTCCCGAGCGCGCGTCGCAGATCACCCGCTGCGCGTCGATGCTGCGCGCGGGGATGCGGGTCTCGTTCCACTCCGACTTCATGATGGCGCCGCCCGAGCCGCTGCTGCTCGCGTGGTGCGCCGCGAACCGGATCACCGCCTCGGGCGCCGTCGCGGGGCCCGCGGAGCGGCTGACGCTCGACCAGGCGCTGCGCGGCATCACGATCGACGCCGCCTGGGGGCTCGGCATGGAGGCCGAGATCGGCTCGATCGCCGCCGGCAAGCTCGCGGACTTCGCGGTGCTCGCCGACGATCCGTTCGAGCTGGGCGTCGAGCGGCTCAAGGACGTGCGGGTCGCGGGCACCGTCTTCGAGGGCGTCCCGCACCTGCTCGCCCAGCCGGCCGCCAGCCTGCACGCCGCGGACGGCATCGCGCACGCCATCCGCGCCGCCGCGCGCTCCGTGCGCGGTGCATCCGCCCGGGATCCCGCACGCCGTGCCGCGCCGCGCCGCATCCGCCCGATCCCCCAATCCTGCTGCGGCAACGCCCGCGACCGGTGCGACGTCATCCGCCAGTGGAGCGCATGGCTCGGCGAAGCCAGCGCCGCCGCCCGGGCCGCCGCCGCTGCGCCCCGCCATCCCCCCGCCGAGGACACCCGATGATCAGCTCCGCCCGCCGTCGCATCCTTCAGCAGCTCGGCGCCGCCGCCACCGGCCCGGCCCTGCTGTCCCGGGCGGCCGCCCAATCGTCGTCGGACACGCTGGTCATCGGCTACCCGAGCACGCCGAACAACCTCAACTCGGCGGTGCAGTCGGGCGTCGCGACCGGCATCATCGCCGCGCAGGTATTCGCGAGCCCGCTGCGCTTCGACGACGGCTGGACGCCGCAGCCCTACCTTGCCCAGACCTGGAGCTTCCAGGACGACGGCCGCTCGATCCTGCTGAAGCTCGTCCCCGGCGCGACCTTCCACGACGGCCGCCCGATCACCTCCGAGGACGTCGCGTTCTCGGTGATGGCGATCAAGGCGAACCATCCGTTCCAGTCGATGTACGCGCCGGTGGAGCGCGTCGACACGCCCTCGCCCGACATCGCGGTGATCCGGATGTCGACGCCGCACCCCGCGATCCTGCTGGCGCTCTCGCCGCCCTTCTGTCCGATCCTGCCGAAGCACGTGTTCGGCGACGGCCAGCCGCTGCGCACGCATCCGCGCAACAACAGCCCGGTCGGCTCCGGGGCGTTCCGCCTCGTCGAGTTCAAGCCGCGCGAGGTGGCGGTGCTGGAGAAGCACCGCGGCTACTTCATCAAGGACCGCCCCCGGTTCGAGCGGATCATCATCCGCGTGATCCCCGACCCGGCGGCGCAGGCGCTCGCCCTGGCGAAGGGCGAGATCGACATGCTGGTCGGGATGACCGTCTCGCAGGCCGCGCAGCTCGCGAAGTCGCCCGACGTGGTGCCGCTGCGCAAGGGGGGCGAGGCGATCGGGCCGCTCGGATGGGTCGCGTTCAACCTGACGCGCAAGCCCTACGACGACGTGCGGGTCCGCCAGGCGGTCTCGTATGCGATCGACCGGAAGTTCATCGTCGAGCAGCTGCACCGCGGGACCTCCAGGATCGCGACCGGCCCGATCGCACCGGGCTCGCCCTACTACACCGACAAGGTCGAGCCCTACGCGCTGAACCTCGACCGGTCCCGGCAGCTCCTCGACGCGGCCGGGCTGAAGCCGGACGCTCAGGGCGTCCGGTTCAAGGCGACGCTCGACTACCTGCCGGGCACGCCGGACAACTCCCAGACCATCGCGGAGTACCTGCGGCCGCAGCTGAAGAAGATCGGCATCGAGGTCACCGTGCGCGCGTCGCCGGACTTCCCGACCTGGGCGAACCGCGTCTCGAACCACGATTTCGACATGACCGTCGACGGCGCCTTCAACTACGGCGAGCCGGTCATCGGCGTGCACCGGACCTGGCTGTCGACGAACATCCGCAAGGGCGTGATCTGGTCGAACACGCAGAGCTACGTGAACCCGAAGGTCGACGAGCTGCTCGCGCAGGCGACCGTCGAGCGCGACCTCGAGAAGCGCAAGCGCCTGTACGCGGAGTTCCAGCGGATCGTCGTCGCGGACGCGCCGGTGGCGTTCACCCACGTGTGGCCGCAGGGCTTCGCGACCCGCAAGGACGTCGCCGACGTGCCCGCGTCGATCTGGTGGCCCATCACCCCGTACGACACGCTGCGCCGGCAACGCTGAACGACCGTCAGCCCCCCTCGACCGGCGCCAGCACCCTCACCCGGATCACGTGCGGCACCGCACGGATCGCGGCCACCACCGCGTCGCCGATCGCGCTCTCGACGTCGATCAGGTTGATCCCGAGCTCGCCGCGGCTCTTGTTGACCATGTCGACCACGTTGACCGTGCGGTCCGCGAGCACCGACAGCACGTGCCCGAGGACGCCGGCGACGTTGTCGTTGAGCACGACGAGGCGTGTGGTGCCGGGTGCGCGTTCAAGCCGCACCGCCGGGAAGTTGACCGCATTCGTCACGTCGCCGGTGCGCAGGTAGTCGACCAGCTGGTCGGCCGCCATCACCGCGCAGTTCTCCTCCGACTCCTCGGTGCTCGCGCCGATGTGCGGCATCGCGATGACCTTCGGGTGCTCGACGAGACCCGGCTCGGGGAAGTCGCAGACGTAGCGCCCGAGCCGGCCCGCGTCGAGCGCACGCCGCACGGCCGCGGCGTCCACGATCGACTCGCGCGCGAAGTTGAGCAGCACCGCGCCCGGCTTCATCAGGCGCAGCGCCTCGTCGTCGACCAGGTGCCGGGTGGCCTCGATCGCCGGCACGTGCAGCGTGACCAGGTCCGAGCGCGCGAGGAGCGCCTGCAGGTTCTCCATCCGCGTCACCGCGTTCGACAGCCGCCACGCGGCGTCGACCGACAGCGCCGGGTCGAAGCCGAGCACCTTCATGCCGAGCGCGAGCGCGACGTCGGCCACCATCGAACCGATCGCCCCGAGCCCGACGATGCCGAGCGTGCGGCCCTTCAGCTCGGTGCCGGCGAAGCGGGCCTTCTCCTTCTCGATCGTCGCCGACATCGCGGCAGCGTCGGTCGTCCCCGCGAGGCCGCCGACCCAGGCGATGCCCGGGAGGATGCCGCGGGCCGACAGCAGCATGCCCGCGACCACCAGTTCCTTGACCGCGTTGGCGTTCGCGCCCGGCGTGTTGAAGACCACGACGCCCGCGGCGCTGCACCGCGCGATCGGCACGTTGTTGACGCCGGCACCGGCGCGCGCGATCGCGAGCAGCGTGTCCGGGAACTCGATGTCGTGCAGCGCCTGGCTGCGGATCAGGAACGCGTCGGGGTGGCCGATGTCGCTGCCCACCTCGAAGCTGGCGCGGTCGAAGCGGTCGAGACCGCGGACCGCGATCCGGTTGTAGGTGCGGACCTTGAACATGTCGCCGGCCTCAGGCGGCGGCGGGCTGGCGCACCTGCGCGTACGCCCATTCGAGCCAGGGCATCAGCGCACGCAGGTCGTCGGCCTCGACGGTCGCCCCGCACCAGATCCGCAGGCCGGCCGGCGCGTCCTTGTACGAGCCGATGTCGTAGGCGACGCCCTCGGCCTCGAGCAGCTTCACCATCGCGGCGACCCGGTCGGGCGGCAGCGCGACGCTCAGGCAGACGCTGGTGTTCGAGCGCGTCGCGGCGTCCTTCGCGAGGAAGTCGATCCAGTCGTGCTCGGCGACGAAGTCGGCCAGCACCTTCAGGTTCGCCTCGCTGCGCGCGATGGTCGCCGCGACGCCGCCGATCCGCTCGACCCACTGCAGCGCGTCGAGGTAGTCGGCCACGCACAGCATCGACGGCGTGTTGATCGTCTCGCCGCGGAAGAGCCCCTCGGTGAGCTTGCCTCCGGACTTCATCCGGAACACCTTCGGCATCGGCCAGGGCGGCGTGTACGCCTCGAGCCGCGCGACGGCGCGCGGGCCGAGGATCAGCATGCCGTGCGCGCCCTCGCCGCCCAGCACCTTCTGCCACGAGTACGTGACGACGTCGAGCTTCTCCCACGGCAGGTCCATCGCGAACACCGCGGAGGTCGCGTCGCACAGCGTCAGGCCCTCGCGGTCGGCGGGGATCCAGTCGCTGTCGGGCACGCGCACGCCCGAGGTGGTGCCGTTCCACACGAAGACCACGTCCTTGCGGAAGTCCAGCTTCGACAGGTCGGGCAGCGTGCCGTAGTCCGCGCCGTGGACCGTCACGTCGGGCAGCTTCAATTGCTTCACGACGTCGGTCGTCCAGCCGGCGCCGAACGACTCCCACTCCAGCACGTCGACGCCGCGCGGCCCGAGCAGCGACCACATCGCCATCTCGATCGCGCCGGTATCGGAGCCGGGCACCACCGCGACCCGGTATCCCTCGGGCAGGCCGAGGATCCGTGCGGTCTCGGAGCAGGCCGCGGCGAGGGCCTTCTTGCCGATCGCGGAGCGGTGCGAGCGCCCGAGCGTGTCGAGCGCGAGGCGCGAGACGTCGTAGCCCGGCCGCTTGGCGCAGGGTCCGGACGAGAAGTTGGGGCAGGCGGGCTTGACTGCAGGTCGCATCGGGCGCTCGTCGGGTCGGCGGGGTGGACGGGACGGACCGCGGCGGGCGGTCCGGGAGGGCTGCGGGGATTCTATCGTCGCGGGCGCAGGGCGGGCGGCGCGCGATCCGGTCCGCGCGCTTGCCCGCCCGAACCGGCCCGGCCTAGGATCGCCTCGAGGCGCGCGCCGCGCGCCCGCGACGGGGAGACACCACGATGAACCGAGTCGACGGCCGGATCGCGCTAGTCACCGGCGCGGCGGGCGGCATCGGCACCGCCACCTGCCGGCTGCTCGCCGAGGGCGGCGCGCGCGTGATCGCGACCGACCTGCGCGAGGCGCCGTCCGCGAGCCTCGCCGCCGCGATCGAGGCGAGCGGCGGCGCGATCCGCTACCTGCGGCACGACGTGACCGACGACGCGCAGTGGGGCGCCGTGCTCGAGGCGACGCTCGCCGCCCACGGCCGGCTCGACGTGCTGGTCAACAACGCGGGCCTGTTCATGCACGGCCGCACCGAGGATGCGGACCTGCCGTCGATCGCGAAGCTGTTCGACGTGAACCTGCTCGGCGTCGTGCTGGGCACGCAGCACGCGTTCCGCGCGATGAAGGCGCGCCCGAAGGACCTGCCGCTCGCCTCGATCGTCAACCTGTCGTCGGTCGCGGGGCTCAAGGGCTCGCAGATGGCCTCGCTCTACTGCCTCACCAAGGGCGGCGTGCGGCTGTTCTCGAAGTCCTGCGCGATCGAGGCCGCGCACCTCGGCTACCGGATCCGCGTGAACTCGATCCATCCGGGGATCATCGACACGGAGATGGCGCGCGGCGTCGCCGACGGCATGCGCGCGAACGGCGTGCCCGCGGATCAGGTCGCGCGTGCGATGGCGGGCGCGCATCCGCTCGGGCGGATGGGCGAGGCGCAGGACGTCGCCCGGGGCATCGTGTTCCTCGCGTCGGACGACTCGGCGTTCGTGACGGGCACGGAGCTGGTGGTCGACGGCGGGATGACGGCGCGCTGAGTCCGCGGTGCGGTCTCACGCGATCCGCGTGGGTTCCGCACTCGACGGTTGGCGCGAGGCCGTCGAACCGCCTCTACGCTCCAGCCACCGGCCGCGCGTCCACCAGTTCCCATCCGTCGTCGCGCGCCACCAACCACCCCCCCGTCGGCGGCGCGAAGTGCGTGCCGAGCACCAGCGCGCCGCGCGCCGCGTTGCCCGCGAGGAAGTCGCGCCGCGTGCGGCGCGCCATGTCCGGCCGCCAGTCGAAGCGCGAGCACAGGTCGGGCTCGCAGCACTGCACCGGGTGGTGCATCAGGTCGCCGGTGATCACCGCCTCCTCGCCGCCCGACGCGATCCGCACCGCGACGTGGCCCGGGGTGTGGCCGGGCGTGGACTCGAGCCGCACCTCGTCGGTGACGACGTGGTCGACGTCGACGAGCCGCGCGAGCCCGGCGTCGAGCACAGGCCGCACCGAGTCGGCGAGGATCTGCCGCGGGTCGTTCGTCGTGTCGCCGTCGTCCTGCGAGGCCCAGTGCTCGTACTCGACGCGGCCGAACAGGTACTCGGCGTTCGGAAACGTCGGTACCCAGCGGCCGTCGACCAGCCGCGTGTTCCATCCGACGTGGTCGACGTGCAGGTGCGTGCACAGCACGGTGTCGATCGACTCGACGGGGAAGCCCGCGTCGGCCAGGTCCTGCAGGAAGGTGCCCTGCCGCAGGTGCCAGGCGGGCAGCCCGCGCGGCTTGTCGTTGCCGATGCAGGTGTCGACCGCGATGCGACGGCCGCGCGACTCGATCACGAAGCAGTGGATCGAGCCGTTCAGCCGGCCGCGCGCGTCGACGTGCGCCGGATGCAGCCACGCGTAGCGCCCGATCCGCTCGGGCGTCAGCGCGTCGCCGAAGAGGAAGCCCGCGGGGCTCGAGCTCTCGATCTCGACGACCTGCGTGATCGTCGCGTCCCCGATCCGCCAGCGGCGCGGCACGGCGGCCTCAGCGCTGCGGCCAGCGGAACGCGGCGGTGCTGTCGAGCTGCCCCTCGCCGCGTGCGATCGCCGCATCCTGCAGCGCCGCCACCGCGGGCATCACCGCGAGGTCGACGCCGTGGCGCTTCGCCTCCTCGATCATCAGCCGCACGTCCTTGCGCGCCATCGCGACCTCGAACGAGACCTGGTCGTACGGCCCCGACGCGATCTTGGTCGCGCGCGCCGGCAGCATCGCCCCCGGGTTGAACGAGGCGAACAGCCCCATCGCGTCGGCCGGCGGGATACCGACCGCGTGCGCGAGCCGGCAGACGTCGCCGAGCACGCCGGCGATCCCGATCAGCGTCAGGTTGCCGAACAGCTTGAACGACGCGGCGCGCTCGGGCTCGGGTCCGAGCCACACCACCTTGCCGGTCATCGGCGCGAGCATGGGGGTGGCCGCGTCGCAGCGCGCCTTGTCGCCCGACAGCAGCATCACGCCGGTGCCGTCGACGCAGTTCGACGGGCCCATGAACACCGGCGCGTGCAGGAAGCGCTGACGCCTGCCCGCCCAACGCTTCGCGCGCTCGGCGGTCGGCGAGGTCGCGGTGGTGGTGTGGTCGATCACCCAGGCGTCGTCCGGGATCGCGTCGACGATCGGCTCGAGCACCGCGTCGACGACCGCGTCGTCGGCGAGCATCAGGTGCACGCGTTCGACGCCGCGTACCGCGTCGGCCGCGCTCGCGCACGCGCGCGCGCCGAGCTGCTCGAGCGCACCGGTCTTGCCCGGCGTGCGGTTCCAGACCGCCACCTCGTGGCCCTGCGCCAGCATGCGCGTGACGAATCCGGTGCCCATCAGCCCGGTGCCCAGGAACGCGATCCTCATCGGTGACTCCCCGTCGGTGTGCTGGAAGCACCCGATGGTAGCCCCGCGGCGCCCGGAGTGCCCGCGCGCGGTTCAGTAGACGATGCGGCTGCAGATCGTGCCCGGGATCGTGCACAGCCCCTCGTCGGCCACGAGCGCGTCGACCGCCGAGCGGTGGATGCCGTCGATCAGCACGAATTCCAGACGCTCCTCCAGGACGGCCAGGCGGCGCGTGGCGGCTTCGGCGGGAGCGTCATGGCCCCGGTCGCGGCAGGATGCGTGCCGCGGGCCGCCGGATGGCGGCACCGCGGAACCGGCCAACATCCCGCCGGGGGCGTCGCGTCAGAACCTCGACAGCACCGCCCGCAGCCGCTCGACCATCAGGTCGATGTGCTGCGTCTCGGCGACGAACGGCGGGGCGACGATCAGGCTGTCGCCGGTCGACTTCAGGTTCAGGTTCGCGTCGTACAGCGCCTTCTGCGCCTCGTGGCCGCGCGCGCCCGGCGGCTGCCCGGCCGGCGAGAGCTCGAGGGCACCCATCATGCCGATGCCCCGGATGTCGACCAGGCACGGCAGGTCGCGCAGCGACCAGAGCGCGTCGAGGAAATAGTCCGACATCGCCGCCGCGCGACCGATCAGGTCCTCGGTCGCGAAGAGGTCCATCATCGCGAGGCCCGCGGCGCACGACGCCGGGTGCGCCGAGTAGGTGTAGCCGTGGAAGAACTCGATGCCCTTCGCCGGACCCGCCTCGGTGATCGCGTCGTAGATGGACTGCTTCACCGCGATCGCGCCGAGCGGCTGCGCGCCGTTGGTGATCGCCTTGGCCATCGTCATCAGGTCCGGGGTGACGCCGAACTTTTGGGCGCCGAACGGCGCGCCCATCCGGCCCCAGCCGGTGATGACCTCGTCGAACACCAGCAGGATGCCGTGCTGGTCGCAGATCGCGCGGAGGCGGTCGAGGTAGCCCTTCGGCGGCGGCAGGCAGCCGAAGCTGCCGGCGGCCGGCTCGACGAACACCGCGGCGATGTTGTCGCCGCCGACCATGGTGCAGATCCGCTGCAGGTCGTCGGCGAGGTCGGCTCCGGTCTCCGGCTGGCCGCGGGCGAACCGGTTCTCCGGCAGCGCGGTGTGGCGCATGAAGTGCACGCCGGGCAGGCCGACGCCGAAGGTGCGCCGGTTGTTGACCATGCCCGACAGCGCGACGCCGCCCATGTTGACGCCGTGGTAGGCGCGCTCGCGCGAGACGAACAGCTGGCGGTGCCCCTGGCCGCGGATGCGGTGGTAGGCGAGCGCCATCTTCATCGCGGAGTCCACCGACTCCGAGCCGGAGCAGGTGAAGAACACCCGGTTCAGCCCCTCGGGCGTGTACTGCGCGACCCGCTGCGCGAGCTCGAACGCCTTCGGATGCGCGCGGGTGAACGGCATCGTGTAGTCGAGGGTCATGAGCTGGTCGTGGACCGCCTTCGCGATCTCGGGCCGGCAGTGGCCGGCCGCGACGCAGAACAGGCCCGACGACGCGTCGAGCACCTGCGAGCCGTCGGGCTTCCAGAGCCACACGCCCTCGCCGCGGACGAACATCCGCGGCTCCTGCTTGAATTCCTTGTTCGGCGAGAACGGCATCCAGTAGTTCTGGCGCGCGTCGGCTTCGATCAGCGGATCGGCATGGCCCATGCGGAAGCTCCTTCTCACCAGTCGATCGTCGCGGTCAGCGCTTCCGCGGCGTTGCGCAGCTGCGGCAGGAACTCGAGGCCGTCCTCGATCTTCATGCGCGTCGAGGGCGCCTGCACCGCGACACCGGCGACGACCTTGCCCTCGCTGTTGCGCACAGGTACCGCGATGCAGCAGATGCCGGGCAGGTACTCCTCGTTGTCGATCGAGTAGCCCCGCTCGCGGATCGCGTTGAACTCGTTCGACAGCCGCTTCGGGTCGACGAGCGTCTGCGCGGTGTGCTTGATCAGCGGGGTCTGGGTCAGGAAGCGGTCGCGGCTGCGCTTGGGCATCGCGGCGAGGAACAGCTTGCCGCTCGCCGAGGCGTACAGCGGCACCCGCGAGCCCGAGCCGAAATGCACCCGCAGCGGCCACGCGGTCTCGACCCGGTCGAGGTAGAGCACGGTGTTGCCGTTGGGGATGGTCAGGTTGCAGGTCTCGCCGACCTGCTCGACCAGCTCCTCGAGGATCGCGTGACGGGCCGCGCGGTGCGGCGAGCTCAGCAGCACCTGGCCGGCGAAGCGGTTCAGCCGCTCGGCGAAGCCGTAGCGCTTGGTGTCGGGCTCCCGCGCGACGACGCCAGCGTGCTCGAGGGTGCCCAGGATGCGCAGCACCGTCGGCTTGGGCAGCTGGACCGCCTGGGCGATCTCGGCGAGCTGGGGCGGACGTTCGTGGTCGCCGAGGGCCTCCAGGATCCGGATGGCGCGAAGGATCGCGGATCCGGCGGGGACATCGGCGTGCGACTCGGTGGTGGTGGCACTCATGGCAGGACTCTCATCTCCTCGGTGTGTCCGTTCCGGGCCGTCGTCCGCGACGGTCTGTCTCGATTATGGTGAAAACGGAACCGTCTTGCAGTAGAAAACGGAATCCTTGGGTTTCGCGCGCGCGAGGCCGCCTTGTGGCGCCCCGAACCGACGAGTACGGTCCGCCGCATCGACATTCGAGGCGCGCGATGAACAAGCCCCTTCCGATCCATCGTCAGGTCGTCGCAGGCCGTCATCGGATGACGCCTTCGGAGGCGTTCGTCGAGACCCTGGTCGCGCAGGGCGTGACCGACGTGTTCGGCATCGTCGGCTCGGCCTACATGGACGCGCTCGACCTGTTCCCCGCAGCCGGCATCCGCTTCGTGATGGTGGCGCACGAGCAGGGCGCCGCGCACATGGCCGACGGCTATGCGCGCGTGTCGGGCCGGCACGGCGTGTGCATCGCGCAGAACGGACCGGGCATCACCAACTTCGTGACCGCGGTGGCCGCGGCCTACTGGGCACACTCGCCGGTGGTCGTCGTGACGCCCGAGACCGGCACGATGACGCTCGGCCTGGGCGGCTTCCAGGAGACCGAGCAGCTGCCGATCTTCTCGAAGATCACCAAGTACCAGGCGCACGTGAACAACAAGGCGCGCATGGCGGAGCTCACGGGCCGCGCGTTCGACCGCGCGCTGCTCGAGCTCGGGCCCTCGCAGCTCAACATCCCGCGCGACTACTTCTACGGCGACATCGAGGCCGAGATCCCCGCGCCGATCCGCATCGAGCGCGGCGCGGGCGGCGAGGCCGCGCTCGCGCAGGCGGCCGACCTGCTCGCGCAGGCGAAGTTCCCGGTGATCCTGTCGGGCGGCGGCGTGATCAATGCCGACGGGTGGGACGAGGCGGTGCAGCTCGCCGAGCTGCTGCAGGCACCGGTCGCGTGCAGCTACCTGCACAACGACGCGTTCCCCGCGAGCCACCCGCTGTGGTGCGGCCCGCTCGGCTACCAGGGCAGCAAGGCCGCGATGAAGCTGATCGCGAAAGCCGACGTGGTGCTCGCGCTCGGCACGCGGCTCGGGCCGTTCGGCACGCTGCCGCAGCACGGGCTCGACTACTGGCCGAAGCACGCCAAGATCATCCAGGTCGACGCCGACGCGAAGATGCTCGGGCTGGTCAAGCCGATCTCGGTCGGGCTGTGCGGCGACGCGCGCGCGGCGGCGGGCGCGCTCGTCGAGCGGCTGAAGGGCCGCTCGCTCGCCTGCCATGCCAACCGCGACGCGCGGCTCGCCGACGTGCGCGCCGAGAAGGCCGCGTGGGAGACGGAGCTCGCGGAGTGGACCCACGAGAAGGACCCGTGGTCGCTCGAGACGGCGAAGCGCTCGTCGCACATGCATCCGCGCCAGATGCTGCGCGAACTCGAGCACGCGATGCCGGCCGGCGCGATGGTGTCGACCGACATCGGCAACATCTGCTCGGTGTCGAACAGCTACCTGCGCTTCGACGCGCCGCGCTCGATGTTCGCGGCGATGGCGTTCGGCAACTGCGGCTACGCGTTCCCGACCATCGTCGGCGCGAAGCTCGCCGCCCCCGACCGCCCCGCGATCGCCTACGTCGGCGACGGCGCGTGGGGGATGAGCTTCGGCGAGCTGCAGACCTGCGTTCGAGAGAACATCCCGGTCACCGCGGTCGTCTTCAACAACGGCCAGTGGGGCGCGGAGAAGAAGAACCATGTCGACTTCTACAACAACCGCTTCGTCGGCGTGAACCTCGAGAAGCAGCCGAGCTGGGCGGCGGTCGCGCGCGCGATGGGCGCCGAGGGCCTGGTCGTCGACCGGGTGTCCGACGTCGGTCCGGCGCTCGCCGCGGCCGCGAAGGCGCAGCAGGAAGGCCGCACGACGGTACTGGAGATGATGGTGACCGCCGAGCTCGGCGACCCGTTCCGGCGCGACGCGCTCAGCAAGCCGGTTCGCCACCTCGACAAGTACAAGGCGTACGTCTGAGCCGGTCGCGCGGCGGCCGACCCGGCGTTCAGCGGTCGCCGTAGTCGGGGCGTCGCTTCTCGACGAACGCCCGCGCGCCCTCGCGAGCGTCGGGTACCTGGCTGCTGCTCGCCATCAGTTCCATCGCGTACGCGTAGGCCTGCGGCAGGGGCAGGTCGACCTGCGCGTAGAAGCCCTGCTTGGCCATGCCCTTCGACTCGCGCGTGCCGCGGGTCGCGCGATCGAGCAGCGCGAGCGTCTCGCGCTCCAGGTCGGCGGCCTGCACGACCCGGTTCACCAGACCCCACTGCGCTGCGGTGGCCGCGTCGATCGGGTCGCCGGTGAAGGACATCTCGAGCGCCCGCTTGCGTCCGACGGCGCGCGTCACCGCCACGGTCGGCGTGTGGCAGAACCAGCCGGCCTTGCCCCCAGGCAGCGCGAAGGTCGCGGTGTCCGCCGCGACGGCGAGGTCGCAGGTCGCCACCAGCTGGCAGCCGGCCGCGACCGCCAGCCCGTGCACGCGCGCGATCACCACCTGCGGCACCGAGAGGATCGTCTCCATCAGCGTCGTGCAGGTGCGCAGCAGCGTGCGCATCTCGGCGAGGCCGGCTTCGGTCATGTCCCCGAAGTCGTGCCCGGCGCTGAACACCGGACCCGCGCCGGCGAGGATCACGCCGCGCGCGTCGCCACGCCCGATCCCCCGGAACGCGTCGATCATCTCCTCCATGGCTTCGCGCGACAGCGTGTTGCGCCGGTCGGCGCGGTCCATCGTCAGCAGCGCGTGCGCGCCCGCGCGCTCGACGCGGATGTGCCGGTACGTCATGGTCGTTTCCTCACGAGTTTCTCCAGCCTCTTCCAGCATTGTGGCCGACCCGCGGACCGCGCCGCGACATACGCGCGCATCCGCGGAACGGCGACGCGTCCGCGGCGCGCGATGACGCGACGACGGCATGCCGCGCACCCATGCGATCGACCAGGGTGGACCGGCCGGCCCCGCCATCCGCGCGCACCGAGCCGGACTCCAGAAGAGGAGACACGCGATGAACCTGAAGCACCTCGCCGCGGCGGTGTTGGTCGCCGCCGCCCTGCCCGCCGCCCTGGCGCAGGACAAGCCGCAGGAAGAGCCGTTCCGGGCCAAGGGCCGACCGAAGAACCCGGTCGCCGAGAAGGTGGCACCGATCCCCGCGTTCCCGATCCCGACGCCGGCCGACACGCTGCCGATCTCGAAGATGAAGGTGCCGCCGGGTTTCAAGGTCGAGGTCTACGTGGCCGAGATCTTCGACGCCCGCAGCATGCGCCAGGGCGACAAGGGCACCCTCTTCGTCAGCTCGCTGTTCGGCGCCGGCAAGCTCTACGCGGTCATCGACAAGGGCGGCAAGCGCGAGGTCAAGACGCTGGCCGAGAAGCTCTTCCTGCCAAGCGGCATCGAGTTCCACAAGGGGAGCCTGTACCTCGCCACGCCCAAGGACATCGTCCGCTACGACAACATCGAGGCGAACCTCGACAGGCTGCCCGCGCCGGTGATGGTCTGCGACAAGCTGCCGGGCGAGATCCCGCACGGCTGGAAGTTCATCAAGATCGGGCCGGACAACAAGCTCTGCGTGCCGGTCGGCGCGCCCTGCAACATCTGCGAGTCCGACGACCGCTTCACGAAGATCTTCCGGATGAACCTCGACGGCTCGAACGTCGAGACCTTCGTGCACGGCATGCGCAACACGGTGGGCTTCGACTTCCATCCGAAGACCGGCAACCTCCGGTTCACCGACAACCAGCGCGACTGGCTGAGCGAGGACCTGTCGGAGGACGGCCTCAACCACGTGACGAAGGCCGGCCGGCACTTCGGCTATCCGTACTGCCACGCGGGCGACTTCGCCGATCCCGAGCTCGGCTGGGGCAAGAACTGCGCGGACTACCCCAAGCCGGTCGCCAAGCTCGGCGTGCACTCGGCGCCGCTCGGCCCGCGCAGGCCGCGCCGACCACGACCGACTATGCGCAGCGCTGGCAGGCGGTCTGCGCCGCCTGCCACGGCGAGCGGGGACAGAGCACGCTGCCGCGGGTGCCGTCGATCGGCGGGCAGCCGTCGTTCTACGTCGCGACGCAGCTGCTCCTGTTCCGCGACGGCCGACGCACCGACCATCCGCAGGCGCCGGCGATGACCGCGGTCGCGAAGGAGATGGACACCACCGCGCTGCGCGGCTGGTCCGACTTCGTCGCGACGCCGCCGCCGCCGGCACGGCCGGACGCGACGCCGGACCCCGAGCGGACGAGGCATGGCCGCGCGCTCGCCGGGGCGAAGCACTGCCTCGGCTGCCACGGCCGCGACCTCGCCGGGCAGCGGCAGGTGCCGCGGGTCGCGCACCAGCGCGCGGACTGCCTGCAGCTGACGCTGAAGGGCTTGCGCGGCGGCCAGCGCGTCGGCTACACCGGGCCGATGTCCGAGGCGGTCGCCGGGCTGTCTTCGCAGGACCTCGACGACCTCGCGCACTGCCTCGCGCACGCGCCCGCAGCGCCCTGAGGGGTCCGGGGCGCCGGGTCGCCCCGCTGCACGCTGCGGCGCTCACCCGCCGCGCGACCTCCGTAAGTCCCTGATTCTCCAGCCTTCGGGCCGCGGCAGCCCGTATACTCGAGGGTTTTCCCGTCGAGCCGCCCCGGCATCGCTCCGCATGCAAGAACGCTACGCCCCCGCCGAAGTCGAATCCGCCGCCCAGCAGCACTGGAACGCGATCGACGCCTACCGCGCCGTCGAGCACGACCCGCGCTTCCCGAAGGGCAAGTACTACGCGTGCTCGATGCTGCCCTACCCGTCGGGCAAGCTGCACATGGGCCACGTGCGGAACTACACGATCAACGACGTGCAGTACCGGCACCTGCGGATGAACGGCTGGAACGTGCTGATGCCGATGGGCTGGGACGCGTTCGGGCTGCCCGCCGAGAACGCGGCGATGAAGAACGGCGTCGCACCGGCGAGGTGGACGTACGAGAACATCGCCTACATGAAGCGCCAGATGCAGGCGATGGGGCTCGCGATCGACTGGTCGCGCGAGATCGCCGCCTGCGACCCGGCCTACTACCGCTGGAACCAGTGGCTGTTCCTGCGGATGCTCGAGCGCGGCATCGCATACCGCAAGACGCAGGTCGTCAACTGGGACCCGGTCGACCAGACCGTGCTCGCCAACGAGCAGGTGATCGACGGGCGCGGCTGGCGCACCGGCGCGGTGGTCGAGAAGCGCGAGATCCCCGGGTACTACCTGAAGATCACCGACTACGCGGCCGAACTCCTCGAGCAGGTCGAGCACCGCCTCGACGGCTGGCCCGAGCGCGTGCGGATCATGCAGGCGAACTGGATCGGCCGTTCGATCGGCGTGCGCTTCGCGTTCCCGCACGAGATCCGCGGCGTCGACGGCGCGCTGGTGGACGACGGCAGGCTGCACGTCTTCACGACGCGCGCCGACACGATCATGGGCGTCACCTTCGTCGCGGTCGCGCCCGAGCATCCGCTCGCGACGGTCGCCGCTGCGCTCGACGCGAAGGTCGCGGACTTCGTCGCCGAGGCCAGGCGCGGCTCGGTGATGGAGGCCGATCTCGCGACCATGGAGAAGAAGGGCGTCGCGACCGGCCTCTTCGTCGAGCACCCGCTGACCGGCGCCAAGGTCGAGGTCTGGGTCGGCAACTACGTGCTGATGAGCTACGGCGACGGCGCGGTGATGGGCGTACCGGCGCACGACGAGCGCGACTTCGCGTTCGCGCGCAAGTACGGGCTGCCGATCCGGCAGGTGATCGCGCGCACCGGCGGTGCGCGCGACGGCGAGGAGGCGTTCACCGACCAGCGCTGGCAGGCCTGGTACGAGGACAAGTCGAACGTCGCCTGCACGAACAGCGGGACGTACGACGGGCTCGCCTACGAGGCCGCGGTCGAGGCGGTCGCAGCCGACCTCGCCGCCAAGGGCCTCGGCGACCGGAAGGTCCAGTACCGCCTGCGCGACTGGGGCATCTCGCGCCAGCGCTACTGGGGCACCCCGATCCCGATCATCCACTGCGCGGACTGCGGCCCGGTGCCGGTGCCCGACGACCAGCTGCCGGTGGTGCTGCCCGAGGACCTGGTGCCGGACGGCAGCGGCAATCCGCTGGCGAAGGACGAGCGGTTCCTCAAGTGCGCGTGCCCGAGCTGCGGCAAGCCGGCGAGGCGCGAGACCGATACGATGGACACCTTCGTCGACTCGGCCTGGTACTACATGCGCTACTGCTCGCCGGACAACGCGACGGCGATGGTCGACGCGCGCGCCGACTACTGGATGCCGATGGACCAGTACATCGGCGGCATCGAGCACGCGGTGCTGCACCTGCTGTACGCGCGCTTCTGGACCAAGGTGATGCGCGACGTCACCGGCCACGTGCCGTCGGACCCGAAGCGCGGCCTCGTCACCTTCGACGAGCCGTTCACGCGCCTGCTCTGCCAGGGCATGGTGCTGAACCACATCTACTCGCGCAGGAACGCCCGCGGCGGCATCGAGTACTTCTGGCCCGACGATGTCACCGACGTGCACGGCCCGGACGGCCGCGTCACGCACGCGGTGCTGAAGTCCGACGGCTCGCGCGTCGAGTACGAGGGCGTCGGCACGATGTCGAAGTCGAAGAACAACGGCGTGGACCCGCAGGCGCTGATCGACAGGTACGGCGCCGACACCGCGCGGCTCTTCGTCATGTTCGCGAGCCCGCCCGAGCAGACGCTCGAGTGGTCCGACTCCGGCGTCGAGGGCGCGAGCCGCTTCCTGCGGCGCGTCTGGGCGTTCGGTCACGCGTCGCGCGACGCGGTCGCGCGGGCGGCGAGCACGTCGCCGGCGGAGCACGCGGGCGCGATGTCCGCGGCAGCGAAGGCGCTGCGCCGCGAGATCCACACGGTACTGAAGCAGGCGAGCTACGACTACGAGCGCAAGCAATACAACACCGTCGTCTCGGCGACGATGAAGATGCTGAACGCGCTCGAGGGCGCGAAGCTCGGGGCGACGACGGCCGACGCCGCCGCGCTGCGCGAGACGCTGTCGATCCTGCTGCGCGTGCTCTACCCGGTGGTGCCCCACCTCGGCCACGGGCTGTGGACCGCGCTCGGCTTCGCCGACGCGCACGGCGACCTGCTCGACGCGCCCTGGCCAACGGTCGACGAGGCGGCGCTGCTGCAGGACGAGCTCGAGCTGGTGCTGCAGGTCAACGGCAGGGTCCGCGGGGCGCTGCGCGTTCCGGCGAGCGCCGACCGCGCGGCGATCGAGGCGGCGGCGGTCGCCTCCGAGGCGGTGGCCCGCCATGCCGAGGGCCGCGCGCCGAAGAAGATCGTCGTCGTGCCGGGCCGCCTGGTGAACGTGGTGGTCTGATGCGGCGAGCGCCCGCGCTTCGCGGCGGCCGCCGCCTCGCGCTCGCGGCGGCACCGGCGCTGCTGCTCGCGGGCTGCGGCTTCAAGCTGCGCGGCGCGACCGAGCTGCCGTTCAGGACCTTCTACACCTCGCTGCCGCAGAGCTCGCAGCTCGGCGGCGAGCTGCGGCGCTCGGTGCGGATCAACGGCGCCACCGTGGTCGACCGTCGCGAGGACGCGCAGGTGCGCTTGGACATGCTGTCCGAGGCGCTCGAGCAGGAGATCACCGCGCTGTCGATCAGCGGCCGACCGCGCGAATACCAGCTGCGCTACCGGCTGCGCTGGGCCGTCAAGGACGCCAGCGAGGGGGAGCTGATCGCGCCGAACGAGATGCTGCTGCGGCGGCAGATCACCGTCCTCGACGTCCAGGGGATCCTGAACGCCGACGAGGTCGGGCTGCTCTATCGAGACATGCGGCTCGACGCCGTCGCGCAGATCCTTCGGCGGCTCTCGACGGTGAAGGTCGCGCCATGAGGCCGCTCGCGTGAGGCCGCGCCCGTGACCGCGCTGCGCGACGCGCAGCTCGACGCGGCGCTCGCGAAGACGGGCGGCGTGCCGCCGCCTGTCACCTGGATCGCGAGCGACGAGCCGCTGCTGATGCTCGAGGCGGCGGACCGCGTGCGCGCGGCGGCGCGCGCCGCGGGCTTCGACGAGCGGCAGGTGTTCCACGTGGACCGCAGCTTCCGGGTCGACGCGCTCGCGGCGCAGGCCGGCGCGCTCTCGCTGTTCTCGAGCCGGCGCCTGCTCGAGGTGCGCTTCGCCGGCAAGCCCGGCAAGGAGATCGGCGAGGCGCTCGCCGAGGCGGCCGAGGCGCTGCCCGAGGACGTGCGGCTGCTCGCGACGAGCCCCAGGCTCGACAAGGCGACCGCGGACTCCGCATGGTTCGGGCGGCTCGTGCGCCTGGGCTGGTACGTCGCGATCCCGGTCGTCGATCGCGAGCGGCTTGCGGGCTGGATCGGCGAGCGGCTCGCGCGCGACGGCCGCCGTGCCGATGCGGCGACGCTGAGGCTGATCGCCGAGCGCGTCGAAGGCAACCTGCTCGCGGCGCGCCAGGAGGTCGACAAGCTCGCGCTGCTGTTCCCGCGGGGCGCGCTCGATGCCGACGCGGTCCGCGCGGCGGTGCTCGACGTCGCGCGATGGGACGCGTTCGACCTGGTCGACGCCGCGGTCGCCGGCGACCCGCCGCGCGCGCTGCGCTGCCTCGCCGGCCTGCGCGCCGAGGGTACCGCGGTGCCGGTCGTGCTGTGGGCGCTCGCCGAGGCGGTGCGCACGCTCGCCCGCGCCGCCGGCGCGCGCGACGCCGGCCGGCCGGTCGGCCAGGCGCTGCGCGAGGCGCGGGTCTGGGGCGAGCGTGAACGCACCTACGCCGCGGCGCTGCGCCGGCTCGACGCGCGGACGCTGAGGCGCCTGCTGCGGGCCTGCGCCCGCACCGATAGAATCGCCAAGGGCGTGGCGGACGGCGACGAGTGGCTGTCGCTCGAGGCCGTGGTGCTCGGGCTGGCCGGCACGCCGTCGCTGGCACTCGAGGCCGAGGCGGCCGGCGGCTGAGCGCCGCCCCGCGCCCCCAAGGAGCTCCGACGATGAATCCGATCGACATCCCGGTCTACGTCGCCGAGGTCGGCCGCCGCGCGCGCGCCGCGTCGCGCGCGACCGCCCGCGCCTCAACCGCCGCGAGGGACGCGGCGCTGCTCGCCGCCGCCGCCGCGATCCGCCGCGAGGCCGCGTCGCTCGCCGCCGTGAACGCGAAGGACCTCGAGGCCGCGCGCGCCACCGGCCACGACGCAGCGTTCGTCGACCGGCTCGCGCTGACCCCGAAGGTGATCGAGTCGATGGCGGTCGGCCTCGAGCAGATCGCGGCGCTGCCCGATCCGGTCGGCGAGATCTCCGACATGCGCTTCCGGCCGTCGGGCATCCAGGTCGGGAAGATGCGCGTGCCGCTCGGCGTGATCGGCATCGTCTACGAGTCGCGGCCGAACGTGACGATCGACGCAGCCGGGCTGTGCGTGAAGTCCGGCAACGCGACGATCCTGCGCGGCGGCTCCGAGGCGATCCACAGCAACCGCGCGCTCGCCGCGCTGGTCCGCGAGGGGCTCGAGGCCGCCGGCCTGCCCGCCGACGCGGTGCAGCTGATCGACACCACCGACCGCGCCGCGGTCGGAGCGCTGGTCTCGAGCCCCGAGTGGGTCGACGTGATCGTGCCCCGCGGCGGCAAGTCGCTGATCGAGCGGATCTCGGCCGAGGCGCGCGTGCCGGTGATCAAGCACCTCGACGGCATCTGCCACGTGTACGTCGACGCGCGGGCCGACCTCGACCGCGCGATCCGGATCTGCGACAACGCGAAGACCCAGCGCTACTCGCCGTGCAACACGATGGAGACGCTATTGGTCGACCGCGAGATCGCGCTGCGGCTGCTGCCGCCGCTGGGCGCGATCTACGCGGCCAAGGGCGTCGAGCTGCGCGGCTGCGACGCGACCCGCGAGATCCTGTCGAAGGCCGGCCTGTCGTGCGTGCCGGCGACCGAGGCCGACTGGGCGACCGAGTACCTCGCGCCGATCCTGTCCATCCGCGTCGTCGACGGCCTCGATGCGGCGATCGACCATATCGAGCGCTGGGGCTCGCGGCACACCGACGCGATCGTCACCGAGGACCACTCGCACGCGATGCGCTTCGTGCGCGAGGTCGACTCCTCGAGCGTGATGATCAACGCCTCCACACGTTTCGCCGACGGCTTCGAGTACGGGCTGGGGGCCGAGATCGGCATCTCGACCGACAAGCTGCACGCGCGCGGACCGGTCGGGCTCGAGGGGCTGACCTCGCTGAAGTGGGTGGTGTTCGGCTCGGGCCAGGTCCGCGGCTGACCCGGGCGGCGCGGGCCGCGAGACGGCCCGCGCGGCAGCTTCAGAGCGTCGGCACCGGGCCGAGGTAGTCGCGCTTGCCGACCTCCACGCCGTTGTGGCGCAGGATGTCGTACGCGGTCACCACGTGGAAGTAGAAGTTGGGCATCGCCCAGTGCAGCAGGAAGGTTCGGCCGTCGAACGCATAGGTCGCAGTGCGGGTCGGCACCTCGACGCGACGGGCCTCGGCGCCCTCGAACGCGTCGCGTGGCACGCCGGCCACGAACGCGCGGGTCTTCTCGATGCGCGCCTTCAGCTGCTCGAACGTCGCCTCGTCGTCGGCGAACTTGGGCGGCTCGACGCCGGTGAGCCGCGCGACGCCGAACTTCGCGGCGTCGGTCGCGATCTGGACCTGGCGCGTCAGGGGGAACATGTCGGGCGCGAGCCGCGACTGCAGCAGCACGGACGGCTCGTAGCCCTTCGCCTGCGCGTGCACGACGGCCTTGTCGAGCAGCGCCGACAGGTTCTTCAGCATCGAATCGAACACCGGCACCGCGGTGTCTTGCAGGGAGGGAGCCATCGTCTCGTCCGTGGAAGGTTGCGCGAGTCGGCGATTCTATCGCCGGCACGGCGGACGGCCCCGACCCGCCGGTCGGGCCGGGCGAGCCGGTACAATCGACCGATGCTCTGGGTCAAGTCGCTGCACATCGTCTTCGTCACCAGCTGGTTCGCCGGCCTGTTCTACCTGCCTCGGATCCTGGTGAATCTCGCGATGGTCCCCGCAGGCTCCGATGCCGAGCGCGCGCGGCTGCTGCTGATGGCGCGCAAGCTGTATCGCTTCATGGGCCCGCTGATGGTGCTGGCGCTCGCCTTCGGGATCTGGCTGTGGCTCGGCTGGGGCTTCGGCGGTGGATGGATGCACGCGAAGCTCGCGCTCGTGGTCGTGCTGGTCGGCTACCACCACGTCTGCGGCGCGATGGTGAAGCGCTTCGAGCGCGGCGAGAACGCGCGCTCGCACGTCTGGTACCGCTGGTTCAACGAGGCGCCGGTGCTGCTGCTGGTGGCGGTGGTGATCCTCGTGGTCGTCAAGCCCTTCTGAGCCCGCCCCGGCGAGGCGGGACCTACCCCATCGGGCCCCGGGCCCGCGCGAGGAGACAGCGTCCATGCAGACCGTCCGTTACTTCTTCACCCCGGTGTCGCCGTGGACCTACCTCGGCCACGATCGGTTCGTCGCCATGGCGCGGCGCCACGGCGCCGAGGTGCTGCTGCGTCCCTGCGACCTCGGACGTGTGTTCCCGGTCTCCGGCGGCGTGCCGCTCGCCAAGCGCGCGCCGCAGCGGCAGGCCTACCGGCTGCACGAGCTCGCACGCTGGCGCGACCATGTCGGCGTGCCGCTGAACATCCATCCGAAGCACTTCCCGGTGCCGGCCGACCTCGCCGCGAAGGCGATCGTCGCCGCCGACCTCGCCGCCGGCACCGACGCGGCGCTGGCCTTCGCCGGCGCGCTGATGCGAGCGTGCTGGGCCGAGGAGCGCGACGTGTCGGACGCCGCGACCGTCGCCGCGATCGTCGCCGCGCAGGGGCTCGACGCCGCCGCGCTCGCCGCGAAGGCCGACGAGGCGGCGCGCCTGTTCGACGCGTACACCGACGAGGCGATCGAGCGGCAGGTGTTCGGCGCGCCGTTCTACGTCGTCGGCGACGAACCGTTCTGGGGCCAGGACCGGCTCGAGTTCGTCGAGAGCGCGCTCGCGCGGGGCTGAGCGCGGCCGAGCCCGCGCCGCCGTCCCGAGGCCCCGCATCGCCTTGACCGCGACCGCCTTCTTCGCGCCCTGCCCGCGCGGCCTCGAGGCCGCGCTCGCCGACGAGCTGCGGGCACTCGGCGCGGACGTCGTCGCGGCGCCGCCGGGCGGCGTGCGCTTCGAGGGCGACGCTACGATCGGCTTCGCCGCGAACCTGCACTCGCGGATCGCGAGCCGCGTGCTGCAGCAGGTCGCACATGCGCCCTACCGCACCGAGGACGACCTCTACCGCATCGCGCGCGACACCGAGTGGGAACGCTGGCACGAGCCGCTCGCCTCGCTGCGCATCGACACCACCGCGATCGGCGCGCCGGTAAGGAGCCTGCAGTTCGCGACGCTGCGGATCAAGGACGGCCTCGTCGACCGACTTCGCGAGCGCTTCGGCGAGCGTCCGTCGATCGACCGCCAGCGGCCCGACCGCCGCGTGTTCGCGTTCCTCGAGGCGGGTCGGTGCACGCTCTATCTCGACTGGTCCGGGGAGTCGCTGTTCAAGCGTGGCTGGCGACGCGAAGGCGTCGACGCGCCGATGAAGGAGAACCTCGCCGCGGGCCTGCTCGCGCTGTCGGGCTGGACCCCGGGCACGCCACTGCTCGACCCGTTCTGCGGCTCGGGCACGATCGTCGTCGAGGCCGCGATGATCGCGGCCGGCATGCCGCCCGGCGCGCAGCGGCGGTTCGCGTTCGAGCGCATGCGCGGCTTCGACCGCGACGCGTGGGACCGGATGCGGCGCGTCGCGCCGCGGCCCGCGCCCGCCTCCGCGTCCATCTTCGGCTCGGACGTGTCGGAGGCCGCGCTCGCCGCGGCCCGCTCGAACCTCGCGCGCTGCGGCGCCGACCCCGCCTGGGTGTCGCTGCGCCAGCTCGACGCGCTGCACCTCGACCGCGCACCGGCCGAGGCCGGGCTGCTGCTCGCGAACCCGCCGTACGGCGAGCGCCTCGACGTCAAGGGACGCCAGTCGCTCGCGCACGCCGACGCGTTCTGGCCGGCTTTCGCGACGCTGCTCAAGCAGCGCTTCTCGGGCTGGACGGCGTGCCTGTTCAGCAGCGACCTCGCGCTGCCGCAGCGGCTGCGGCTCAAGCCGTCGAAGCGCACGCCGCTCTTCAACGGCGCGCTCGAGTGCCGGCTGTTCAGGTTCGAGATGGTCGCGGGCTCGGCGCGGCGGCCGAAGGACGGCGCGACGGACGACGGGCCACGGGAGGCCTGAGCCGTGCCCAGGCGGCGCCCCGCGTGATCAGCGCGGCACGGCACGCCGCGCGACGTCCGTCCGACGCCCGTCGCGGCGAGCCAGGGCGTTCGCGGCGAACCATGCGAGGCCTCCGATCGCGCCGGCGGCGATGCACGCGACCGACGCCGGGCTGGAGAAGTCGCTCAGCGGGTCGTCCCGCAGTCGCCAGTGCAGCCCGGCGTGCACCACCGCGAACGCCGAGAAGGCGGCACGGGCGCGGACGCGCACCGTGCCGTCCGGATGCGCCACGAGGTGCGAGATGGCGACGCAGAGCGGCAGGTGCAGCAGCACGAACGCCGACGCTGCGATCTCGTCCTGCAGCGATCGCAGCCCGTAGAGCAGTCGCCATTCGGCGCGCAGCGCGGCGTCGACCTCGTGGGCGACCATCGCGCCCGCGCAGACCAGAAACGCGGGGCGGGCGAGTCGGCTTGCAGCGGTATCCATGGCAGCGAGTCTGGCAGCCTGGCGGGCTCCCGGCGATGACGTCCGGGGTCAAGCGGCGCCGGGGCGAGCCGGTCGGGCCGGGGCTCGTTCCGCACGCCCCGGATGCCGGCGAGGCACCGGGCCCCGCGGCGTTCAGACGATGTCGAGGTGCTCGGTGCCGCGGTTCAGGTCGCGCGAGCTGCGCTTGCTGTTCAGCTTGATGTTGAGCCGCAGGTCGTTGACCGAGTCGGCGTTGCGCAGCGCGTCCTCGTAGCTGATCTTGTGCGCCTCGTAGAGCTCGAACAGCGCCTGGTCGAAGGTCTGCATCCCGAGCTCGCGGGACTTCTTCATCACTTCCTTGATCGCGCTGACCTCGCCCTTGAAGATCAGGTCGCCGATGAGCGGCGTGTTCAGCAGGATCTCGACCGCGGGCGCGCGGCCCTTGCCGGTGGCGAGCGGCAGCAGGCGCTGCGAGACGATCGCCTTGAGGTTCAGGGACAGGTCCATCAGCAGCTGGTGGCGCCGCTCTTCCGGGAAGAAGTTGATGATCCGGTCGAGCGCCTGGTTGGCGCTGTTCGAGTGCAGGGTGGCCATGCACAGGTGGCCGGTCTCGGCGAACGCGATCGCGTGCTCCATCGTCTCGCGGTCGCGGATCTCGCCGATCATGATCACGTCGGGCGCCTGGCGCAGCGTGTTCTTGAGCGCGATCTCCCAGCTGTCGGTGTCGACGCCCACCTCGCGATGCGTGACGATGCAGTTGCGGTGCGGATGCACGTACTCCACCGGATCCTCGATGGTCACGATGTGTCCATGCGTGTTCTCGTTGCGGTAGCCGATCATCGCGGCGAGCGAGGTCGACTTGCCCGAGCCGGTCGCGCCGACCATGATCATCAGCCCGCGCTTGGTCAGCGACAGATCGCGCATGATCGGCGGGAGGTCGAGCTCCTCGAATCGCGGGATGTGGCTCTGGATCGTCCGCAGCACGATGCCGACACGCCCGAGCTGCATGAACGCGTTGACCCGGAAGCGACCGATCCCCGTCGGGCTGATCGCGAAGTTCAGCTCCTTCTTCGCCTCGAACTCGCCCGCCTGGCGGTCGTTCATCAGCGCGCGAGCGAGCTCGACCGTATGCTGCGGCGTCAGTGGCACGTTCGAGACCGGCATCACCTTGCCGTCGACCTTGAACGCCGGCGGGAACTCGGCGGTGAGGAACAGGTCCGAGCCGCGCTTCGAGAGCATCAGCTTGAGCAGGTCGTGCAGGAACTTCGACGCCTGCTCGCGCTCCATGCCGCTCGAGCGGGCGCCCGGGGCGGCGTTCGGGATCTTGAGGTCCGGTGCGGTCGCGATCAACAGCTGCTCCTACCCGTCATCCGGGAAAGTTGTCCTTGTTCGCCGCGGCGTTGCGCGCCTCGGCCATCGAGATCACGTTGCGCCGGACCAGGTCGGTCAGGCACTGGTCGAGCGTCTGCATGCCGACCGACGCGCCGGTCTGGATCGACGCGTTCATCTGCGCGACCTTGGCCTCGCGGATCAGGTTCCGGATCGCGGGCGTGCCGATCATGATCTCGTGCGCCGCGACGCGGCCGCCGCCGTCCTTGGTCTTCAGCAGCGACTGCGAGATCACCGCCTTCAGCGACTCCGACAGCATCGCCCGCGTCATCTCCTTCTCGGCCGCCGGGAACACGTCGATGATCCGGTCGATCGTCTTGGCCGCGCTCGAGGTGTGCAGCGTGCCGAACACCAGGTGGCCGGTCTCGGCCGCGGTCAGCGCGAGGCGGATCGTCTCCAGGTCGCGCAACTCGCCGACCAGGATGATGTCCGGGTCCTCGCGCAGCGCCGAGCGCAGCGCGTTGCTGAACGACAGCGTGTGCGGGCCGACCTCGCGCTGGTTGATCAGGCAGCGCTTGGCGTCGTGCACGAACTCGATCGGGTCCTCCACGGTCAGGATGTGGCCGTAGACGTTCTCGTTCACGTGGTTGATCATGCCCGCGAGCGTCGTCGACTTGCCCGAGCCGGTCGGGCCGGTGACGAGGATCAGGCCGCGCGGCTGCATCGAGAGCTCGGCGAAGATCTTCGGCGCGTTCAGATCCTCGAGCGTCAGGATCTTGGACGGAATCGTCCGCATCACGGCGCCGGCACCGCGCTGCTGCTGGAACGCGTTGACGCGGAAGCGCGCGAGCCCCGGGATCGCGAACGAGAAGTCGCACTCGAGGTTTTCCTCGTAGCCCTTGCGCTGCGCGTCGTTCATGATGTCGTAGATCAACCCGTGCACCGCTTCGTGCTCCATCGGCGGGAGGTTGATCCGTCGGACGTCACCGTGCACGCGGATCATCGGCGGCAGGCCCGCCGACAGGTGCAGGTCCGACGCCTTGTTCTTGACCGCGAACGCGAGCAGTTCAGCAATGTCCATGAATGTCCCGAACGAGATGACCGGTCTTGTGAAAGAGGATCCTAGGCCCACGCACGCGCCGGCCGCCCCGCCGTCCGAAGACCCGTCACCGGCTGCGACGGACGGCGACGCGACGTTGCGCGACCGCCACGCGGCCGTCCGCGCCCGGATCGACGCGGCCGCACGGGCCTGCGGGCGCCTGCCCGGGGACGTCGCGCTGCTCGCGGTGAGCAAGACCTTCGACGCCGACACCGTGCTCGCGCTCGCCGCGACCGGACAGCGGGCCTTCGGCGAGAACTATTTGCAGGAAGCCCTGCCCAAGGTGGCAGCGGTCCGCGACCGGTGGGCACTTCGGGCGTCCGGACGGTCGGGGGCGGCCCGGGAAGGATCGCCGGAGGGGGCTTCGGCCGGGCCGTCCCGGCACACGGATCCGGCGACCGCCGGGCCGTCCTGGCACACGGATCCGGCGACCGCCGGGCCGTCCTGGCACACGGATCCGGCGACCGCCGGGCCGTCCTGGCACACGGATCCGGCGACCGCCGGGCCGTCCCGGCACACGGATCCGGCGACCGCCGGGCCGTCCTGGCATTTCATCGGCCCCATCCAGTCCAACAAGACGAAGGCGATCGCCGAGGCCTTCGACTGGGTGCACTCGGTCGACCGCGAGAAGGTCGCGCGCCGGCTGTCGGAGCAGCGCCCCGCGGTCCTCGCGCCGCTGCAGGTCTGCGTGCAGGTCGACGTCAGCGGCGAAGCGACCAAGAGCGGCTGCGACCCGTCGGAGGCGGTCGCGCTCGGTGCTGCGATCGCGGCGATGCCGAGGCTGAGGCTGCGGGGCGTGATGGCGATCCCGGCGCCGACCGACGATCCGGCCGCGCAGCGCGCGCAGTTCGCCCGGGTCCGGGCGGTGTTCGACGCGATGCGCGCCGCCGGATTGCCGGTCGACACGCTGTCGATGGGGATGTCGGGGGACCTGGAGGCCGCGATCGCCGAAGGCGCGACGATCGTGCGCGTCGGCACGGCGCTGTTCGGGGCGCGGCCGGGCAAGGCGGCCTGACGCGGGCTCTAGCGGCCCCTGACCACGACCGGAGCCCATCGAGCGCGCCGCCATTCGGGGCGTACGCAGCCGTGCAGTCGTTCAGTCGTCGGGTAGGCCGGCTCCGGCCGGCGCACCACGCGGCGGGGTGCCGCGGGCGGGGCGTCGCGCTCGGCGCGTCGGCCCGTTCTCACAGGGGCGGCGCGGGTCGCGCCGCCCGGCGGAGCGTCAGGCCATCCGCTTCAGGGCCGAGGCGAGGCGGCTCTTGTAACGCGACGCGGCGTTCTTGTGGATGATCCGCTTGTCGGCGATCGAGTCGATGACGCTCTGCGAGGTGCGCAGCTGCGCGGCGGCCGCGGTCTTGTCGCCGGCGGCAACGGCCTTGCGGACCGACTTGATCGCGGTGCGAAGGCGCGAGCGAAGGCTGGAGTTGTGCGCGTTCTGCTTGGCGGCCTGGCGGGCGCGCTTGCGAGCCGAAGCGATGTTGGCCATGCGAAGATCTCTTTCTCAGGAGGGGCCGCAGGCATCGCGTCCGTCCTTTGCGGGGACGCGCTCGGCTGCATGCCGGAAAATTCGGGAAAGCCTTGAATCTTAAAGCACTTTGCACCGCCCTGGCAAGCCGGGACGGTCTGCGGCGCCGCGGAGCCGGTTCTTGAACCTGCTGCGCTCGGCCGCGACGGTCAGCGGACTGACGCTGCTGTCGCGGATCACCGGCCTGATCCGCGAGAACCTCACGGCGACGATCTTCGGTGCGTCCGCGCTGACCGACGCGTTCTTCGTCGCCTTCCGGCTGCCGAACCTGCTGCGGCGGATGTTCGCCGAGGGTGCGTTCTCCCAGGCCTTCGTACCGATCCTCGCCGCCGCCCGCGAGGGGGGCGACGATGCCTCGATGCACCGGCTCGTCGACCACGTCGCGACCGTGCTGTTCTGGGTGCTGGTGGCGGTCTCGGCCCTCGGGGTCGTCGCGGCGCCGGCGCTGGTGTGGGCGATGGCCTCGGGCCTCGCCGCCGAGCCGGGCGCGTTCGAGGCAGGCGTCGTGATGACCCGATGGATGTTCCCGTACATCCTGCTGATCTCGATGGTCGCGCTCGCGGCCGGGGTGCTGAACACCTGGCGGCAATTCGCGGTGCCCGCCTTCACGCCGGTGCTGCTGAACCTGTCGTTCATCGGCGCGGCGCTGTTCCTGTCGCCCCGCTTCGACCCGCCGATCTACGCGCTCGCCGCCGGGGTGGTCGCGGGTGGCGTCGCACAACTCGCGCTGCAGGTGCCGGCGCTGCTGCGCATCGGCATGCTGCCCCGGATCGGCCTCGACCTGAAGGCGGCGGTCGCGGACCCACAGGTGCGCCGGATCGTCCGGCAGATGGGGCCGGCGGTGCTCGCGGTGTCGGTCGCGCAGGTGAGCCTGATCGTCAACACGCACATCGCGTCGCGGCTCGGCCCGGGCGCGGTCTCGTGGGTGTCGTTCGGTGACCGCCTGATGGAGTTCCCGACCGCGCTGCTCGGCGTCGCGCTCGGCACCGTGCTGCTGCCCAGCCTCGCCCGCGCGAACGCCGCCGGGCGCGGCGACGAGTACGCGGCGCTGCTCGACTGGGGACTGAGGCTCGCGGCGCTGCTCGCGCTGCCCTGCATGGTCGGGCTCGCGCTGATGGCCGAGCCGCTGACCGCGCTGCTGTTCCACTACGGACGCTTCGACGCGCAGGACCTGCAGATGACCGGGCGCGCGGTGCTCGCGTACTCGGTCGGCCTGCTGGGGCTGATCGCGGTCAAGATCCTCGCGCCGGGCTTCTACGGCAAGCAGGACGTGCGCACGCCGTTCAGGATCGCACTGGTCGTGCTCGCGGTCACGCAGGCCCTGAACGTCGCGTTCGTGCCGGCCTTCGGCCACGCCGGGCTCGCGCTGTCGATCTCGGTCGCGGCGACGGTCAACGCCGCGCTGCTGCTCGCCGGCCTGATGCGGCGTGGCATCTACCGCCCGCAGCCCGGATGGCTCGCGTTCGGAGCGAAGCTCGCGGTCGCGCTCGTCGTGCTCGCCGCGCTGCTCGCGGTCGCGGTCCCGCGCTTCGACTGGGTCGCGATGAAGGCCGAGCCGCTGACACGCGCGGCCCTGGTGCTCGGCCTCGTCGGCGCGGGCGCCGCCCTCTACCTCGGCACGTTGGCCGCGCTCGGCCTGCGGCCCCGCCAGTTCGTGCGTCGCTCCGGAGACTCCTGATGACCGATCCGATCCAGTCCGTCCGCATCGCCTTCGTCGGCGGCGGCAACATGGCCGCCGCGCTGATCGGCGGCCTCGTGGCACGTGGCGCGACCGCTGCGCGCATCGCCGCGATCGATCCGTCCGAGGCACAGCGCGCCTCGCTCGCCTCGCGCTTCGGCATCGCGACGCACGCGTCGCCGTCGGCCACCGCGCTCGACGCCGACGTCGTCGTGCTCGCGGTCAAGCCGCAGCAGATGCGCGAGGCGGTCACCGCGATCGCGCCGCACCTGCGCGCGCCGCTGCTGCTGTCGGTCGCGGCCGGCGTGCGCGCAGCCGACGTGTCGCGCTGGCTCGGCGGCCACGCGCGGATCGTGCGCACGATGCCGAACACGCCGGCGCTGGTCGGCCTCGGCGCGACCGGTCTGGCCGCGTTCCCCGGCACCTCCGACGCGGATCGCCGGCTCGCCGAGTCGATCGTGGGCGCGGTCGGGATCGCGGTCTGGGTGGACGACGAGTCGAAGCTCGACGCGGTGACCGCGCTGAGTGGCAGCGGCCCGGCCTACGTGTTCCGGTTCATCGAGTCGATGATCGAGGGGGGCGTCGCGCTCGGGCTGAGCCCGGAGCAGGCGCGGCGGCTCGCGCTGCAGACCGCGCTCGGCGCGGCGCAGCTCGCGTCGACCTCGGACGAGCCGCCCTCGGTGCTGCGCGAGCGGGTCACCTCCAAGGGCGGCACCACCGCTGCGGGCCTGGCGGTGATGGCCGAGCGCGGGCTGCCGTCGATGGTGGCCGACGCGATGGCCGCCGCGTGCCGGCGCTCCGAGGAGCTCGGACGGGAGTTCGGCGCGTCGGCCTGAGCTGGACGCGCCACCCGCCGTCAGGCGAGCACGAAGTCGACGGCGATGCCCGCGAACACTGCCGCGCCGAACCAGGTGTTGTGGTTGAACGCGCGGAAGCAGCCTTCGCGGCCGCGGTCGCGGATCAGCGTCCAGTGGTAGGCGGCGATGCCCGCGGCGACGACGAGTCCCGCGTAGTAGGCCGGGCCGAGCTCCTCGAGGCGGCCGACCCACGCGAGCAGCGCGAGCGACGCCGCGTACGAGGCCATCACTGCGGCGACGTCGAAGCGGCCGAAGGTGATCGCGGACGTGCGGATGCCGATCTTGAGGTCGTCGTCGCGATCGACCATCGCGTACTCGGTGTCGTAGGCGATCGCCCAGAACACGTTCGCGGCGAGCATCGCCCACGACGACAGCGGCAGCGCGCCCTGGATCGCCGCCCAGGCCATCGGGATGCCGAAGCCGAAGGCGATGCCGAGATAGGCCTGCGGGATCGCGACGAAGCGCTTGGTGAACGGGTAGCTCGCCGCGAGGAACGCGCCGACGAACGCCAGGCCGATCGTCAGCCCGTTGAGCGGCAGCACCAGCAGGAACGACACCAGCGACAGCACGACGAACAGCGCGAGCGCCTCGCCGGGTCGGATCAGCCCGGCAGTCAGCGGCCGCTCGGCGGTGCGCTCGACGTGGCGGTCGAAGTCGCGGTCGGCCCAGTCGTTGATCGCGCAGCCGGCCGAGCGCATCAGCAGCGTGCCGACGCAGAACGCGACCAGAACGTATGCGGGCGGCGCACCGTGCCCGGCGACGAACAGCGCCCACAGCGTCGGCCACAGCAGCAGCAGCGTGCCGATCGGCCTGTGAAGGCGCAGCAGCCGCGCGTAGAGCAGCCAGCGCGGCGCGGCAGCGCTCGGACGTACCGAACTCATCGTGCCGCCTCGACGTTGCGCGGCGCGTGCGGAGCACGCGCGCGGCGGGCGGGCGCTGGCGACACGTCGCGGGCCCGACCCTCGATCAGCTCTGCCCGCGGGCGCGCGGCCACCGGGGTCGCGCCCGCGGCACCGACGCCACCTGCGGCACCGACCACGAGGCCACCCGCGGCCATCTTGCGCACGCTCGCCTCGCCGACGCCACGCACCCGCGCCTGAAGGTCGTCGAGACTCGAGTAGGCGCCGCGACGCCGCTCGTCGACGATGCGCTGGGCGATCGACGGACCGATGCCGCGCACGATGCGAAGCTCGTCCGGCGACGCGGTGTTCGCGTTCACCGCAGCCAGCGCGGACTCGGGCGCGAGGCACGCGAGCAGCGTGCAGAGCAGCGTGGATCGCAGCATCCGTGTCGGTCTCATCGTCGACTCCCGCATCGAGGCATCGAGGACACGCGACGAATGTAGCGGAGCGCTCCGCGCCGACCAAGCCGTGCCGAGGTCGTAGGCCGTTCGGCTCACGACTCGGCCTCGAGCTCCTCGGTGCGGCGCGGCGGGTAGCTGTCCCAGTGGTTGCAGCCCGGGCACTGCCAGTAGAAGCGGCGCGCCTTGAAGCCGCACTGCCCGCACACGAAGCGCGACAACCGCGCCGCCTGCTTCTGGATCAGCGACGCGGTCAGCGCGATGTCCGCGTCGAGCTCGCCGCCCGCAGGCTGCTTCTGCAGCTCGAGCAGCTGCTCCAGGCCGAGCAGCGACGGCGTGCGCGCGAGCGAGGCGCGCAACCAGGCGATGGCCGTGGCGGGGCCGTCGCGGCGCGCCCGCGCCTGCGCGACCGCGCGCAGCGCGTCGACCGACGGGTGCTCGGCGAGCACCGCCTCGAGGCGCGCGAGGCCTTCGCCGAGCCGGCCCGCGCGCTCGTGCGCCTGCAGCCAGCGCTCGCCGATCAGCCCGAGGTGCGCGGGGCTGATGCGCTCGAGCTCGGTCCACGCGGCGATCGCGCCCTCGACGTCGTCGGCGGCGAAGGCGGCCTCGCCGCGCAGCAGCCAAGGCCGCGGATGCGCGGGGCCGGCCTGCAGCGCGAGGTCGATCTCGCGGCGGGCCTGCGCGTCGCGGTCGGGCGCCTTGCCGGCGAGCGCCTGCTGGGCGAGCTCGCAGTGGAAGTGCGCGATCGGCGGATGCGCGCCGTCGGCCGCGTCTCGCTGCAGCTGCCGCGCGAGCTCGATCGCGCGCGGCCAGTCGCGGACCATCTGCGCGAGGTCGAGCCGGTGGCGCAATGCGGCGGCCGCGTAGCTCGTCCCCTCGAGACGGTTGAACGCGTCCTCCGCACGGTCCAGCAGCCCCGCGCGCAGGAAGTCCTGCCCGAGCTCGAACCGCGCATGCTCGCGCTGCTCGGGCAGCAGGTCCGAGCGCCCCACCAGGCTCTGGTGGACGCGGATCGCGCGGTCGGTCTCGCCGCGGCGGCGGAACAGGTTGCCGAGCGCGAAGTGCAGCTCGACGGTCTCGGGGTCGAGCTTCACGACGTCGACGAACGCGTCGATCGCCTTGTCGGGCTGCTCGTTGAGCAGGAAGTTCAGGCCCTTGAAGTACGCGTCCGGCAGCTGCGAGGACTGGCGGATCAGATGCCGCGCGTCGATCCGCGACGCGACCCAGCCGAGCCCGAAGAACACCGGGATCACGACCAGCCACCAGAGCTCGAACTCCATCGCGGCGCTCAGATCCCGCGCGGGCCGGCGCCGCCCGCGGGCAGGCGCGCGCCATCGAGGGACGGCGAGGCGTCGGTGGCGGCCTTCGCGGCGGCCTTCGTCGCTGCGTCGGCGTCGCGGCGCAGCCGGCCGATGTGCCGGCGCTGGCGGAACACCAGCGGCATCGTCGCGACCACGCCGACCAGCGCGCCCGCGGCGAAGAACAGGAAGAGGAACAGCACCATCGGCGCCCGCCACTCGAACTCCGGGATGCCGAAGAAGCGCAGCGTCGCGGTGTCGGTGTTCGACAGCGCGAAGCCCATCATCACCAGGAACAGTCCCAGCCGGAACAGCCAGGTCAGCAGCCGCATCGGGCAGGCTCCGCGCGTCGCACGCTCAGCGGCCGGCGCCGTCGACGCGGGCCCGCACGTCGACCCGCTCGCGCAGCTCCTTGCCGGGCTTGAAGTGCGGCACCCGCTTCTCGGGCACCTGCACGCGCTCGCCCGATTTCGGGTTGCGTCCGATGCGCGGCGGGCGGTGCGACAGCGCGAAGCTGCCGAAGCCGCGGATCTCGATCCGGTGGCCCTCGGCCAGCGTCTTGGCCATCGCGTCGAGGATGGTCTTGACCGCGAACTCGGCGTCCTTCGCGACCAGCTGCGGATATCGCTCGGCGAGCCGGGCGATGAGCTCGGACTTGGTCATCGTCCCGGGGGACTGCTGATCGTCGATGTCGAGCATGGTCGTCGGTCGGTCCGGTGCAGCCGCCCCGCGGCGGCACTCGATGCGGCGTTGTCGAAGCCCGGACCGGGACCCGTGCCCCGGGACCGGTCGCTCCGGCCACGCCCCGCAGGACGCGGCCGGAACCCTTCAGTTACGCGTCACTTCTCGTCGCCGCCCGAGGACAGCTTCGCGCGCAGCAGCGCGCCCAGGTTGGTCGTGCCCGTCGCGGCACCCGACTCCGCCTGCATGCGCTGCAGGGTCTCGGCGGTCTCGACCGAGTCCTTGGCCTTGATCGACAGAGCGATCGAGCGGTTCTTGCGGTCGATGTTGATGATCATCGCCTCGACCGTGTCGCCTTCCTTCAGGTGGTTGCGGGCGTCCTCGACGCGGTCGCGCGAGATCTCCGACGCACGCAGGTAGCCGTCGATGTCGCCGCCGATCACCACGACCGCACCCTTCGGATCCACGCTCTTCACCGTGCCGGTGACGACGTGGCCCTTCTCGTGCTGCGACGCGTAGCTGGTGAACGGATCGCCGTCGAGCTGCTTGATGCCGAGCGAGATGCGCTCGCGCTCCACGTCGATCGCGAGCACCACCGCGCCCACCTCGTCGCCCTTCTTGAACTCACGCACGGCTTCCTCGCCGGCCTTGTTCCACGACAGGTCGGACAGGTGCACCAGGCCGTCGATGCCGCCCGGCAGGCCGATGAACACGCCGAAGTCGGTGATCGACTTGATCGTGCCCGAGACCTTGTCGCCCTTGCGATGGTTCTCGGCGAATTCCTGCCACGGGTTCGGACGGCACTGCTTCATGCCGAGCGAGATCCGGCGACGGTCCTCGTCGATCTCCAGGACCATGACCTCGACCTCGTCGCCGAGCGAGACCACCTTGCCAGGGTTGACGTTCTTGTTCGTCCAGTCCATCTCGGAGACGTGCACCAGGCCCTCGATGCCCGGCTCGATCTCGACGAACGCGCCGTAGTCGGTGATGTTCGTGACCTTGCCGAACATCCGCGTGCCAGTGGGGTAGCGGCGCGAGATGCCGACCCACGGGTCGTCGCCCAGCTGCTTGACGCCCAGCGAGACGCGGTTCTTCTCCTGGTCGAACTTGAGCACCTTCGCGGTGACTTCCTGGCCGACCGCCAGCACCTCGGACGGGTGACGCACGCGACGCCACGCCATGTCGGTGATGTGCAGCAGGCCGTCGATGCCGCCGAGGTCGATGAACGCGCCGTAGTCGGTGATGTTCTTGACCGTGCCCTTGACGATCGAGCCTTCCTGCAGTGTCTCGAGCAGCTTCGCACGCTCCTCGCCCTGCGAGAGCTCGATGACCGCGCGGCGCGACAGCACGACGTTGTTGCGCTTGCGGTCGAGCTTGATCACCTTGAACTCGAGCGTCTTGCCCTCGTACGGGGTCGTGTCCTTGACCGGGCGCATGTCGATCAGCGAGCCCGGCAGGAACGCGCGGATGCCGTTGGTCATGACGGTCAGGCCGCCCTTGACCTTGCCGGTGATCGTGCCGTCGACGAGGTCGCCGCTGTCGAGCGCGCGCTCGAGGTTGACCCAGGCCGCGAGGCGCTTGGCGCGGTCGCGCGACAGCCGGGTCTCGCCGTAGCCGTTCTCGAGCGAGTCGATGGCCACGGAGACGAAATCGCCGTCCTTGACGTCGAGCTCGCCGCGGTCGTTGTGGAACTCCTCGATCGGGATGAAGCTCTCCGACTTCAGGCCGGCGTTGACGACCACGAAGTTGTGGTCGATGCGGATCACCTCGGCGGTGATCACCTCGCCCTGCCGCATCTCCTGCTTGGAGAGCGACTCCTCGAAGAGCTTGGCGAAACTCTCGGTCTCGGGAATGGAAGTGGTGTTCAAGTGCTTTCCTGGATGCACGCCGGACAAGGGGAACGCTCGGCAGGAGCGACCCGCATTCCAGCGGTGTTGACGAACGACGCGGACGGCGCGACGCCGTCCGCTACCCTCGCGCCGACCAGAGCGCCAGCACGCGCCCGACCGTCTCGTCGACGGTCAGCGTGGTGGAGTCCAGGACGTGCGCGTCTTCCGCGGGAACCAGCGGGGCGACCGAGCGCGATGCGTCGCGCGCGTCCCGCGTCCGAAGGTCCTGCAAAAGGGACCAGAGGTTAGCAGAAATTCCCTTTTCGATCAACTGCTTATGGCGGCGGTCCGCGCGCGACTCGGCGCTCGCCGTCAGGAACACCTTCAGCGCCGCGTCCGGGAACACCACGCTGCCCATGTCGCGCCCGTCGGCGACCAGCCCCGGCGGCCGCCGGAAGCCCCTCTGGAGCGCCAGCAGCGCGTCGCGGACGGCGCCGTGCACCGCGATCCGCGAGGCGCCGTTGCCGACCGCCTCGGCGCGGATCGCGTCGGTGACGTCATCGGCGCCGAGCCGGATCCGGCCGTCGGGCGCGAATCCGACCGGCAGCGTCGCGGCGATCCGGGCAAGCGGTCCCGGGTCGTCGAAGCCGGCGCCTGCGCGGATCGCGGCGAGCGCCGCGAGCCGGTAGAGCGCGCCGCTGTCGAGGTAGTGCCAGCCGAGGTTGGCCGCGACCCGCTGCGCGATCGTGCCCTTGCCGGAGGCGGTCGGACCGTCGATCGCGATGACCGGCGCGGCGCGGGCGTCGAGCCCGGCGGGCACCGGGCGGGTTCCGGCGTCGACGCGCGGCGCCGCGGCGCCGACGACCTCGGGGCCGTCGGCTCCGGACGGCACGTCCGATCCGGTCAT
Organism: Burkholderiales bacterium; assembly: GCA_020248665.1. GTDB lineage: Bacteria > Pseudomonadota > Gammaproteobacteria > Burkholderiales > Burkholderiaceae_E > UBA4615. Next base: position 6,852 of record JADCHE010000047.1, on the reverse strand, counting down.
CGCGCCCCGACGCGCTCGACGTCGATCCCCGCCTCCCGCGCGAGCGCGAGGAAGTTCGGGAACGAGGTGCCGACGTTGGCGGTGTCGGCGATCCGGATCGGCGCGGCCGCGCGCAGCGATGCGACCGAAAAGGCCATCGCGGGCCGGTGGTCGCCGTGCGAGTCGACCTCGCCGCCCGAGAACACGTACGGGTCGTCGCCGCGGCCCTCGATGACGATGCCGTCCGGCGTCGGCGTCGCGTCGACGCCGAGCGCGCGCAGCCCGTCGGCCATCACCGCGATGCGGTCGGACTCCTTGACGCGCAGTTCCTCCGCACCGGTGACCACCGTGCGACCCCGGGCGCACGCGGCCGCGACGAACAGCACCGGGAACTCGTCGATCGCCAGCGGCACGAGTTCCGGCGGCACGTCGATGCCGCGCAGCGAGGACGCGCGGATCCGCAGGTCCGCGACCGGCTCGCCGCCGACGGCGCGCGGGTTCTCCAGCGTCAGGTCCGCCCCCATCAGCTTCAGGATGTCGACGATGCCGGTGCGCGTCGGGTTCGTGCCGACGTGGCGCAGCAGCAGGTCCGCGTCGCGGGCGATCGCGCCGGCCACCAGGAAGAACGCGGCCGACGAGATGTCGGCGGGCACGTCGATCGCCGTCGCGCGCAGCGTCGCGCCGCCGCGCACCGACACCGTGGCCCCGTCGACCTCGACCGGTACGCCGAACGCGCTCAGCATCCGCTCGGTGTGGTCGCGCGTCGGCGCGGGCTCGGTGACGCGCGTCGTGCCCTCGGCGTACAGGCCGGCGAGCATCAGCGCCGACTTCACCTGCGCGCTCGCGACCGGCATCGCGTAGTCGATCCCGTGCAGCCGGCCCGCGGGCGGATGGATGCGCAGCGGCGGGTGGCCGTCGCTCGTGTCGATGCGGGCGCCCATCCGTGCGAGCGGCTCGGTCACGCGCTTCATCGGGCGGCGCGTGAGGCTCGCGTCGCCCACCAGCCGCGCCTCGAAGCCCTGCCCCGCGAGCAGCCCGGACAACAGCCGCATCGACGTGCCCGAGTTGCCGCAATCGAGGTCGGTCGCGGGCGCCTTCAGGCCGTGCGGCCCGACCCCTTCGACGGTCACGCGGCCCTCGAGCGGACCGTCGATCCGCACGCCGAGCGCGCGGAACACGTTCATCGTCGAGATCGCGTCGGCGCCCTCCAGGAAGCCGGTGACCCGGGTCGTGCCCTCGGCGATCGCGCCCAGCATGATCGAGCGGTGGGAGATCGACTTGTCGCCGGGCACCCGCAGGCTCCCGCGGACGGCCCCGCCGGGTCGGGCGATGAAGTGTTCGGACATGCGATGGAGTTCCTGTGCGCGTCCGGCCGACGGCGGGACGCTGTCGCGGATTGTATCGCCCGGGTCGGGGCGGGCCGGCGCCCGCCGTGCCGGCCGGGCAGGGAGACAGCGAGATGCCGCAGACAGGAGTCGTCGGTCCCCACGAGACCATCCGGGCGGCGCTGTCGGGTCGATTCCCGAGCACCGCCGGCGTGACCGCCGAGGGGACCCGGCCAGGCCCGGCCGACGTGGTCGCGCGCGGTGCCCCGGCCGACCGCCCGTCGCCTGCGGTGCGCGAGATGATGCTGCGGCTGCCGGGGAACCTGCTGCGTCGGACCGCGGCGGACTTCCCCCACATGCTCGAGGCGATCGCGCGCGACTGGGCGACACCCGACCGGTTCCACGCGATGCTCGATGCGTTCGTCTTCGACGATCGCGGCGGCCGGGCCGGGTTCCCTCCGGAGGTGCTGCTGGAGCTGGCCGAGCTGCGGACCTGCCACGAGCGCTGGGTCGGACCGCGGACGACGCTGGGGCGCTGACCCGAGCCGTTCGAGCGCGCGGGCCGGGGGCTCCCGGCGACGCGCGGCGCACCGTCGGGCTCGGCCGTCCGCGCTCGCCCGATCACGTCGGGCACGCGTGATATCTTTTCGGGAACTTCCGACGGAGACCCCGCATGGCCTACACCACCACCGCATCCGGACTGCAGTTCGAGGACGTCGTCGTCGGCGACGGCCCGGAGGCGGCCAGCGGCTGCACCGCGAAGGTCCACTACACCGGCTGGCTCTGGAAGGACGGCCAGGCGGGCCGCAAGTTCGACTCGAGCAAGGACCGCGGCCAGCCGTTCGACTTCCCGCTCGGCGCCGGTCACGTGATCCGCGGCTGGGACGAAGGCGTCCAGGGGATGAAGGTCGGCGGCACGCGCAAGCTGCTGATCCCGGCCGAGCTCGGCTACGGCGCGCGTGGGGCAGGTGGCGTGATCCCGCCGAACGCGACGCTGCTGTTCGAGGTGGAACTGCTCGGCACGTGAGTTCTGGCACGGTGCTTCACGGATGCCTGTCGGAGGGCTTTACACCTTCTCTCCGAGGAAAAGGATGCCATGATCTAGGTTATTGATTACAGGTGGATTTTCCAGACTGGCACGAAACCCGCTTGTGAAGGTCATCGCAAGATGCCCGGTCCGCCTCGGATCGCAACGGAGCCAGATTGATGAACCCGAAGAAGATCGTCCTCGCCACACTCGTAGGCGGTGCATGCTGGGTTGCTGCCGGTGCCGCGAGCGCCGCGCCGCTGGACGCGAACAGTTCTATTTCGTTCGCTGGGCAGGCCCGTCCGTTGGGTCCGGCTCCCCTCAACTGGGGCACTGCCACCGGCATCGACTTCGGAGCGGCGGTCTTCATCGATGGTACGGGCGACTACGCCGCCGTACCGTTCCTGACGCCGGTGACGTTCACCGACTTCACGTTCGCACCGGTGTTCGCGCCGGCCACGCCGCTGTGGTCGTTCACCGTCTCCGGCACGACCTACATGTTCTCGCTGACGCAGATCGATTCGCTGAGCCAGACCGGAGGCTCGCTGAGTTCGCTCAACCTGAGCGGCCGCGGGACCCTGGCCATCGGGGCGAACTCGTCGGCAGGCACGTTCATCTTCACCGGCAACAGCGCCACGGCGACCAACGGTGGGACGACGTTCAGCTTCTCGGGCAGCAACGCGGCGGTGCCGCTCCCCGGCACCGTCGCCCTGCTCGGCCTCGGTCTGGTGGGCCTCGCAGCGCTCCGCAGGGATCGCGCGGCCGCCTGACGCCATCGTCAGGCGCCCCTCGGCGACGGCCCCGCCTCGGCGGGGCCGTTCTCGTTTCAGGGACCCGAACGCGAATCGCTACACTGACGGTCCGTGAACGACGAGGACGGAACCCGCGTTTCCGATGACCAGCGCTCCCAACGCCCGCCCACAGTCTCCCCCAGAGCCGGATCCATCGAGCCGAGCGGGCAACTTCATCCGTCAGGCCGTCGATGCGGACCTCGCCGAGGGGGCCTATGCGACGCGCCGCTGGTCCGCCCGCCCCGGCCCGGCCGCGATGCAGCTCGGCGGCCCGCCCGACCCCTCCCCCATCCGCACCCGCTTCCCGCCCGAGCCCAACGGCTACCTGCACATCGGCCACGCCAAGTCGATCTGCCTGAACTTCGGCCTCGCGCTCGACTACGCCGGGCGCTGCCACATGCGCTTCGACGACACGAACCCGGTCAAGGAAGACCAGGAGTACGTCGACGGCATCCTCGACGCGGTCCGCTGGCTCGGCTTCTCGTGGGACGCCGGCGGCGAGGACAACCTCTATTTCGCCAGCGACTACTTCGGCTGGTTCTACGAGATCGCCGAGCACCTGATCCGCGCAGGCCACGCCTACGTGGACTCGCAGAGCGCCGACGAGATGCGCGTGGCCCGCGGCACGCTGACCGAGCCCGGCCGCGACTCCCCGTACCGTGCCCGCACGCCCGACGAGAGCCTGGCGCTCTTGCGCGAGATGCGCGCCGGCTCGTACGCCCAGGGCACACACGTGCTGCGCGCGCGCATCGACATGGCGTCGCCGAACATCAACCTGCGCGACCCGGTGCTCTACCGCATCCGCTTCGCGCACCACCACCGCACGGGCGACGCGTGGTGCATCTACCCGATGTACGACTACGCGCACCCGCTGTCGGACGCGCTCGAGAACGTGACGCACTCGCTCTGCACGCTGGAATTCGAGGACCACCGGCCGTTCTACGACTGGATCCTCGAGCGCGCCGCCGAGGGCGGCTTCTTCCAGCGGCCGCTGCCGCGCCAGATCGAGTTCGCGCGGCTCAACATGACCTACACGGTCACCAGCAAGCGCAAGCTTCAGTCGCTCGTGCAGTCCGGCGCGGTCGACGGCTGGGACGACCCGCGGATGCCGACGCTGGTCGGACTGCGTCGCCGCGGCTACACGCCCGAGTCGATCCGCCTGTTCGCCGAGCGCATCGGCGTGTCGAAGGCGCACCAGTGGGTCGACCCGTCGGTGCTCGAGGGCGCGCTGCGCGACGACCTCGACGCGAAGGCGGCGCGCGCGTTCGCGGTGCTCGACCCGTTGAAGCTCGAGCTGACCGACGTGCCGGCCGACTTCGACGAGCCCTGCGCGGCACCGGTCCATCCGCACCACCCGGATCGCGGGCAGCGGCGCTTCGCGCTGACGCGCGAGGTCTGGATCGAGCGCGAGGACTTCCAGGCGCAGCCGCCGAAGGGCTTCTTCCGGCTGTTCCCGGGCAACCGCGTGCGGCTGAAGCACGGGGTCGTCGTCGAGTGCACCGGCTTCGAGGCCGACGCCGACGGCCGGCCGACGAAGGTGCTCGCGACGGTGCTGCCCGACTCCAAGTCCGGCACGCCCGGCGCGGACGCGTACAAGGTCAAGGGCAACATCCATTGGGTATCGGCGCGCCACGGGCTGCCGGCGGAGGTGCGGATGTACGACCGGCTGTTCACCGACCCGACCCCCGACGCCGGCGACAAGGACTGGCTCGCGTCGCTGAACCCGGCAGCCAAGCGCGTGGTGCGCGCGGTCGTCGAGCCGACGCTCGCGACCGCGGCGGCCGACGAGCGCTTCCAGTTCGAGCGCCACGGCTACTTCGTCGCCGACCGCGTCGACCACCGACCCGGCGCGCCGGTGTTCAACCTCGCGGTGACCCTGAAGGATTCGTGGGCGAAGAAGTGATGCGGCTGCTGCTCTAGGCGTCGTCGGCGACGAACGGGTTCGTCGCCCGCTCGTCGCCGAAGGTCGACATCGGCCCGTGCCCGGGCACGAACGCGACGTCGTCGCCCATCGGCCAGAGCTTCTCGCGGATCGAGCGGATCAGCTGCGCGTGGTTGCCGCGCGGGAAGTCGGTGCGGCCGATCGAGCCCTGGAACAGCACGTCGCCGACGATCGCGAGCCGGCTCGGGGCGTGGTGGAAGACCACGTGCCCGGGCGTGTGGCCCGGGCAGTGCGCGACCTGCAGCTCGACTTCGCCGAAGCGCACCACGTCGCCGTCTTCGAGCCACCGGTCGGACTCGAACGCGGCGAGCGGCGGGAAGCCGAACATCTTGCCCTGCCCGGGGAGCTGGTCGATCCAGAACTTGTCTTCGAGGTGCGGCCCCTCGATCGGAACGCCGTGGCGCTTCGCGTACTCGCCGGCCTGGCCGCAGTGGTCGATGTGACCGTGGGTGAGCAGCACCTTCTCGAGCGTCGCGCCGGTCGACGCGAGCGCGGCGTCGATGCGCTCGAGGTCGCCGCCCGGGTCGATCGCGACGGCCCGGTTGGTGGCCTCGTCGACGAGGATCGAGCAGTTCTGCTGGAACGGCGTGACCGGGACGATCAGCAGCTTCATCGCGACGCGGTCGGCTTCTGGACCCAGGCGTGGGCGAGCAGCGCCTTCATCGGCACGGTGCGGAGCGCCGCCTCGTGCGTCGCCTCGAGCACCACCGGCGGCGCGACGCCGGCCTCGTACGCCTCGAGCCAGCGCGCCGCGCACAGGCACCAGCGGTCGCCCGCGCGCAGGCCCTTGAAGCGGAACTCCGGGCGCGGCGTGCTGAGGTCGTTGCCGCGGCGCAGGCTGAACTCGAGGAACGCGTCGGTGACGCGCGCGCAGACCGTGTGGCTGCCGACGTCACCGGGTCCGGTGTTGCAGCAGCCGTCGCGGAAGAAGCCGGTCAGCGGGTCGTACGAGCAGGCCTGAAGCGGCCCGCCGAGCACGTTGCGGCCGGCGGGACGGCCGGACGAGTCGGACATGGTGCGATCTCCGGGACGGCCTCGGAGGCCGGTCAGCCGCCGCGCTCGATCACCTGATCGAGCACCCGCCGGCCTGCGTCCTCGACGCGCAGCCGCACCGGCAGCATCTGGAAATCGTACCCCAGCCACAGGTCGATCTTCGGATCGTCCGTTCCGGGAGGCGGGGGTCGGTGCAGCCGAAGCGCACGGATCGGACCGCCCGGCGCCATCAGCATCTCCTCGCCGATCACCTCGAAGCGCTCGGTGCGCACGTCGCGCATCGTCGCGACCGGCAGCTCGCGGATCGCGCCGGCGACGAAGCGCTCGGGCTCCGCGCGGGCGAGCAGGCCGATCTGATAGAACACGCTCAGCCGGTCCTGCGTGCCCGGCGGCATCGACACCGGCGCGCCACGCCCGCCGGTGGGCGTCATCCGATGCGCGTCCGGGTCGAAGCCGACGCTGCGCTCGGGACGCTTGCCGCGCTGCTCGCTGTACTGGAGCGGCTCGAGGCCGTGCGGACCGACGCGCCCGATGCTGACCTGGCTCAGCGTCCCCGAATACACGAGCGAGATCAGGCCCTCGGCCTCGCCATCGGTCCGGATCTCGTAGCGGTCGCCGTCGCTCACCAGGCGGTAGTCGAGCCGCGCGACGGATCTCTCGTCGGTGAAGTCGCCCCAGTAGACGCGGAAGCGGTGGCGCTGCGCCCGACCCCGAAGCCGCGTCCGCGGCCCGCGGCGCCGGCTGCGATCACCCCGGCGCCGGTACCGGGTGACGCGGCGCTTGCGGCCGCGCCGG
>JADCHE010000046.1 GCA_020248665.1 Burkholderiales bacterium | reverse complement strand
GACCGCCTTCAGCGAGCGGTCTTGGCGCCGCCGGTCGAGCAGCCGCTGGCGCATCCGCACGATCTCGTGCGTGCCGCCCTCGGCGCGGTTCAGCCGGCGCAGCAGCTCCTGGCGGGGAGGCTCGGCGGCCTTCGCCAGGCGCACCAGGTTGTCGGGCGAGCGGCTCACCGCGTAGTTCTCGGCGAGGCGCAGCACCTCGCCGGGATCCGGGTCGAAGTCGGAGGCGAGCACCTTGAAGAACCGGTGCACGCCGTCGGCGTCGAGCCGGCGCCAGCGTTCGAGCGCGGCCGAGGCGATCGAGCGGCTGTTCGACTCGCCGCGCTCGGAGAGCAGCTGGCGGCAGGCCTGCGCGAGCTTCCAGACGTCATCGCGCTCGACGCTGTCGCGACGCAGGCTTCGGATCACGTCGAGCATCGTCGGCTCCGGGTCGGGTCGGTCGGCGGGCGGGTCAGCCGAGCAGCAGCCCGCCGTCGACCGGGAGGGTGTGGCCGACGACGTAGGCCGCGAGCGGCGAGGCGAGGAAGAGCGCCGCGCCCGCCATGTCCTGCGGCGTGCCGAGGCGCCCGGCCGGAATGCGCGCGAGCGCAGCCTCGAGGCGCTTCGGGTCGCCGGTGGTCACCCGGGTCATCTTGGTCGCGACGAAGCCCGGCGCGATGCCGTTGACGCGGATGCCGTCGGCCGCCCACGCGTCGGCGAGCGTGCGCACCAGGCCCACCGCGCCGGCCTTCGAGGCGCCGTAGGCCGGGTTGCCGCGGGTGGCGTGGAACGCGGCGGTCGAGCTGACGACGATCGCGCTGCCGCCCGAGGCCTTGAGCATCGGGTGGAACGCCATGCAGCACGCCATCACGCTGGTCAGGTTCACGTCGAGCACCTGCCGGAAGCCCGGCATCGCGTACTCGCCGCGCTTGTAGAGCACAACGCCCTGCGACATCACCAGCACGTCGAGCGCATCGAAGGCCGCGGCCGCCCGTGCGACCGCCGCGTCGTCGGCGACGTCGACGCTCGCGTACGCGAGGCCCGAGAGGTCCGAACCGGGTTCGGCCGCGTAGTCGGCGGCGCTCGCGCGCGTGCCCCACACGGCGACCGATGCGCCGCGCGCGAGGAAGGCTCGCGCGATGCCGTTGCCGATGCCGGAGGAGCCGCCGACGACGAGCACGCGCCGGCCGGTGAAGTCGAGGGGATCGTCGGGATGGCTCATGGGCGGGGGACGCGTGCAGTGACGGGATCGGGGGGCGGCGCGGGCCGCAGCAACAGCCAGAGTCCCGCAGCGGCCATCGGGATCGACAGCAGCTGGCCCATCGACAGGCCGCCGGCGAGCAGGCCGAGGAACGCATCGGGCTCGCGCGCGAACTCGGCGAGGAAGCGCAGCACGCCGTAGCCGAGCAGGAACAGGCCCGAGACGCGGCCGACCGGGCGCGGCCGTGACGAGAACCACCAGAGCAGCGCGAACAGCAGCAGGCCCTCGCCGGCGAACTGGTAGAGCTGCGACGGGTGACGCGGCACCGCGGTGCCCGACTGGGGGAAGACCATCGCCCACGGCAGGTCGGTCGCGCGCCCCCAGAGCTCGCCGTTGATGAAGTTGCCGAGCCGCCCGGACGCGAGGCCCATCGGCACCAGCGGCGCGACGAAATCCATCAGCTTCAGCCACGGCAGCCCGCGCTTGCGCGCGAACCACGCGCACGCGACCAGCACGCCGATCAGACCGCCATGGAACGACATCCCCCCCTGCCAGACCGCGAACGCCTCGAGCGGATGCTGCAGGTAGTAGGCGGGCTTGTAGAACAGCACGTAGCCGAGCCGCCCGCCAACCACGACGCCGAGCACGCCGTGGAACAGCAGGTCCTCGACGTCGGAGGGGCCGAGCCCGGTCGCGGGGCCGTGGAAGGTCTTGGTGACGCGCCAGCGACCGAGCAGGTAGAACGCAGCGAACGCGACCAGGTACATCAGGCCGTACCAGCGGATCGCGAGCGGGCCGAGCTGCAGCGCGATCGGATCGAACTCGGGATGGGTGAGCATCGTGTCGTGCGCGCGGACCCGTGAGGGGCGGTGCCTATAATCGGCAACCATTCTCCCACGACTCGCGCGGCCGCCCGGCGCGCGGCCCCGGATCCCCGATGACCCCGACGAGCGTCCGCCTCCCGTTGTCGGCCGCGCTGCGCACCGCGTGCCGCGCGGCGCTCGCGCTCGCGGCCACGTGCGTCGCCGGGGCTATTCCGGCGCAGCCGCACGACAACCCGTCGGCCCGGATCGAGCCTGCCACCGCGGCGCGCATCGTCGTGCCCGATCGCAACCGCGCGCAGGACACGCCCACCGGCCTGCCCTATGGCGACGCGCGGGCACGCGGCGACGCACCGGCCGACCCCGAGGTGCTCGCCGCGCCGCCGGTGCCGATCGGCGCGCCCGGCTGGTCGATCGCGCTGCACTACGGCGCGGTGCCGCCGCTCGACGATCTGCGCGCGTTCGACGTCGTCGTCGTCGACCCCGACCACCGCAACGACCCGTCCGTGCACCGCACGCGCGCCGGCGGCCGATCCGAGCTCTTCGCCTACGTGTCGGTCGGCGAGATCCACCCGTCGCGGGAGTACGTCGCGCAGGCGCCCGCGGGACTGCTGGTCGCCGACAACGCCGCCTGGGGCAGCCGCGTCGTCGACCAGGCGCACCCCGCGTGGCCCGAATTCCTCGTCGAGAGGATCGTGGCGCCGCTTTGGGCCGCGGGCTACCGCGGCTTCTTCCTGGACACCATGGACTCGTGGCAGCTGGCCGCCCGCGACGACGCCGCGCGCGAGGCGCAGCAGGCCGGCCTCGCACGCGCCATCGAGGCCCTCGCGAACCGCTTCCCCGAAGCGCGGCTGATCGCCAACCGCGGGTTCGAGGTGCTGCCGCGGATCGCGCCGCGACTGTCGGCCGTCGCGGCGGAATCGCTGTACAGGGGCTGGCGCCAGGGCACGCGCCGCTACGAGGAGGTGCCGCCCGCGGACCGCGAGTGGCTGCTCGCCCGCCTCGCCGAGGTCCGCGACCGGTACCGGCTGCCGACGATCGCGATCGACTACCTGCCCCCCGGCGATCGCGAGGCGATGCGCGAGACCGCGCGCCGCATCGGCGCGCACGGCGTCGTGCCCTACGTCGCGGACCCCGCGCTCGAGACCGTCGGCATCGGCGCGATCGAGGTCGTGCCGCGGCGCATCCTGGTGCTGCACGACCAGTCGCCCGAGGCCGACCCGGCGGCCTCCGACGTGCACCGGTTCCTGTCGATGCCGCTGCAGTGGCTCGGCTACCGCGTCGAGCTCTGGAACGTGCGCCAGCGCCCTCCGCCCGCCGGCACGCTCGCCGACCGGTACGCGGGCGTCGTCGCCTGGTTCAACGGCAACACTGCGGGCCGGGGCTGGGACCTGCCCGGCTGGGTCCGCGGCGTGCGCGAGCAGGGCCTACGGATCGCGTTCGTCAACGGCTTCGGCGCGACGCTGCAGGCGGGCGGGCTCGGCACGACGCTCGGGCTGGTGCCGTTCTCCGGCCGCGTCGAGGCGCCGCTCGAGATCCGCGCGCGCGACCCGATCGTCGGCCACGAGCTCCAGCCCACGCCGACGCGCAACGAGCTGCAGCCGCTCACCGCCCGCGGTGTCGTGCGTCCGCTGGTGCGCGTCGCCGACGCGCGCGGAACGGTGTTCGACGTGGCGGCGATCACCGACTGGGGCGGCTTCGTACTGTCGCCGTTCGCGGTCGTCGAGCTGCCCGGCCGCGACGCGCAGCGCTGGGTCGTCGAGCCCTTCGAGTTCCTTCGCGCCGCGCTCGCGCTGCCCGCGATCCCGGTACCCGACCCCACGACCGAGACCGGGCGGCGCCTGCTGATGATCCACGTCGACGGCGACGGGTTCGCGTCGCGCGCCGAGGTGCCCGGCGCGCCGTTCGCCGCCGAGGTGATGCTGCGCGACTTCATCGCCCGCTACCCGGTGCCGCACACCGTCTCGGTGATCCAGGGCGAGACCGCGTCGACCGGGGTGTATGCGGCGCTGTCGCCGGCGCTCGAGGAGATCGCGCGCAGGATCTTCGCGCTGCCGCAGGTCGAGCCGGCCACCCACTCCTACTCCCATCCGTTCTTCTGGCGGCAGGCGGTGGCCGGCGAGACCGACCGCCGCTACACCCTCGCGGTGCCGGGCTACGCCTTCGACCTGGACGCGGAGTTGTCCGGCTCGGCGAAGTACATCGACGATCGCCTGCTCCCACCCGGCGGCCGGCGCACCGGGGTGTTCCTGTGGACCGGCGACTGCGCGCCGCCGCCGGTCGCGATCGCCCGGGCCTGGCTGAGCGGGCTGCTCAACATGAACGGCGGCGAGACGACGATCACCCGGGCCAACCCGACCCTGACCGCGGTCGCGCCGATGTCGATCCGCAAGGACGGCTGGCTGCAGGTGCTGGCGCCGAACCAGAACGAGAACGTCTACACCAACCTCTGGGCCGGCCCGTTCTGGGGCTTCGAGCGGGTGATCGAGACGTTCCAGATGACGGAACAACCCAGGCGCCTGAAGCCGGTCAACATCTACTACCACACCTACTCCGCCAGCAAGCAGGCCTCCATCGCGGCGCTGCGCAAGGTCTACGATTGGGCGATGGCGCAGCCGCTGCACCCGGTCCGCGGCTCCGACTGGATCCGGCGGATCGTCGACTTCGAAGGCTTCGTGGTCGCCCGCGACACGCTGCGACCAGGCCGCTTCAAGCTGGTCGGCGATGGCGACCTGGGCACGGTCCGGCTGCCCGCCGGCCTGCCCGGGGACGTCGACCTGGCCCGCAGCGAGGGCGTCGCCGGGTGGCGCAGCGGCCCGGACGGGCGCTGGATCCACCTCGCCGCGCCGGTCGCCTGGCTGGTCGCGTCGGAGGCAGTCGGCGGCGTCGACCCGCCGTTCGTCCTCGAAGGCAACGGTCGCGTGGATCGCCTCCGACGAACGGCGGACGGCATCGAATTCCGCTTCACGTCGCGGGTTACCGGCGAATTGACCCTGTCGCACCCCCCTTATTGCAGGATGACCGTCGGCGACCGCTCAGCGGAAGGCAAACGGATGACCGGATTCGACCTCTTACGATCCGGCCACGATGTCTTCCGCTACACCCTCCCCCGGGACGCCCGCTCCGCAGGGGTCGTGGTATCGGTCGGCTGCCGACGATGAGCGGCTCCGGCTGTTCACCGGCCCGTCGGTCGCCGCGTTCTGTGTCTCGATGGCGCTCGCGCTGTGGCTCGCCCTGCCCGGCGCGTCGTTGGTCGAGCGCCTGTCGCAGTCCTCGCGCAGCGACCTGCTGACGGTCGCCTACCTGCGCGCCTGGCTCGCGGCCGAGCCCGAGGACCTGCCGCTGCAGCTCGCGCTGGCCCGCAAGCACCTCGGCCTCGGGGACTGGGACGCGGCCATCGCCGCGCTCGCCGAACCGAGCGTCGCCCGCTCGCCGGACATGCGCCGCGACGCCCAGTGGCTGAAGATGGAGGTGCTCGAGCGCCGGCTCGCGTCGGCGACGCCCGGCACGCCCGAACGCACCGCCGCGGCCGCCGGGGTGGCCGCCCAGCTCGCGCTTGTCGCCACGATGGAGGCCGAGCGCGCGACCGACGCCGGCATGCTGGAGCCGCTCTGGCAGCGGGCGCTGGCCTCGGGCGACGCGGCCCTGGTGCGCCGGCTGTTCGAGGCGCGGTCGCGTCTCGCGCCCCCCCCCGGCACCGCGCCTGACGCCTGGTACGTCCGGCTCTCGGCCGATGCGGAGCGGCTCGGCGACCCGCTCGAGGCGGCGCGGCTGCGCTGGGCCGCGTTCGATGCGGCGACCGGCGACGAGGTCCGGCGCACGCATCTGTTCGCCGCCGTCCGTCTGCTGCAGGCCGCCGACCGTACCGCGCAGGCGTGCGCCGACGCCGATGCGCGGATCGGCCGGCTGCAGCCCGACGCCGGGCTGATGAAGTTCATGGTGAAGCTCGCGATGGCCGCGGGCCGTCCCGACCTCGCGGACCGCTACGCGCGCGAGATGCTGAAGTTCGCGCTGCTGCGCGAGCTCGAGAGGCTGCAGGCCGGCGACGACGTGCCGGCGCTGCGGACCGTGTCCAACGCGGCCGCCGAACCGGTGCGGGCGCCGAAACCGCACCGGCCCTTCGACGACGCGACCTACGCGCTCGCCTACGAGGTGTTCCTCGCGAACCGCAACGTGGCCGACGCCTACGAGGTGGCCGCGGCCGCCGTGCGCCACGCGCCGGACGACGCGACCTGGCGGCGCCGGCTGGCGCAGGCGGCGGACTGGTCGAACCGCCCGGTCGACGCGCTCGAACAGTGGCTGTGGCTCGCGCGCCGAGGCGGCGGGAAGGTCGAGTGGGATCGCGTGGAGCAACTCGCCGCCGGCGTGCGCGACAGCGCGGTGATGCTCGAGGCGCTGCGCATGCGCGCAGCGCGCGGCGGCGACGAAGCGCTCGACCTGCGGATCGCGAAGCTGATCGAGGACGAGGGCCAGCCGCGCGAGGCGATCGCCTGGCTCGAGCAGCGCATCGAGGCGCGCGGGGTCGCGCGCAGCCGCACGCTGCTGGAGCGCCAGATGGCGCTGAACGAGGCGCTCGGCGACCTCGACGCGGTGCTGCGCGCGCTCGACCGTGCCGACGCCGAGGCCGGGCCGGATCCGGCGCGCGCGCTGCGGCGCGCCACCGTGCTGCTCGACCGGGGCGATGTCCACGGTGGGTTCGCGTCGCTGCACAGGCTGCGCGACCGGGTCGCGGCGCTGGCCGAGGCCCCCGAGCTGCCGCGCACGCCCGGCGATACCGAGCGGGTCACCTGGTGGCACCTGTACGCGCGGCTCGCCGAGCAGCTGCAGCGGGAGGACGACGCCGACTTCGCCTATCGGCTGCTGGTGCGCCTGGAGCGCGCCGGGCCCGACGAGCTCACGGACTGGAGCGGACTGCTCGAGCACCGCTCGCTGCACGCGGCCGCGGTCGTGGCCGAGCACGCGTGGCGTGCGGGCCGTCACCCGCTGCACGGCGATCGCGCGTTCTCGCTGTGGATGCGGCTCGGCGACTTCACGGCACTCGAGCGCATCGGTCACGACATGGCGCCCGGCCAGCTGGCGGTCCTGCAGCGCGACGTCGGCTACCTGCAGGCGCTGTCGAACCACCTGCAGTCGATCGGCGACGACACCGGCGCGCGCCGCGCACTGCAGCGCGCGCTCGAGCTCGAACCGGGAGATCCGCAGCTGCGCGCCGCGCTGATGTGGATGCTGCTCGCGCAGCGCGACGCGACGACGCTGCGCACCGCGCTGCTGCGGGGCGATGCGCGCGCCGAGCGCGAGCCCGCGCTGTGGGGGGTGCACGCGGCCGGCTGGATGGCGCTCGACCAGCCGCAGCGCGCGCTGCGCTGGTTCGTGCGGCAGGCGCGCCGCGGCGGCGACGACTATCTCTGGCAGCTCGCCTACGCCGATTGCCTCGAGCAGAACGGCATGCCCGACGCCGCGTGGACGGTGCGCCGCCGCGCGTGGACCGAGCTGCGTGCGCTCGCGCCGGCGCAGCGGGACGCGAGCCCGCGGCAGCGCCAGGCGGCGCTCGCGCTCGCCGCGCGCTTCGCGCCGGCGGACTCGGCCCGGGCCGCGCTGCGCCAGCTCGCAGAGGACGTCACCGCCGCGACGATCGCCGGGCGCCGCGAAGCCCAGGCGCCACGCCGTGCCGAGGCCGATCCGCCACCTGCCGACGCTGCGGGGCTGCTGCGCCGCGTCGACGCCGCTCTCGCCGCGCCGCGCCGCGGAGTCGAGGTCGCGTCGCTCGCGTCGACCGCCGGCTGGAGCGACGGGATCGTCTCGGACGCGTCCGAACGGCTGGACTCGCGCGCGGTCGTCTCAGGCGGCCGCGAGCTGATCCTGTCGTGGATGCTGAGCCGCGAGTCGTCCGACGCCGCCCGGGCGTGGCTGCTGTCGCGCTACGCGACGCAGGTCACGCGCCCCGGATGGGCCCGCCTCGCGGTCGCGCTCGACACCGGCGACCGGGAGGCCCTCGCGAGCCTGGTCGACGCGCTGCCCGACTGGCTGCCGCGCGCCGAGCAGATCGAGGCGATGCGCAAGACCGGCCGTCTGGCGGAGGCGCAGACGCTCGCCTGGAACCTGCACGACGAGCGCCCCGCGATCGACGACGCGCACCGGCGGGTCGTCGACACCTTGCTGCCCGACGCCTCCTACGCCGCCGTGGAGCTCGCGGGCGGGCAGATCGGCACGCTCGGCGTGCGCACGACCCGGCTGCAGGTGCGCAGGAGCGTCGCACCGGGCGTGTCGGTCGGGGCGCTCGTCGACCACGATGCGCAGCGTGCACTCGAGCCCGCGCAACTGCTCGACGTGCCCGCGAGCGCGCTGCGCGTCGCCGCGACCGCGCACTGGCGGGGCACGTCGATGCAGGCCGATGCGGAACTCTCGGCGTACTCGTCCGTGAAGGATCGTGTCGGCGCGCGCGTCGCACTGCGCGGTGCGCCCGACTCCGACCGCGGCCCGTCGGCCGTCGTGGGTCTGCGCCAGGTCGCGACCGAATCGGCGCCGCTGCGCGTGGCCGGCATGAAGGACGTCGTCGAGCTGCGATGGACCCAGCCGATCACCGGCCGGGACCGCATCGTCGCCAGCGTCGCGCCGACGTGGCTGATGTCGCAGGACGGCTCGACGCTCGGCACCGGCACGGTGTGGACGCTGGGAGCCTCGCACCGCGTGAGGATGGAGTACCCGGACCTCACGCTGAAGGCGATCGCCACCGTGTCCGACTGGCGTGCGCGCACCGTCGCCGACACGCTGGTCGCGCCGCGCGTTCCCGCCGAGGCCGGAGACCCGACGCGCGCGGTCGTGCCCGCCGCATCGAGCGAGGTCGCCGCCGGCGTGTCGTTCGGCGAGTCGGTCGCGCAGACCTACAGCCGCGCGATCCGTCCGTTCGGCGAAGTGCTGCTGCGGGCGAACTCGGTGACCGGCGCCGGCTACGCGCTGCGCGCCGGCATCACCACCTCGCTCCTCGGCGCCGACCGACTGAGCGCGTTCGTCGGCCTGCTCAGCCCCACCCCCGGATTGCCCGACGGCGTGCGGCTGTTCGGCATCGCCTATCATCTGCCAATCCGATGAAGCCCTCCTCCTTCCGCTCCTCCGCGCCGAACGCGATGCGCCGGGCCCTGGTCATGGTGCCGCTCGCGCTCGCCGCATGTGCCACCGTGTCCGTCCCGCCGGCGCCGCCGCTCGAGCGCAACGCGTCGTGGGCCTTGTTGCCGATGGTGAACCACACCGAGACGCCGCAGGCGGGACTGCGGGCCGAGGCGATCCTCGAGAGCCTGCTTCGCGGCGGCGGGATCGGGACGCTGCGCCGCTATCCGAGCTCGATCGGCGGCGACGCGCTGTTCGAGCCGAGCGAGCGCAAGGGCGTCGACCAGGCGCTCGACTGGGCGCGTGCGCAGAACGCGCGCTACGCGGTCACGGGCACGGTCGACGAGTGGCGCTACAAGGTCGGCGTCGACGGCGAGCCCGCGGTCGGCTTCACGCTGCAGGTGCTCGACGTACCCACCGGCCGCGTGCTGTGGTCGGCCGCCGGCGGACGCACCGGCTGGAGTCGCGAGGCCCTCTCCGCGGTCGCCCACCAGCTGCTGACGCACCTGTCGACGCCCCTGGTCGTGGCCGCGCGGTGACGAGGGCCGAGGGTACCGGCGGAGGTCGGGTCGGCGGGCGGCTCGCGGCCCGCGTCGGCCGCCTGCTGCGCTCGGGCCGTCCGCGCGACGACGCGGCCTTCAGGCTGCACCTCGTCGAGTCGGCCGTGCTCACGACGGCGGCGATCGGCCTGTCGGCGTGGCTCGCGCCCGAGGATCCGTTCGGCGTGCACGCCGGCTTCCCGTGGCTGTGGCTGATGCCCGCGCTGCTCTCGCTGCGATTCGGCACGGTGATCGGGCTCTTCGCGGGCGGGCTGATCGCGGGCACCTGGTTCGCGGTCGGGGCGACCTGGCCGTCGCTGCGTTCGGTCTTCCCGCAGCACTACTTCCTCGGCGGGCTGGTGCTCGTCGTCGCCTGCGGGCAGTTCGCCGACGTCTGGCACGAGCGGCTGCGCAAGGTCCGCGAGGCCAATCACTTCCTGTCTGAGCGGCTGCAGGCGCTGACCCGCTCGCACTTCCTGCTGCAGCTGTCGCACCAGCGCATCGAGAACGAGCTGCTGGTGCGGCCGGTGACGCTGCGCGACCTGCTCGGCGAGCTCCGCACCGCGACCCAGCGCGAGCCCGGCGAGCTGCCCGGCGGCCGCTTCCTGATGCAGATGCTGTCGCAGAGCTGCGAGCTCGAGGCCGCATCGCTGCACCCGGTGCGCGCGGGCCGCCCGCTGCCCGATGC
Source organism: Burkholderiales bacterium (assembly GCA_020248665.1). Lineage (GTDB taxonomy): Bacteria > Pseudomonadota > Gammaproteobacteria > Burkholderiales > Burkholderiaceae_E > UBA4615. Next base: position 27,836 of record JADCHE010000046.1, on the reverse strand, counting down.
GCCGGCGCGTCTCGGCGAGGGCGCACCGCTCGATGCCGACGATCCGCTGGTGCGTGCGGCGCTGAGGACCCACCGTCTCGCGCACGTGCAGGCCGACCAGGCCGCCGCGCTCGACAGCCGCTACCTCGTCTGCGCACCGGTCGACGCGAGCGACGGCGAGCGCGTCGCGCTGCTCGCGGTCGAGCGGATGCCGTTCTTCGCGCTGAACCTGGAGAACCTGCAGCTGCTGACGGTGCTGCTCGGCTACTGGGCCGACGGGCTGCGGGCCCGAACGCTCGTGCGCCGCGTGCACGCGCTGCGGCCCGACTGCCCGGCGGACTTCGCGCTCGAGGTGGTGCGCCTCGGGGCGCTTCGCCGCAACTCGGACATCGACTCGGCGCTGGTCGCACTGGTGTTCGACCGCAGCCCGGAGAGCACCAACCTCGCCGGCCAGGTCCGCCGGATGCCGCGCAGCCTCGACATGGTCTGGGAGATCGAGACGCGCGAGCACCACGTGATGGTGCACCTGCTCGCGCTCGCCGGGCCCGCGGCGATCGAGGGCTTCCTCGCGCGGATCGAGGGCGGGCTGCGGGCGCAGTTCGACACCGACTTCCAGCGCGCGCGCGTCGGCGTCCAGGTGGCGCGACTCGGGGAGGCCGAGCCCGAGTGGACGCTCGACGACCTGCTCGAGCGCTGCCGCGTGCCCGTGCCCGCGCGCCTCGGTGCGACCGGGTCGCCCCCCCCGGCCCCGCCGGCTGCGTCCGCCGGATCGCCCTCCGCCGCCTCGGCCTCGGCCGACGCGTGACCCGCGACCGGCCCGCCGTGTCCGCGCTCGCCGCCCCGATCCCGACGCCCGCGCCCGCCCCCGCGGGCCGGGGCGCGTCGCTCGCGCTCGCCGCCGGCATCGCGGTCGCGACCGCGGTCGACGTCGTCGCCGTCGGCCACGCGGCGCTCGTCGCCGACGACGCGCGCGCGCTCGCGATCGACGGGACCGCCCATGTCGTCGCGAGCCTCGTGCTGTCGGTGCTGCTGTGGCGCACGCTGCCCGCGTCGCTGCGCGCGCCGCGCGGCCCCGCGATCGCCGCCCTGGTCACGCTGAACCTGTTCGTGCCGACGCTCGCCGCCTGGGTCCGCGGCGCGGTCGCGATCGGCCAGCGCTTCGCTCGCGCGGTCGACGACGCACCGATCGGACTGGTCGACGCGCCCGAGTACACCTCGACCCGCGAGCGCGACCCGACCGGCGTGCGGGCCGGCCAGATGCGCGCTCAGCTGACCAGCGGCGAGGCGCCACCGTCGGCGCGCCTGTCGGCGCTGCTGTCGATCCAGGACGCGCCCGGGCGCATCACCTCGGACATCCTGCGCCAGCTGCTCACCGACCCGTTCGAGGACATCCGGCTGCTCGCCTACGGCATGCTCGACAAGAAGGAGAAGTCGGTCAGCCAGCGCATCCTCGCCGAGCAGGCGGCGCTCGCCGAGGCGCAGGCCGACGGCGCCGACCCCACGGGTCGCCCGGACCGCCTGCACGGCGCACACAAGCGGCTCGCCGAACTGCAGTGGGAGCTGGTCTACCAGAAGCTCGTGCAGGGCGACCTGCTGCGCTTCACCGCGCGCGAGGCCTGGCGCCACGCGCACGACGCCCTCGCGCTGCGCGACGACGACGCAGGCCTCTGGTACCTCGTGGGCCGCCTCGGCCTCGAGGCCGACGAGCCGGCCGCCGGGCGCGCGGCGCTCGAGCGCGCGGCTGGCCTCGGCTTCCCGCGCGAGCGGCTCGTGCCCTGGCTCGCCGAGTACGCGTTCCGCGAGCGGCGCTTCGACGAGGTCCGCACGCTGTTCGCCTCGCTCGCGACCCCGCCCGACGCACTGCGCGTCGCCGCCGCCTACGCGTACTGGAAGTTCTGATGACGACGACGAGCGCCCTGCCCCGTTCCGAGTCGGTCGACGTGATGCTGCTGCTCGAGGGCACGTTCCCGTACGTGTCCGGCGGCGTGTCGAGCTGGGTCAACCAGATCGTCCGTGGCTTCCCCGAGTACCGCTTCGGTGCGGTGTTCCTCGGCAGCCGGCCGGAAGACTACGGCGACGTGCGCTACACGCTGCCCGACAACCTCGTGCACCTGGAGGTGCACCACGTGCAGGACGTGCGCGAGCCGCCGGCCGCGGCGAGCCATCGCGGCGACGCGAAGGCGTTCGAGCTGAACGCGACGCTGCACGAGACGCTGCGCGCGGCACGCGGCGGCCCGGACGCGCAGGGCGCGATTGCCCCGGCCAGCGCCGGCGAACTGCTGCGCGGCATCGTGCCGATGCTCGCCGACGGCGGGCCGCTGTCCGAGCGCGCGTTCCTCTACAGCGAGCGCTCCTGGGAGTTCGTCACCGACCAGTACCGGCGCTTCTGCACCGATCCCTCGTTCGTCGACTACTTCTGGACCGTGCGGATCATGCACGCGCCGATCTGGATGCTGGCGCGGATCGCGCGCTCGCTGATCCCGGCGAAGTGCTACCACAGCATCTCCACCGGCTACGCGGGCCTGCTCGGCGCGATGCTGCGCCAGCGCACCGGGCGACGCCTGCTGCTGTCCGAGCACGGCATCTACACCAAGGAACGCAAGATCGACCTGTTCCAGAGCACCTGGATCGCGGACAACCGCGGCGTCTTCGACAAGGACCCGTCGCAGGTCGCCTACTTTCGCGACACCTGGGTGCGCTTCTTCGAGACGCTCGGGCGCATGTGCTACGACGCGTCGGACCGGATCGTCGCGCTCTACGAGACCAACCGGCTGCGCCAGATCGCCGACGGCGCACCGCCCGAACGCACCACCAACGTCGCCAACGGCATCAACCTGCCGCGGCTCGCGGCACTGCGCGAGCGGCGCGGCGACGACCCGCCGCCGGTGCTGTGCCTGATCGGCCGCGTCGTGCCGATCAAGGACGTCAAGACCTTCATCCGCACGATGCGCACCGTCGCCGACCGGCTGCCCGGCGCGCAGGGATGGATCGCGGGTCCCGAGGACGAGGACCCGGCGTACGCCGAGGAGTGCCACGCGATCGCCGCGAGCCTCGGGCTGCAGGACACGGTCAAGTTCCTCGGCTTCCAGAAGATCGACGACATCCTGCCGAAGGTCGGCCTCGTCGTGCTGAGCTCGATCAGCGAGGCGCTGCCGCTGGTGCTGCTGGAGGGCTTCGCGGCCGGCGTGCCCGCGGTCGCGACCGACGTCGGCTCGTGCCGGCAGCTGATCCACGGCCTGCCGGGCGACGACGCGGCGATCGGCTCGGCCGGCGACGTGGTACGCATCGCCGACCCCGAGGCGCTCGCCGGCGCGGCGCTGCGCCTGCTCGAGGACCCGGCCGCGTGGCGCGCCGCGCAGGCCGCAGGCATCCGGCGCGTCGAGTCGCTCTACACGCAGGACATGATGTTCGGCCGCTACCGCGAACTCTACGAGTGGGCGCTGCAGGACCCGAAGGGCGCCGCGCCCGGCGAAGGCTGGACGGGAGGGTCGTAGCACGATGGCCGGCATCGGCTTCGAACTCCGGCGGCTGATCCAGCGCGACTCGCTGCTGTCGCTGCTGCGCGCCTATGGCTTCGCCGGCGTCATCAGCTCCGGCCCGTGGGTGCTGTCGATCATCGGCATGCTCGCGATCGGCTTCATGAGCGTCGGCGTCGTCGTGCCCGACGCACTGGTCACGCAGTTCCAGGTGACCGTCACCTACCTGATCGCGGCGAGCCTGATCCTCACCGGCTTCTTCCAGCTCGCGTTCACGCGCTTCGTCGCGGACCGGCTGTTCGAGCACCGCCGCGACGTGATCCTGTCGAACTACCACGGCGTGCTGTGGGTCGTGGCCGGCCTCGCCGGCACGCTCGGCGTCGGGGTCGCGGTCACGCTGTTCCCCGGGCAGTCGATCGCCTACCGAATGCTCGCGCTCGCCGGCTTCGTGCTGCTGTCGCTGATCTGGATCGCGACGGTGTTCCTGTCCGGCATGAAGCAGTACATGACGATCGTCTGGCTCTACCTGCTCGGCTACGGCGCGACCGTCGGCTTCGCGGTGGCGCTGCGGCCATGGGGCCTGGAGGGCCTGCTCGCCGGCTTCGTCGCAGGCCAGCTGCTGCTCTTCGCCGGCATGCAGGCGATGATCGTGCGCGACTTCCCGTCGCCGCGCTTCGTGTCCTTCGAGTGCTTCGGCGAGCGGCTGCGCTACCCGACGCTCGCCTGGATCGGCTTCCTCTTCAACCTCGGCGTCTGGATCGACAAGTTCATCTTCTGGGCGTGGCCGCCGACTTCGCAGCCGGTGATCGGCCCGCTGCGCGCGTCGATCATCTACGACCTGCCGGTGTTCCTCGCCTACCTGTCGATCATCCCCGGCATGGCGGTGTTCCTCGTGCGGATCGAGACGGACTTCGTCGAGCACTACGACGGCTTCTACGGCGCGGTGCGCGGCGGCGGCTCGCTGCAGACGATCGAGCGGCACCGCAACGGCATGGTCACCACCGTGCGTACCGGCCTGTTCGAGATGATCAAGATCCAGGCGATCGCGGTGCTGCTGCTGTTCGTCGCCGGCGAGCGGCTGCTCGCCTGGCTCGGCATCTCCGACCTGTATCTGCCGCTGCTCTACGTTCAGGTGATCGCCGCCGGTCTGCAGGTGCTGTTCCTGTCGGTGCTGACGGTCTACTTCTACCTCGACAAGCGCCGTGTCGTGCTCGGGCTGTGCGTGCTGTTCGTCGTCGCGAACGCGGGGCTCACCGCGCTGTCGCTGCAGCTCGGACCCCAGGCCTTCGGCTACGGTTTCGCGCTGTCGCTGCTGCTGTGCGTGACCGTCGGCTTCGTCGCGCTCGCGCGCAGCTTCGCGCGCCTCGAGTACTCGACCTTCATGCTCCAGTAGACGCGTCGATCCGCTCGGGGCCCGGCGCGCCGCCGAGCTCGGCGATCACCCGGCTCACGTCGAGCGGCTTGACCCAGTAGTCGTCGAAGCCCTGGTCGCGGGCGCGCGCGATGCTCGCGGCGGTCGCGTCGGCCGACACCAGCACCACCCGCAGCGAAGCCCAGCGCGGGTCGTCCTTCAGCAGCCGGTGCAGCTCCAGCCCGTGGATCCCCGGCAGGTCGTTGTCCAGCAGCAGCAGGTCCGGCGCGAACGCGTCGATCGATGCGAGGGCCTCTTCGCCGGTCTCGACGACCTTCAGCACGAGACCGGGCACCTGCCGCGCGATCTGGCTCATCAGCAGGCCGTTGAGCCGGTTGTCCTCGACGTACAGCACGCGGCGCGGCGCGGCCGCGGCGTCCGGCGACGCCAGCCCGTCGGTCGCGTAGCTGTTCGCCCGAGCGTGCCCGCCGGATCCGGGTGCCGGCTCGGGCGCTGCCGGCAGGTGGACCGTGAACGTCGTGCCGCGGCCGGGCTCGCTGTCGACGATGATCGAGCCCCCCATCGCCTGCGCAAGGCCCTGTGCGATCGACAGCCCGAGCCCGAGCCCCTCGGCGCCGACGCCGTCGCCACGGGCGAGCCGCTCGAACGGCCGGAAGATCCGGGCAGCCTCCTCGCGCGTCAAGCCGGGTCCGGTGTCGGTGACCGTGATCCGCGCGAGGCCGTCACCGCAGTCGGCCTCGGCGTCGATCCGCACGCGGCCCTGCGGTCGGTTGTACTTGACCGCGTTCGACGCGAGGTTAAGCAGCATCTGGCGCAGCCGCGTCGCGTCGCCGAGCACGCGCAGCCCGTCGGGCACGCGCCCGCACTCCAACCCGATGCCGTGGCCGGCCGCCTGCGGGGCGATCATCCGAAGGCAGTCGCGTATCACCGCGGCCACCTCGACCGGCTCGCTGCGGATCGTCAGCCGGCCGGTCTCGAGCTGCGACACGTCGAGCAGGTCGTCGAGCAGCGCGGCGAGGTGCTCGCTCGCGGTCAGCACGTGGCCGAGCATCTCGCGGCGCGCCGGCGGCTCGACGTCGGCCGCCTCGCGCTGCATCACCTGGGCCAGGCCGCGGATCGCGTTGAGCGGCGTGCGCAGCTCGTGGCCGACCCGCGACAGGAACTCGCTCTTCGCACGGTTGGCGAGCTCGGCCGCGGTCTTCAGCCGCGCCGCCTCCTCCGCGAGCCGCAGCGCGGTCACGTCCTGCCGGACCGCGACCAGGCGACGCGAGCGGTCCGCCACGGTGGGCTCGAGCGCGACCGCGATCGACATCCTGAAGAGGCGCCCCTCGGGGCCCCGCATGCCGACCTCGTCGCGGAACACGTCGACCTCGCCGTCCCAGACCGCGCGCAGCCCGGCCTCGAAGGCCGGCCGGTCGTCCGGCTCGATCATCGCCAGCGCCGCGTCGACCCGCTCGGGCACCTCCGGCGAATCGTCGCCGGGCGGCGCGTCGACGACCGACGACACCGTGCCGGCCTCTAGATCGATCTCGCAGACCTTGAGCCGAGCGGCCGAAGTCGCGAGCTGCAGCCGGCGGACCGCGTCGACGGTGGAGCGGTGCTCGGCGCGCATCGCGGTGATGTCCTGCCCCACGCTCGCGATGCTGCCGTCGGACAGCCGACGGTCGCGCACGACGAGATCGCGGCCGCGCACCCGGATCTCCATCGGTGCACCGCAGGCCTCGCGGTGCGCGAGGCGCTCCGCGACGAACGCGTCCTCCCGCCCGACGGCCGATTCGATCGCACCGGCCGCGATCTGGCTCCGGAGGTGCGACATCCAGTCCTCGGGGACGGGTGCGCCGGGCACGAGGTTCAGCGCCCGCCAGTGGGCGTTGGTGTGGACGATGCGCCCCTGCGTGTCGGTCAGCACGAACGCCTCGTCGAGCGCCTCGATCGCCTCGTTGAGCCGCCGCTCGGCGACGAGCGCGGCGCGGTCCGCCTCGCGCGCGTCGGTGAGGTCGCACGACACGCCACGATAGCCGACGAACACCCCGGCCGCATCGCGGACCGGCACGCCGCTCTTGACGACGACGCGCGTGCCGCCGGGTGTGTCCCGGCGCACCCGCAGGCCACGGAACGCCGCCCGGTCGCGGATCGCCGCGAGCGCGCGGGCGTTCGCCGCACGCGCCTCGGCGTCGTCGTCGACGAGGCGCTCGACGATCAGGTGGTCGTGGTAGGAGGACGCGACCGGCAGGCCGAGCACCCGCTCGATGGTGTCCGACACCCAGCGCACGCGCAGCCCCTCGGTCTCCCACAGCCAGTCTCCGGACGACGCGAGGAAGTCGGCGAGCCGCGCCTTCTCGAAGCGCGCGGTCCGGGCCTCGGCGTAGCCCTCGAGCGCCCGGACGGCCATCCCGGCCAGCCGCTCGAGCGTCGCGAGGGGGGCCGCCTCGAGCGTGCGCGGCCGGTGGTCGATGACGCACAGCGTGCCCACCGGCCAGCCGCGCACCTTCAGCGGCACGCCTGCGTAGAACCGCGCTCTCATCGCCCCGGTCACGAGCGGGTTGTCGACGAAGCGTGGGTCGAGCAGGGCGTCCGGGACGACCATCGGCCCGGTTCCCGCGATCGCGTGGGCGCAGAACGCGTGCTCGCGGGGCGAGCCTTCGAGCTCGGTGCCGGCGGCCGACTTGACCCATTGCCGGTCGGCGTCGATCAGGCTCACCATCGCCATCGGCACGCCGAGCAGCGTGCGCGCGAGCTCGGTCAGGTCGTCGAAGGCGGGTTCGGGCGGCGTATCGAGGATACCGAGCTCGCGCAGGGTCGCGAGGCGGTCGTGTTCTCGGGGCAGCGAAGGGGCAGGCACGAGGCACGTCTCCGGAACGGCGGGTACCGATCTGCCGCGGATCGGATCGCGGTGTGTAGCACGGCCGGTGAGCCGGTCCGATCGAATCGGGTCCGTCGTGGGGACACGCTAACCCGAATTCGGCGAGCGTGGCATTCGGGCGGCCTTTCCAGTTGGCCCACATCAAGAGATCGGGGTCCCCATTGCGGAAAACCACGGGGCGGTTCAGCCACGCCCCTGCCCCCAGTGCCCGACGAACCGCGCGAGCGCCGGCGACGCGTCGTCGGCACGCCAGGCGAGCCCGACCTCGACGTGCGCCGCCCGCCCAGCGGGTTCCCTGTACACGACGCCGGTCCGCCCGAGGTTGCGCAGGCTTGCCGGCACGACCGCCATGCCCAGCCCGGCCGCGACCAGGCTGACGATCGTCGGCATCTGGATCGCCTCCTGCCCGATCACGGGCGACAGGCCCGCCCGGGCGAAGAGTGCGAGGATCTCGTCGTGCAGCACCGGCGCCTTGTCGCGCGGGAACACCAGCAGCGGCAGGTCCGCGACCCGCGCGAGGCGCAGCGGGCGACCCGGGCCCGCGCGCGCCGCCGGATGCGAGGCCGGCAGCGCGAGCAGCAGCGGCTCGCGCAGCACCCGGCGCCACGCGAGCCCACGGTGCGGCACCGGCAGCATCGCGAAGCCCGCGTCGAGCTCGCCGTCGCGCAGCGCGTCGAACTGCGCGTCGCTGGTCATCTCGTGCAGCACCAGCCCGATGCCCGGATGGAGCTGCCGGAACTCCCGCAGCCCCGCCGGCAGGAAGCTGTACTCGGCCGGCGTGACGAAGCCGATCCGCAGCGCGCCGACTTCGCCGCGCGCGGCCGCGCGCACCCGCTCCAGCATCTGCGCGTAACGCGGGAAGAACGCATCGAGCTCGCGCACCAGCGCATGGCCGGCCGCGGTCGGCACGACGCCGGTCCGACGCCGCTCGAGCAGCCGCAGCCCGAGGCGCTCCTCGAGCTGGCGGACCTGGATCGACAGCGGCGGCTGCGACAGCCCGAGCCGCGCGGCGGCGCGCCCGAAGTGACCCTCCTGCGCGACCGCGCGGAAGTACGCGAGGCCGCGCAGCTCGATGCCCTGCAGGTCGGCGGGCAGGTCCGGCAGCGATATCTTCTTCATATCGGAAGGGGGAGGTCGCCGCTATTTTACGGATCGCGGTCGCCCACGTACCATCGCGCGCTCCGGGTGCCCCGCCGCCCGCCCCGAACATCCCGCCCCGAACACCGACACGGAGACCAGCGATGACCGCGAACCGCCGCTCCCGCAACATCACCGAAGGCGTTGCCCGCGCCCCCAACCGCTCGATGTACTACGCGATGGGGTACAAGAAGAGCGACTTCGCGAACCCGATGATCGGCATCGCGAACGGGCACTCGACGATCACCCCGTGCAACTCCGGCCTGCAGCCGCTCGCCGACGCGGCGGTCGAGGGCGTTCGCGCCGCCGGCGGCAACCCGCAGATCTTCGGCACGCCGACGATCTCCGACGGCATGTCGATGGGCACCGAAGGGATGAAGTACTCGCTGATCTCGCGCGAGGTCATCGCCGATTGCATCGAGACCGCGGTCCAGGGCCAGTGGATGGACGGCGTGCTGGTGCTCGGCGGCTGCGACAAGAACATGCCCGGCGGCATGATCGGGATCATGCGGGCGAACGTGCCCGCGATCTACGTCTACGGCGGCACGATCAAGCCCGGCCACTGGAAGGGCAAGGACCTGACGATCGTCTCGATCTTCGAGGCGGTCGGCGAGTACTCTCGCGGGCGCATGAGCCAGGAGGACTTCGATGGCATCGAGCAGAACTCGGTGCCCGGCACCGGCTCGTGCGGGGGCATGTACACCGCGAACACGATGAGCTCGTCGTTCGAGGCGCTCGGCATGTCGCTGCTCGGCTCCTCGACGATGGCCAACCCCGACGCCGACAAGCTCGAGTCGGCCAAGGAGTCGGCGCGCGTGCTCGTCGAGGCGGTCAGGAAGAACCTGAAGCCGAGCGACATCGTCACGAAGAAGTCGATCGAGAACGCGGTGACGCTGATCATGGCGACCGGCGGCTCGACCAACGCGGTGCTGCACTACCTCGCGATCGCGCACGCGGCCGGCATCGACTGGACCATCGACGACTTCGAGCGCGTGCGCCAGCGCGTGCCGGTGATCTGCGACCTCAAGCCCTCGGGCCAGTACGTCGCGACCGACCTGCACAAGGCGGGCGGCATCCCGCAGGTGATGAAGCTGCTGCTCGACGCGGGCCTGCTGCACGGCGACTGCGTGACGATCACCGGCCGTACGCTCGCCGAGGAACTGGCGAAGGTGCCGTCGACGCTGCGCGCCGACCAGAAGGTCATCTTCCCGCTGGACAAGGCGCTCTACGACAAGGGCCACCTCGCGATCCTGAAGGGCAACCTCTCCCCCGAGGGCGCGGTCGCGAAGATCACCGGCCTGAAGAGCCCTGTGCTGACCGGCCCGGCGCGCGTCTTCGACGACGAGCAGTCGGCGATGGCCGCGATCATGGAGAACCGCATCAACGCGGGCGACGTCCTGGTGCTGCGCTACCTCGGCCCGAAGGGCGCACCCGGCATGCCCGAGATGCTCGCGCCCACCTCGGCGATCATCGGCGCAGGGCTCGGCGAGTCGGTCGCGCTGATCACCGACGGCCGCTTCTCGGGCGGCACCTGGGGCATGGTCGTCGGCCACGTCGCGCCGGAGGCGGCGGTCGGCGGCAACATCGCGCTGATCCGCGAGGGCGACTCGATCACGGTCGACGCCTACACGCTGATGCTGCAGCTCAACGTCGATGACGCCGAACTCGCGAAGCGCCGCGCCGCCTGGACGCCGCCGAAGCCGCGCTACACGCGCGGCGTGCTGGCGAAGTTCGCCAAGCTCGCGTCGAGCGCGAGCCGCGGCGCAGTCACCGACGCGTTCGAGGGCTGACGCGGGGTTTCGCGGCGCATGCGCCGCGCCGCGACAGCGGGCTCGGGATGCTTGCCGAGCCCAGGCCGCCTCGCACAGTCAGCGCCTGTTCTGCGGCTGGCTGAACTGCTGCTCGACGCGCGCCTTGCGACTCTTCTCCCACTCGACCGCATCGACCTGGCGGCGGTCGCGGCCGAAAACCCTCTCCAGCCCCTCGAACCAAAGCACTGCCGCGCCGAGCGGCGCCACGACCCACCACCACGACAGCGTGGCGATGGGTCCGATCTCGAACCACTTGAGCAGCACCAGCAGCAAACCGATCCATAGCAGGGGCATCGCGGCGCTCGCCTCCAGGGAGATCGTCGAAGGGTGGCCGACAGGCGACGGCGCCGTCCACGCCCGGCGGTCGGGCGGTGGGGGTCAACGCACGAACGGACGAACCCGTTAGAATCCACGGGCACTCGATTTCGCCCGTCCCAGGGCAAAGACCTCCGGAGAACGCATGAAGCGCACCCTGATCCTGTCCATCGCCTCGGCCGCCGCGCTGCTCGCCGGCGCTCCGGCGCACGCGAGCATGGACCTGGCCAAGGCCAAGAACTGCACCGCCTGCCACGCGGTCGACAAGAAGCTGATCGGCCCGTCCTACAAGGACGTCGCCGCCAAGTACGGGAGCGACAAGGACGCGGTCGCCAAGCTCTCGAAGAAGGTTCGCGAGGGCGGCGTCGGGGCCTGGGGCCAGATCCCGATGCCCGCGAACCCGCAGGTCAACGCGGACGAGGCAGCGGCCCTGGTCAAGTGGATCCTTAGCCAGAAGTGACCCGACCCCGCTCCGGCCGAGACGGGCGCCCTCGGGCGCCCGTTTTGTTTGGGCGCAACACCCTTGCACGCCCCCTGCCGCCCATCCGCGCCGCTCCCCCGCCGGTCCCGGACGCACGGCCCGGCGCGCGGCGGCTCGCTAGATTGGGGGCATCGGTCCCGCGCGGCGATCCGCCGGACCCGTCAGGCCTCCTCTCCAGCCTCGAACCGGTTTCTTCCTCCCTGGCTGGTTTGCCCCGGACATGCTCCGGGGCGTTTTTTTTGGGCCGCTGCCCCGCCATCGGCCCCGTGCGCGTAGAATCCGGCGACTTTTTTAGCATCGCCGGATCCGCCCGATGGACTTCGACATCCTGCTGCAGCAGATCCTCAACGGCCTGGTGCTGGGCAGCGTCTACGCCCTGGTCGCGCTGGGCTACACGATGGTCTACGGCATCCTGCAGCTGATCAACTTCGCGCACGGCGACGTGCTGATGGTCGGCGCGATGGTCGGGGTCACGGTGGTCGGCCTGCTGATGGGGTCGGGACTGCCGACGGCGATCATCCTGGTGCTCGCGCTCGCCGCAGCGATCCCTGCCTGCGTGCTGCTGTCGCTGTTCGTCGAACGGGTCGCCTACCGGCCGCTGCGCAACGCGCCTCGACTCGCGCCGCTGATCACCGCGATCGGCGTGTCGATCGTGATCCAGACGGTCGCGATGATCGTCTGGAAGCCGAACCCGATCGTCTTCCCCGATCTGCTGCCGACGACTCCGATCGAGATCGGCGGCGCGCTGCTCGCACCGAAGCAGGCGCTGATCCTGGTCGTGTCCGCGGTGATGATGATCGGCTTGATGGTGCTGGTGAACCGCACCAAGCTCGGTCGTGCGATGCGCGCGACCGCCGAGAACCCGCGGATCGCGGGGCTGATGGGCGTGAACTCCAACCAGGTGATCGCGGCCACCTTCGCGATCGGCGCGGCGCTCGCTGCGGTCGCGGGTGTGCTGGTCGCGATGAACTACAACATCGCGCAGTTCAGCATGGGCTTCATCCCCGGCCTGAAGGCGTTCACCGCGGCGGTGCTCGGCGGCATCGGCAACCTCGCAGGGGCCGTCGTCGGCGGGCTGCTGCTCGGCATCATCGAGAGCCTCGGCGCCGGCTACATCGGCGACATCACCGGCGGCTTCCTCGGCAGCCACTACCAGGACATCTTCGCATTCGTGGTGCTGATCGTCGTGCTGGTCTTCCGGCCGTCGGGGATCATGGGCGAGCGCGTCGCCGACCGGGCCTGAGCGACGGAGACGCACCGATGGCCGCCCCGCAGACCCCCTCGTTCTTCCCGTCCTTCAAGGACAAACCGGCCGCCGCCTACGGCGCGACCGCCGTGATCGCCGTCGTGCTCCTGGTGCTGCCCTTCGTCGTCGGCACGCAGGGCAACGCCTGGGTGCGGATCCTCGACTTCGCGCTGCTCTACGTGATGCTCGCGCTCGGGCTCAACATCGTGGTCGGCTACGCGGGCCTGCTCGACCTCGGCTACGTCGCGTTCTACGCGGTCGGCGCGTACATGTACGCGCTGCTCGCCTCCCCGCACCTGGCCGAGAACTTCGAGTTCATCGCGGAGCTGTTCCCCGACGGGCTGCACAACTCGATCTGGCTGGTCGTGCCGCTCGGTGCTGCGCTCGCCGCGTTCTTCGGTGTGCTGCTCGGCGCGCCGACGCTGCGGCTGCGTGGCGACTACCTGGCGATCGTCACGCTCGGCTTCGGCGAGATCGTGCGGATCTTCATGAACAACCTGAACCAGCCGGTGAACATCACCAACGGCCCTCAGGGGATCAGCAACATCGATCCGATCCGGCTCGGCGAACTGAACCTGGGCAAGGCCAACCTCGGCCAGCCCGAGCCGATCCTCGGCATCGAGTTCCCGTCGGTGTACGCGTACTACTACCTGTTCCTGGTCCTCGCGATCGCGATCATCGTGCTGACGATCCGGCTGCAGGACTCGCGCCTGGGCCGCGCCTGGATGGCGATCCGCGAGGACGAGATCGCCGCGAAGGCGATGGGCATCAACACACGCAACGTGAAGCTCCTCGCGTTCGCGATGGGTGCGTCGTTCGGCGGCGTCGCCGGCGCGATGTTCTCGGCGTTCCAGGGCTTCGTGTCGCCCGAGAGCTTCACGCTGAACGAGTCGATCGTCATCGTCGCGATGGTGGTGCTCGGCGGCATGGGGCACGTTCCGGGCGTGATCCTCGGCGCGATCCTGCTCTACGCGGTGCCAGAGATCCTGCGCTTCGTCGCCAAGCCCGCGCAGGAAGCGATCTTCGGCTTCGAGTGGGTCGCGCCCGAGGCGCTGCGGATGCTGCTGTTCGGCCTCGCGATGGTGGTGATCATGCTGTATCGCCCGTCGGGCCTGTGGCCGGCGCCGCAGCACGGCGAGACGAAGGGGCCCGAGAGCGGCACCGGCGACGGTGGTGGCACGGGGCTCGCTTCGCCTTCGACCGATCCGTCGCCGGCGGCGGGCGGCGTGGTCGCGTCCGGCGCGAAGGGCGGGGGCGCGCGATGAGCGCCGTGCCGAAGACCGCGGGCACCGGGCCGCTGCTGTCGGTCGAGGGGGTCAACAAGCGCTTCGGCGGCCTGCAGGCGCTGTCCGACGTCGGCCTGCAGATCGAGAGCGGTCAGATCTACGGGCTGATCGGCCCGAACGGTGCCGGCAAGACGACGTTCTTCAACGTGATCACGGGGCTATACACGCCGGACTCCGGCCGCTTCGAGCTCGACGGTGCGACCTACGAGCCGACCGCCGTGCACAAGGTCGCCGAGGCCGGCATCGCGCGGACCTTCCAGAACATCCGGCTGTTCGCCGAGATGACCGTGCTCGAGAACGTGATGGTCGGCCGGCACATCCGCACCCACTGCGGCGCCTGGGCCGCGATGCTGCGCCTGCCGGTGCAGCGCCGCGAGGAGGCCGCGATCCGCGAGCGCGCGATGGCGCTGCTCGAGTACGTCGGCATCGCGCGCTATGCGAAGTTCCAGTCGCGCACGCTGTCCTACGGCGACCAGCGCCGGCTCGAGATCGCGCGCGCGCTCGCCACCGACCCGAAACTGCTGGCCCTCGACGAACCGGCCGCCGGCATGAACGCGACCGAGAAGGTGTCGCTGCGCGGCCTGCTCGAGCGCATTCGCGACGACGGCCGCACGATCCTTCTGATCGAGCACGACGTGAAGCTGGTGATGGGGCTGTGCGACCGCGTGACCGTGCTCGACTACGGCAAGGTGATCGCCCAGGGCCTGCCCGACGCGGTCCGCAGCGACAAGGCGGTGATCGAGGCCTACCTGGGGGGCGCGTCTCATGGCTGAGACCGTCCTGTCGGTCACCGGCCTGAAGGTCGCCTACGGCGGCATCCAGGCGGTCAAGGGCGTCGACCTCGAGGTGCGCGCGGGCGAGCTGATCGCGCTGATCGGCGCGAACGGCGCGGGCAAGACGACGACGATGAAGGCCATCACCGGCATGCTGCAGCCTGCCGCCGGCGACATCACTTACTTCGGCCGGTCGATCCGCGGCCAGGGCTCGTTCCAGCTGGTCGGCCAGGGCCTCGCGATGGTGCCCGAGGGCCGGGGCGTGTTCGCGCGGATGACGATCGTCGAGAACCTGCTGATGGGCGCGTACGTCCGCGACGACAAGGCCGCGATCCAGGCCGACATCGACCGGATGTTCGAGACCTTCCCGCGCCTGAAGGAGCGCGCGCAGCAGCTCGCCGGCACCATGTCCGGCGGCGAGCAGCAGATGCTCGCGATGGCGCGCGCGCTGATGAGCCGCCCGAAGCTGCTGCTGCTCGACGAGCCGAGCATGGGGCTGTCGCCGATCATGGTCGAGAAGATCTTCGAGGTGATCCGCACCGTGCACGGCCAGGGCACGACGCTGCTGCTGGTCGAGCAGAACGCGAAGCTCGCGCTGCAAGCCGCGGACCGCGGCTACGTGATGGACTCGGGCCTGATCACGATGAGCGACGACGCGAAGACGATGCTCGATGACCCGCGGGTGCGCGCGGCGTACCTGGGCGAAGCCGCCTGAGCCGCGCGCGGCCTGCGCCGGGCAGGCCGCCGGATCCGGAGTTCAGACCTGCGCGGGCGTCATCTCCGCGACCTCGACCAGCTGTTCGAACGGCAGCCCGGCGCGCTCGTTCAGCTCCCTGACCGCGCCGAGGCTCGGCCCCTCGAAGTAGCAGTGCGTCTGCGACGACGCCGGCAGGAAGAAGCTGCGCAGCCAGCGCACTTCGGTGCCTTCCGACTGCATGCCGGCGGCGCAGGACTTCACTCGGGCCCCGGCGCCGGCGAGCGCGTCGGGGGTGATGCCGGGCAGCGAGCGGATCGCGACGAAGGTGGCCATCGGGGTCTCCTGTGGGATGGACGGGTTGCGGGGCGGGACGCGGCGTCGCGGGGCGACGCCTCAGGGATCGGCGTGCGCCGGCGCCACGCGGAGGTGCTCTAGCAGTGCGCGCAGGTCGTCTCGGCGGATGCGGATCGCGCGCTCGCCGGCGACCCGGAACGCAGGAAGCCGGCCGCAGCGGATGTAGCCGCGCAGCGTCTGGATGTGGACGCCGAGGGCACGCGCGGCCTCGTCCGGGGTCAGTAGCGCGTCCAGGTCGTCGGGCATCGGCGAGCCGGGCGAGGCTGCACGCGACCGGGCCGACGTGGAGTTCGACGGCGCCGTCGCGGTCGGCGGCGTGACCGCGGCGAGCAGCCGGCGCCAGCGGGCCTCGTCGATCGCGCACCGCTCCAACAGCCGGGCGAACAGCGGGTACGCCGGATCGGCGAGTGCGACCAGCAGGTGGATCGGGGCGAGCCGAGTCGAGCCGTCCGTCCGCGCGATCCGCACGGCCCGGTCGAAGACTGCTGCGGCGCCCGACGCATAGCGCGGCTTGATCGTGACGTCCGGCGACGGCAGGTCGAAACGCAGCCCCAGGTCGAACAGGTCGACCGCCCGCGTTCCGAGCTCGACGATCCCGAAGCGCGAGACCGCCAGCAGCATGCCGGCCAGCAGGTCGTCGGGCTCGACCGTTTCGACGCCCCGCGAGCGGGCGCGCTCGATCGCGTGGCCGGTGCCGACGACGACCCGGTCCGGGTCGTACAGACGCTCTTCAGAACTCACTAAAACTCACTCGTTATCACTCTCCGGGCCGAGCATGCACGAACGGGAAGCCGGGCGTCAAGGGGTCGAGGATCCCGCGGAAGCGGGCCGATGCAGCGACGACCACGCGACGGGCCGAGGCATCGCGCGGACGGGACGGGCCAGCCCGCTGCGGGCACACGGGCCAGCGTCGGCGCGCGCAGGGGGCGGGTCCGCGGCGGCGCGCGCGGGAGTGAGTCCGCGGCAGCGCGCGGATCGGGCCGGCGACCGTGCCGGCCGGCGCGCGTTCGCTCAGGCGGCCTTCGCCGCGTCGGCCGCTGTTGTGAACGAGTCGGCGAAGAACTCGTCCTCCGGCAGCCCGCGCTCGCGCACGAAGTCGGCGCGCGCCGAGTCGACGACGACCGGGGCGCCGCACGCGTAGACCTGGAACGGCGAAAGGTCCGCGAAGTCGTCCATCACCGCGCGGTGCACGAAGCCCGTACGGCCGGTCCAGCCATCCTCCTGGAGCGCGTCGGACACGACCGGCACGTAGCGGAAGTGCGGCATCTCCGCGGCCCACTTCTCGCACAGGGCGTTCTGGTAGAGGTCCTGCGGCCGGCGGCCGCCCCAGTACAGCGTCATCGGCCGCGTGATGCCCTTGTGGGCCGCATGCTCGACGATCGCCTTGATCGGCGCGAAGCCGGTGCCGCTCGCCACCATCACGATCGGCTTGACGCTGTCCTCGCGCAGGAAGAACGTGCCCAACGGTCCCTCGAAGCGCAGGATGTCGCGCTCCTTGACCGCGGGCTGCACCGCGCCGAACAGCGCGTCGGTGAACTTGCCGCCGGGCATGTGGCGCACGTGCAGCTCGACCTGGTCGGCCGCGTGCGGCGCGCAGGCCATCGAATAGCTGCGGCGCGTGCCGTCCTTCAGGATCAGCTCGACGAACTGGCCGGCGAGAAACTGCAGCCGCTCGTTGGCGGGCAGCTGCAGCCGCATCACCGCCACGTCGGGCGCGACCCGCTCGATCGACGCGACCCGGCACGGCATCTTGCGGATCGGCACGTCGCCCGCCGCCGCGATCACGCGCGCCTCGACGACGAGGTCGCAGGCGGCCTTCGCGCAGCACAGCAGCGCGAAGCCGCGCTCGGCCTCCTCGAGGCGCAGCGCGTTGGCCTGGTGCGCGCCCTGCTCGACACGGCCCTCGACGATCCTCGACTTGCATGACCCGCAGGCGCCGTTCTTGCAGCCGTAGGGCAGCACCACACCCTGGCGCAGGCCCGCCTGCAGCACGGTCTCGTCTGGCTCCACGGCGAACTGCTTGCCGCTGGGCATCACGGTGACGGTGAAGCTCATCTCGTAGAATCGCCGGGGTGAAGACGCGAAGGCCGCATTATCGCTCACTGCCGCGCCGATTCCGTCGGACGGCGGTCGTGGTGCTCGGATGCGGCGACGTGGGGCTGCGGTTCTCGCGCATGTATGCCGGGCGCCTGCGCATCGTCGGCATCGTGCGCCGGGACGAGGCGCGCGACGCGGTGCGCGCTGCGGGCGCCCTGCCGCTTCGCGCCGATCTCGACGCGCGCCGCGGGCTGCGCCGGCTCGCGGGCCTCGCGCCGCGCGTGCTGCACTCCGCCCCGCCCCCGACCGAAGGCCGCGACGACCCGCGCACCCGCCACGCGCTCGTCGCGATGCACCGCGCACAGGCCTGGGTCTACCTCAGCACCACCGGCGTCTACGGCGACTGTGCCGGCGCGCGCTTCGACGAGACGCGAGCCGTCGCACCGCGCAACGACCGCGCGGTGCGGCGCGTCGCGGCCGAGCGCGCGCTGCGCCGGCGCGCCGCGCGCGGCGCGGTCCGCGCGACCGTGCTGCGCGTGCCCGGCATCTACGCGGCCGAGCGCCTGCCGCTCGAGCGCCTGCAGCGCGGCACCCCCGCGCTCGTCGATGCCGACGACGTCCACACCAACCACATCCACGCCGACGACCTCGCGCGGATCGCGTTCGTCGCGCTGATGCGCGGGCACTCCCAGCGGACCGTGCACGCGGTCGACGACTCGTCGATGAGGATGGGCGAGTACTTCGACGCCGTGGCCCGCGCCTACGGCCTGCCCCCGCCGCCGAGGCTGCCCCGGGACGCGCTGCGCGCGGCCGTCTCGCCGATGCTCTGGAGCTTCATGTCCGAGTCGCGGCGGCTTGACAACCGGCGGCTGCGCCGTGAACTGCGGGTGCGGCTGCGCTGGCCGACGGTCGACGCGTTCCTGCAGGCGCACGGCGGCTCGACCGCATCCTGAGCCGGGCCCCCGTGCTATGATTTCGGGCTGTTTCCGGGATTCGCCCGGAGCACGCTGATGTAGCTCAGTTGGTAGAGCAACTGATTCGTAATCAGTAGGTCGGAGGTTCGACTCCTCTCATCAGCACCAGTCGCACGGACGGGCCGGCGGATCGCTCTACCGGCCCGTTCTTCATTCCGGGCGCGGATCCGGCAGCGCCCGTCGACCCGCGCGGCCCCATTCCACTCCAGCATCGCACCGCATCGCGTCCCGAGCGCTTCGCCGGATGGCACGAGGCGCATGCCGACGACCCGCCGCCGGCCGGGGGAAGGCACGCCGGCCGGGCGCTCGGCGCATCCACGCGCGACGCCACCGCGTCGAGGATGCCGACGCGCCGGCCAGCGAGGTCCACCACGCCGTCGCCATACGGCCCGTCCGTCCGCGTGAAGATGCCGAGCGTGAAGATGGCTGCCGGGTGGGTCGGCGGCACCCGTGCGCGCCGGCTGTCGTCGATGCGCATCAGCGGCACCGGTTCGATCTCGCCGGGGGCGAGCCGTCGCAACGTGTCGTCGCGGTCGCGCGACGCGACGTGCTCGAAGTGCAGGCCGGTCGGCGGGACGCCTTCTGGAGCAGGTCGAGCACGTCACCGGCCGGCCTGCCGCCGTCGAGGAACAGGGGCGGCCGGGCCTCGAACGAGACGGTGAAGCGGACGACGGGGTGCTCGCGGATCCAGTCGCGTCGCGCGTCGGTCGGCAGCAGCGGATCGGTGTCCTGCGCGTGCGCCCGAGGTGCCGCGAGCGCGAGCGGTGCGACGATGCTCGAGCGTCTGGCGAGGACCAAGTCCGGCATCCGGAGGATCGATCTGGAGTTTGACCGCTGCGCCTGCAGGCGGGCATCCGGGTCATCCCGTACCCGGTTCCGGATCGTGGACCGATCGTCCCGGGTGGCACCGGTATGCTGGGCGCGCCGCCTCCGCCATGACGACCGACGCACCCGACCCGACCGGCCCCCACGACGCGCTCGCTCGCGCCGTCGACGCGCACCGGCGAGGCGATCTCTCGGCGGCGCGCGCCGGCTACGAGGCAGTGCTCGCACGCCGGCCCGACCACTTCGACGCGCTGCACCTGCTCGGCGCCGCGATCCGCCAGCAAGGCGACGCGCAGGGCGCGCTCACGCTGCTGCGCCGGGCGCTCGCACTGCGGCCCGACGCGGCCGCGGCGCACAACCATCTCGGCCTCGCGCTGCGCGACCTCGGCCAGACGGACGAG
The DNA here is from genome assembly GCA_020248665.1 of Burkholderiales bacterium. Classification (GTDB taxonomy): domain Bacteria; phylum Pseudomonadota; class Gammaproteobacteria; order Burkholderiales; family Burkholderiaceae_E; genus UBA4615. The sequence continues at coordinate 7,809 of JADCHE010000046.1, read as the reverse complement.
GCCGTCGCGGCCTTCCGGGATGCGCTGGCACACGATGTCGGCCTCGCGAGCGCCTGGACCAACCTCGGCGCGACGCTGCGCGACCGGGGCGACCCGGCCGCGGCGCTCGCCTGCCTGGACCGCGCGCTCGCCGCCGGCGGCGATCAGGCCGCGACGCGGCTCAACCGAGCCAACGCGTTGCGCGACCTGGGTCGCCACGAGGCCGCGCTCGCCGACTGCGACCGCGCGGTCGCGCTCGCGCCGGCCTCGCCCGACGCGTGGCGCGTGCGGCGCGTGGTGCTGCGCGCGCTCGGCCTCGCGCAGGCCGCGGTCGCGAGCCACGACGCCGCGCTCGCGCTGCGGCCGGGCGACCCCGGCGCCTTGATCGCGCGCGGTCTCGCGCTCGCGGACCTGCATGCGCTGGGCGACGCGACCCGCTCGATCGAGCAGGCGCTCGCCGCCGCCCCGGACGACCCGGACGCGCACTGGGCGCTCGCACGCGTGCGGCTGGCCGCCGGCGACTACGCGCGCGGCCTCGAGGCCTTCGAGTGGCGCTGGCGCACCCCGCAGGGCCGGCCGTTCGCACGCGCCTTCGAGCGCCCTCGGTGGGACGGCACGACGCCGCTGGACGGCCGCACGGTGCTGCTGCATGCCGAGCAGGGCCTCGGCGACACGATCCAGTTCGTCCGCTACGCGCCGATGGTCCGCGCGCGCGGCGCGCGGGTCGTGCTGGAGGTGCAGGCGGCGCTCGCGCCGCTGCTCGCGCGGCAGGGGCTCGCCGACGCGGTCGTCGCGCGCGGCGCATCGCTGCCCGCGTTCGACGTGCACTGCCCGCTGATGAGCCTGCCGCGCGCGTTCGACACCCGGATCGACACAGTGCCCGCTCCGGCGCGCTACCTGTCGGCCGACCCGGCCCGGGTCGCCGACTGGACGGCACGGCTCGGACCGCGGACCCGCCCGCGCATCGGCGTCGTCTGGAGCGGCGCCCCGACGCGGCTCGGCGTCGCCGAGCGAAGCGTGCCGCTCGACACGCTCGCCGCGCTGCTCGACGAGGCGTTCGACTGGATCGCGCTGCAGCACGAGGTGCGCGACGCCGATCGCGAGGCGTTGGCCGCGACGCCGCGGCTGCGCGGGTTCGGCGACGCGCTGCGTCCGTTCGACGAAGTCGCGGCGGCGATGGAGGCGGTCGACGCGGTGGTCGGCGTCGACACCGCGCTCACGCACCTCGCGGCCGCGCTCGGTCGGCCCACCCTCGTGCTGCTGCCGGAGCGGGCCGACTGGCGCTGGCACGAGGGTCGCGACGACTCGCCCTGGTATCCGAGCGCGACCCTGGTGCGCCAGCACGCCCACGACCGCTGGGAGGTGGCGCTGCGCCGCGCGCGGCTCGCGCTGCACGCGCGCTTCGTCGCCGGTCTCTGATCGCGGACGGCCCGCAGTTTCGGCTTCAAGCGCGCGGCCAGACCATCGGCAGCGCGATCGCGGGCATCGCCACGCCGCTCGCGAGCTTCAGCAGCCGCCCGCCCTTCGCGGTCAGCTTCGGGCTCGACAGCAGTGCCACCGCGCCGGCCGAGATAGCGGCCGCCGGCAGCGCCTACCCCGCGATATAGAGCGCGAGGTGCGCGCGCGCGGCGGTCGGATCCGGCACGTGCCGCGCGAGCGTCGCGGTGAACACCGCCGGGAATCCGGCAGTGCACATCAGCTCGACGACGTCGACGACCAGCGCCAGCACGACGACCGCGCCTGCGGCCGCCACGGGCGACGGCGCGGCGAGGATCGCCCGCATCCGCGCGCCGACCATCGGCTTCGCGGACTCGGGCACGGACAGCGACGGCCCGTGGCCAGGCGCCACCGCGTCCTTGAGCTGCAGGGCGCCGATCAGGAGGCCCGCGACGCCCGCCGCGCGCTCGAGCGGCCGTGCGAGGCGCGCGAGCGCGAACAGGTCGAACCAGGCGATCATCACCAGCGCGTGCACGCCTGAGGTCACCGCGACGAAGAGCCCGGCAAGCGCCGCGATGCGCGCCCGATCGTGCAGGTGCAGCAGCATCGACAGCAGGTACAGCAGCGCCCACATCGCGCATGGGTTGAGGCCGTCGAGCATGCCCATCGCGATGCTGAAGGTCGCCGAGCCGGGGCGCAGCGAGCCGAACGCTGCGGAGCCGTCGGGCGGCACCGGGCCGTCCGGGGCGTCGGGCGCACCCGGCCCATCCGGCGTGCGCGGTGGCTCCGGCGTCCGCGTCGCACCGCCCGACGCGCCCTCGAGCAGCGCGAGGATCGGCGGTCCGCTGCGCTCGGCGTCGGCGAAGCCGACGATCGCGCGTCCGTCCGCGACGAAGGTCGGTACCGCGGCATTGCGCCGGCCCAGCGAGCGCGACACGTCGACCAGCGCGTCCATCGCCGCCGGGTCGACCTCGACGTCGCGCAGGACCACCTCGATGTCCGGTCGCTGCCGAACGACCTCCGCCAGCCATCGCTTCGCGTCGGCGCAGTGCGGGCAGCCCTCGCGGACGTAGACGACCAGCACGCGATGCGCCGCGACGGCGCCGTCCGCACGGGGGTTCGCATCAGGTCCGCCGGGGCCTGCGACCCGCGCCACGGCCTCGCCGCCGGTCTGTGCGGCAACCGTCGCCGCAGCCGGCCGCCCCGCGCGCGCGATGATGGCGAAGACGATGAGCACCGCGACGGCCGCGAGCACGCGGCGCAGCGTCGGGAGGATCGGGATCGGCATCGGTCGGGGCTCGGTGCCGCCGCGCGGAATCGCGCGTCACGGCCTCGATCCGACCCTGTCAGGCGCCGGGCCCTTGCGGCCCGCGCGACCGCGCGGTCGCTTGACGGCGATCAACCGGTCGGCACGCCGCGCGGACCGACCCGCGCGCCGCGCCACTCCGGCGGTACCCGTCAGCCCTTTCGGCAGCGGGAACTGCACATGCTCCTCGATGCCGTCGAGCGCCTGCACGCGGGTGATGCCGAGCACGCGCAGCCGCTCGACCAGCTCGCGCACCAGCACCTCGGGCGCCGACGCGCCGGCGGTCACGCCGATCCGGCGCTTGCCCTCGAGCCACGCCGGGTCGAGCTCGGCCGCCGAGCCGATCAGCCGTGCCTCCTTGCCCATCTTCTCGGCGACCTCCCGCAGGCGGTTGCTGTTCGAGCTGCTCGGGCTGCCGATCACCAGCACCAGGTCGCACTGCGGCGCCATGAACTTCACCGCGTCCTGCCGGTTCTGCGTCGCGTAGCAGATGTCCTGCTTCTTCGGCTCGGCGATCGCCGGGAAGCGGCGCTTGAGCGCATCGATGACGACGCGGCAGTCGTCGACCGACAGCGTCGTCTGCGTCACGTACGCGAGCAGCGCGGGGTCGGCGATCGCGAGCCGCTCGACGTCCTCGGGCGTCTCGACGAGATGGATCCCGTCGTCGGCCTGGCCCATCGTGCCCTCGACCTCGGGGTGGCCGGCGTGGCCGATCATCACCACCTCACGGCCCTCGCGGCGCATCTTCGCGACCTCGACGTGGACCTTGGTGACCAGCGGGCAGGTCGCGTCGAACACCTGCAGCCCGCGCGACTCGGCCTCGTCGCGGACCGCGCGCGACACGCCATGAGCCGAGAACACCAACACCGAGCCCACGGGCACCTCCTCGAGCGCGTCGACGAAGATCGCGCCCTTGCCGCGCAGGTCGCGGACGACGTGGTCGTTGTGGACGATCTCGTGACGCACGTAGATCGGCGCGCCGAACTGCGCGAGCGCGCGCTCGACGATCTCGATCGCGCGGTCCACGCCCGCGCAGAAACCGCGCGGCTGCGCGAGCAGCACCTGCGGGGACGCCTCGACGGTGTCGGTCATCTCAGAGCACTCCCAGGATGCGGACCTCGAACCGGATCGGCTGGCCGGCGAGCGGATGGTTGAAATCGAGCAGCGCGCCCGCCTCGTCGACGTCCTTGACGACGCCGGCGTAGCGGCCGCCGTCGGGCGCCGCGAAGTCGAGGAGGTCGCCGGGCGCGTACTCGGCGCCCGGCTCGCCGTGCTGCTCGAGCATCGCTCGCGAGACGCGCTGCAGCAGCGCCGGATTGCGCTCGCCGAACGCCTCGCCGGGCTGCAGCTCGAAGCTCGCCGAGTCGCCCTCGCGCAGTCCGACGAGGCGCCGCTCGAGCGGCTCGACCAGCTGGCCTAGGCCCAAGGTCAGCGTCGCCGGCCGTTCGGAGAAGGTGCTGATGACGTCGTCGCCGGTGCGCGCCAGACTGATCCGGTAGTGCAGCGTCAGGTGCGAATCGGGTCGCACCCGCGGCACGGTGTCGTCGGTCGGCTCGGGAGCGCTCATTCGGTCGGGTCCTCGCGAGCCGCGATTCTACGCGTTGGAGATCCTCGCCCATGCCACCGTCCCCGGTCGTCCCGATCGCTTCGTCCGACCGGCCGCGCGAGCGGCTGCTCGCCAGCGGCGCCCGCGCGCTGTCCGATGCCGAGTTGCTCGCGCTGGTGCTCGGCACCGGCCAGCGCGGCCGCGGCGCGCTCGAGCTCGCGCGCGACCTGCTCGAGCGCTTCGGCGGGCTGCCGGGCCTGTTCGCCGCGCCGCGCGCCGAGCTGCTCGCCGCACCAGGCATCGGTCCTGCGCGCTGGGGCGCGCTGCAGGCGGGCCTGGAGCTCGCGCGGCGCAGCGTCGCCGCCGACCTGCGCCGGCGCGACGCGCTCGCCTCGCCCGAGGCGGTCGGCCGCTTCGTCGCGATGAGCCTGCAGCACAGCCCGCAGGAGGTGTTCGCGGTGCTGTTCCTCGACACCCGCAACCGGCTGCTCGCCGCCGAGGAGCTGTTCCGCGGCACGCTCAGCCAGACGGTCGTCTATCCGCGGGAGGTCGCGCGGCGGGCGCTCGAGCGCAATGCGGCGGCGGTGATCCTCGCGCACAACCATCCGTCCGGGCTGCCGGAGCCGAGCCAGGCCGACCGGCTGCTGACCGACGCGCTGGTGCGGGCGCTGCGCTGCCTCGACATCCCGGTGCTCGACCACCTGATCGTGGCCGGCGGACGGCACTACTCGTTCGCGGAGCACGGGCTGCTCTGACGCGCGGCGCCGGGCCTCCGGAGCGAGGGGTCGGGGGGCGACGGGACGGCGCTTGCGACCGCCCTCCGACTTGCGCTATGCTTCAAGGCTTTGCTGAATCCGTCAGCGCAATCTCTCGATCCAGGAGTGAACCATGGCCAAGTTCTGCCAAGTCACCGGCAAGGGCCCGATGGTCGGCAACAACGTCTCTCACGCCAACAACAAGACCAAGCGCCGCTTCCTGCCGAACCTGCAGTACCGGCGCTTCTGGGTCGAGAGCGAGAACCGGTGGGTGCGCCTGCGCATCACCAATGCCGCCCTGCGCACCATCGACAAGGTCGGCATCGACACGGTTCTGGCCGACCTGCGCGCCCGCGGCGAAGCCTGACCGACGTCCTCCCCGCCCCAGGAGCCTGAACCATGCGCGACAAGATCAAGCTGGAGTCGACCGCCGGCACCGGTCACTTCTACACGACGACCAAGAACAAGCGGACGATGCCCGAGAAGATGCTGATCAAGAAGTTCGATCCGGTCGCTCGCAAGCATGTCGACTACAAGGAAACGAAGATCAAGTGATCGCGAGGGGCGCCGACCGCGCCCGGTTCGCTCGCGGTGGTCCGGGATCCGGGCCGTCCGCTTCGAAGGCGCCGACCGGCGCCTTTTTTCATGCCTGCGTTCATGACTGCGCCGGGTGGCAGACGTGCTGCCGAGTCCGTCGGGGCCGCAAAGCGGAACGCCCCGCGCGGGCGGGGCGTTCGGGCCGGTGCGACGGCGGGCGCCGCCGGATCGATCGTGCGGCGCCGGCCTCAGGCCGCCGCGTAGCGCCGCATCCTCAGCGCCAGCTCCTGCAACGAGCGCACGCCGCTCGCCTCGGCCCGCGCGCACCAGTCCTGCAGGTGCGCGACCAGCTTGTCTGGCGTCGCATTCGAGCGCTCCCAGGTCGCGGCCAGCTCGGCGCGCATCTCGACCAGCTTCTTCAGCCGGTCGCTCACCGCGAAGATGTCGGCGAGCTTGGCCTTGTTCTGCTCGGTCCACTTGGTCGCATCGAGGTGCAGCCAGCGCCTCGAGGACTGGATCAGGCTCGCGTCGGCGGGCCGCGCGGCGCGCAGCCGGGCGATCTCCTCGGAGCAGGCCTGCGCGAGCGACTTGCCGTATGCGGCCATGAGGTCGTAGCGGTGCGCGATCACCGCCTGCAGCGTCTGCAGGTCGACCGCCGCACGGGGCGCGGTGAACTTGGGCACCGGCGCGACCTTGCGGACCGTCGCGAGGCCGAGCATCTGCAGGATCCGGATGTACATCCAGCCGATGTCGAACTCGTACCACCGGTTCGACAGCTTCGCGCTCGAGGCGAACGCGTGGTGGTTGTTGTGCAGCTCCTCGCCGCCGATCAGGATGCCCCACGGCAGCACGTTGGTCGCGGCGTCCGGGCTGTCGAAGTTGCGGTAGCCCCACCAGTGGCCGATGCCGTTGATGACGCCCGCGGCGGTCACCGGGATCCACAGCATCTGGATGGCGAACACGGTCAGGCCGATCGCGCCGAACAGCAGCACGTCCAGCACCAGCGTGACGTAGACGCCGAGCACCGAGTATCGCGCGTAGACGTTGCGCTCGACCCAGTCGTCCGGCGTGCCGTGCCCGTACTTCTGGATCGTCTCGCGGTTCTTCGCCTCCTCGCGGTACAGCTCCGTGCCCTCGAGCAGCACCTTGCGGATGCCGCGCGTCTGCGGACTGTGGGGGTCCTCGGCGGTCTCGCACTTGGCGTGGTGCTTGCGGTGGATCGCCGCCCACTCCTTGGTGACCATGCCGGTGGTCAGCCACAGCCAGCCCCGGAAGAAGTGCGAGACGACCGGGTGCAGGTCGAGCGCGCGGTGGGCCTGGCAGCGATGCAGGTAGACGGTGACCGCGGCGATCGTCACGTGCGTGGTGAGCAGCGTGTAGGCGACGATCTGCCATCCGCTCGCGTCGAGCAGGCCGGTGTCGAGGAAGCCCAGGACGGCCCGGACCACGGGGTGTTCGATCAAGTGCTCAGCTCCCTGGAGAACAGGAGGGGATTGTACGGGGCCGGCAGGCCGCAGTCATCGACGCTTGTCGGCCGGGCGACCTATTCGCCACGCACCCACCGGGCGGCGAAGAAGCCATCCGAATCATCGATGTCGGGGCGGATCCGCAGGACAACAGGGTCGGAGAACCCGGTGTGGCGGCCGGAGAACGCCTCGACGACCGCTTCGTTCTCCCGGCGCAGCAGACTGCAGGTCGCATAGACCAGGGTACCGCCCCGCTTCACCAGACGGGCGGCGGCCTCCAGGATCGACGCCTGTCGGGCATTCAGCTCGTCGATCGCCGGTGGCTGCATCCGCCACTTGAGCTCCGGGTTGCGGCGCAGCGTCCCGGTGCCGCTGCAGGGGGCGTCGACCAGGACCAGGTCGGCGCGGCCCGCCAGGCGCCTGAGCTTCGGGTCGTGCTCGCTGTCCAGCCCGAACGGTTGCACGCTGGTGGCGCCCGACCGGGCGAGCCGGGGCTTGAGGCGCTGCAGCCGGGCGTTCGAGACGTCGCAGGCATACACCTGCCCCGACGAGCGCATCGCGGCGGCGAGCGCGAGCGTCTTGCCGCCCGCGCCGGCGCAGAAGTCGACGATCGTCTGTCCACGGCGCGGCGCGCAGAACTCGACCAGCCGCTGGCTGCCGACGTCCTGCACCTCGAACTCGCCGCGCGCGAACGCGGCGAGCCGCTCGAGTGCCGGCTTGCCGTGCACCCGCAGCGCGGTCACGCAACCCTCGACCGGCTCGCTCTCGACGTCGGCGGCGGCG
>JADCHE010000045.1 GCA_020248665.1 Burkholderiales bacterium | reverse complement strand
TCGACGACTTCGGCACCGGCTACGCGACGCTCAAGCAGCTGCAGAAGCTGCCGGTGCACGAGCTGAAGGTCGACCGCTCGTTCGTCAGCGGCATGGACCAGAACCGCGGCAACCAGACGATCGTCCGGTCGACGATCGAACTCGGCAAGCAGCTCGGGCTGCGCGTCACCGCCGAGGGGGTCGAGACGGTCGAGGAGCTGCGCGCACTCGCGACGATGGGCTGCCACGAGATCCAGGGCTACTACCTCGCCAAGCCGATGCCGCCGGCCGAGGTGATCGCGTGGATCGAGATGCGGCACGCGCTGTACGCCAGCTCGCGCGAGGCGTACTTCAAGATGCTCGTCGACAACACCACGCCGAACGGCGCGGGCTGAGGGCGCTGCCCGCGCCCGGGCACGCCGATTGCCTCGACGGACCGTGACCGTCGGCCGCCCGGGCCGACGACGCGAACGCGGAGACACCATGACTGACACCCCGCGCCCGGAGCCGAGCTCCGGGCAGGATCCCGCTCGCACCTCGGCACACGGCGGCGCGGGGCTCGAGCACCAGGTGCTCGGGCTCGTGCGCAACTGGCTGAGGCGATCGCACGAGGCGGGCGCCGCGCGCACCGAGGCGGCCATCGACCGCGGTTCGTACGAGTCGTTCCCGGCGAGCGACCCGGTCGCACCCTCGGGTTCGTCGACCGACCGCGAGCCGGCGCTCGGGGAGATCGACTGCACGATGCGCACCGACAGCCTCGAGTTCCGTTGCGCGTCGCGAAAGCCCGACGCGACCCGCCCGCCGCCGGCCTCGATCATCGAGGGGGAGGCGCCGGGCGGCATCCGGATGCGGCTGCGGGTATGGGTCGACGGCGAGCCGCCCGAGGCGGGCATCGCGCAGCCGCTGGAGCTCGATCCGATGCACTCGAGCATCTGTCCGCGTCAGTTCGAGCGCCGCGCGGGCGGCGACCGACGAACGAGCCCACGGCCGATGCCGGCCGGCTTCGACCGGCGCTTCGCCGAGCGGCGCGCGCGGGACGGCGCGGGCGCGACCGGCTGAAGCGTCGCGCCTTCGGGTCACCGGCCGGCTGCGCCGCGCGTCGATCGCGATCGGCGCGGCGCTACACTCGGCCGATGCCCCGACCGACCCGCTCCGCCGATCGGCATCCCGCACTCGATGCCGCCCGACACGCACGCGAGACCGCCGGCGACGACGCGGCCGGCGGCGACGAGGCGCGCCGCGACGCATTCGCCGCGCTGCTCTACGGGTTGGCGACCGCGTTCGCCGCGCGCGACGACGCACCCGACGCGCCGCCCCTCGACGAGCGGGTCGACGCGCTCGCGACGACGCTGCTGCGAGATGTGCTCGGCCTGGGCTTTCGCGACGCGTGCCGCAGCGTCGAGGCGATCGCCGACGCGATCGTGGCGGCACGCCCGGACCCCGCTGTGCTCGGTCTGGTGCACGAGGGCGCTGCCTGCGCGGCGAGCTGGCTCGACGGCGACCGACCGACCTTCGAGGCGCGCGTGATGCAGGCGACCGCGGGCGACGGCTTCGCGTCGGACCGGGCGCTGCGCACGCGGCGCTGAGCGCGCGATCGCGTCAGCGGACGGACGCGCGCGCGTCGCCCAGCATCCGCTCGACGTATCGCGCGATCAGGTCGATCTCGAGGTTGACCTTCGCGCCCGGCGCGAGTCGCTTCAGCGTCGTCGCCTGGATCGTGTGCGGGATCAGGTTGATGCTGACGTCGCAGCCGCCGCCGGGCAGGTCGGTCACTCGGTTCACGGTGAGGCTCGTGCCGTCGATCGTCACCGAGCCCTTGTAGGCGAGGTATCTCGACAGCGGGGCGGGCACGCGGACGTCGAGCCGCCACGATTCGCCGACCGGCTCGAACACCGCGACCTCGCCGATGCCGTCGACGTGCCCGCTGACCAGATGGCCCCCCAGCCGGTCCGCGAGGCGCAGCGCCTTCTCGAGGTTGACCTCGCCCGGGGCGTCGAGCCCGACGGTCTTCGACAGGCTCTCGCGCGAGACCTCGACGACGAAGCGCGTCGCGTCGACCGAGATCGCGGTCATGCACGCGCCCTGGATCGAGATCGAGTCGCCGACCGCGACGTCCTGCAGGCCGAGCCCGCCCGCCTCGACGGTCAGGCGCAGGCCCGCCCCTTCGCCCAGCGGGTCGACGCGCTCGATGCGGCCGACGGCCGCGACGATGCCGGTGAACATGGAAGGACCGCTCCGTCGGTGGACAGGATCAGAAGCGCGCCATCAGGCGCAGGTCGTCGCCGAGGCGCTCGACGTCGGTGAAGCGCAGCCGACGGCGCCCTTCGAGGTCCTCGGGCGGGTCCATGCCGAACATCGGCAGGCCGCTGCCGAGCAGCGCGGGCGCCACGTACGCGAGCAGCTCGTCGACGACACCCGCCCGGACCAGCGAGCCGTTGAGCTTGTGACCCGCCTCGACGTGGACCTCGTTGAAGCCGCGCGCGCCGAGCTCGGTGGCGAGCGCGGCCAGGTCGACCTTGCCGTGCGGATTCGGCATGCGGATCACCTCGCAGCCGCGGTCGTGCAGCTCGCGCTCCTTGTCGGGATTCTCGACCGCACAGGCGATCCACGCGGGCGCACCCTTCAGCACCTGCGCGTCGAGGTCGATCTCGAGACGCGAGTCGACGACGACCTTGATCGGCTGGCGCGTGGTCTCGACCATCCGCACCGACAGCTGCGGGTCGTCGTCGCGGACGGTACCGATGCCGGTCAGGATCGCGCAGGCGCGCGCGCGCCACGCGTGACCGTCGCGGCGGGCGGCCTCGCCGGTGATCCAGCGGCTCGTCCCGTCGGGCAGCGCGGTCAGCCCGTCGAGCGACGCGGCCACCTTCAGGCGGACCCACGGCCGGCCGCGGACCATCCGCGAAACGAAGCCGATGTTGAGCTCGGTCGCCTCGTGCTGCAGCAGCCCGCAGCGCACGTCGACGCCGGCATCGCGCAGCCGGGCGAGGCCGCGCCCGTTGACGCTCGGGTTCGGGTCTTCCATCGCCGCGATGACGCGCGCGACCCGAGCCTCGATCAGCGACTCGACGCACGGCGGCGTGCGTCCGAAGTGGCTGCAGGGCTCGAGCGTGACGTAGACGGTGGACCCGCGCGCCCGCCCGCCGGCCTCGCCCAGAGCGACGACCTCGGCGTGCGGCTCGCCGGCGCGGCGGTGCCAGCCCTCGCCGACGACCGCGCCGTCCTTGACGATCACGCAGCCGACGCGGGGGTTCGGCGTCGTCGTCGCGAGCCCGAGCCGGGCGAGCTCGAGGGCCCGGCTCATGTGGCCGTGGTCGGCTGAGGTGAACATGGGTCGATTCTAGCCGGGGACGGACCCGGGACGGCCCAGCCCGGAGACCGGCGCGCCGGTTGACGCGCATCAAGCCTCGCGGCCCCGGAACGGCGAGGATCCGCCCTGGGGCGTCGGAAGACCGCTCGAGCCGCATCCCCATGCTTGGCGAGCCGCCCGGATGCCGCTAGGCTGCGGCCCGCACGACCACACAACAGACGGGGGAGACCGTGCCGACAACCAAGCTGATCCTGGACTACGTCTACGACCACGAGCAGGCCGACGCGTCGCGCGTCTTCCTCACCCAGCCTTACGACGGGGGCAAGACGGTCGACTACACCTGGGCCGAGGTGGTCGGGCAGGCGCGCCGCATGGCGGCGCACCTGCGCTCGCAGGGCATCGGTGACGGCGCCCACGTCGCGATCCTCTCGAAGAACTGTGCCCACTTCTTCATCGCCGAGCTCGCGATCTGGATGGCCGGCGGCACGACCGTCGCCATCTTCCCGACCGAGGGTCCCGACACGATCCGCTACGTGCTCGAGCACAGCGACTCGAAGCTGCTGTTCGTCGGCAAGCTCGACGCCTGGCCCCAGCAGGAGCCCGGCGTGCCCAAGGACATGCCCCGGATCGCGCTGCCGCTCGCGCCGCCCACCTCGTACGAGAAGTGGGACGACATCGTGGCGCGGACCGAGCCGCTCGCGGGCCGCACCGCCCGCAAGCCGGACGACCTCGCGATGATCATCTACACGTCGGGCTCGACCGGTACGCCGAAGGGCGTGATGCACAGCTTCGGGCGGATCACGAAGGCTGCCGAGGGGATGGTGTCCGCCGAGAACTACAGCAAGGACGACCGCATCCTGTCGTACCTGCCGCTCGCGCACGTGTTCGAGCGAGCCTTCGTCGAGTCCGCGGCGTTCATCGCAGCGCCCCACATCTACTTCGCCGAGACGCTCGACTCGTTCGTCGCGGACGTGCGCCGCGCTCGTCCCACGCTGTTCATCTCCGTGCCGCGCCTGTGGGTCAAGTTCCAGCAGGGCGTGCTGTACAAGATGCCGCAGCACAAGCTCGACCGGCTGCTGAAGATCCCGATCCTGTCGGGCATCGTCAAGCGCAAGATCCTGGATGGCCTCGGCCTGGACAAGGTGCGGCTCGCCGGCAGCGGCTCGGCCCCGATCCCGCCCGAGGTGATCGCCTGGTACCGCCGCCTGGGGCTCAACCTGATGGAGGGTTACGCGATGTCGGAGGACTTCGCGTACTCGCACAGCTCCAAGCCCAACGCGAGCGAGCCCGGCTACGTCGGCGTGCCCTACCCCGGGGTCGAGGTCCGGATCAGCGACGAGGGCGAGGTGCTGATCAAGTCGCCGGGGCAGATGGTCGGCTACTACAAGCAGCCGGACCTCTCGAAGGAATCGTTCACCCCAGACGGGTTCTTCAGGACGGGCGACCTCGGCGAGCGGCGGCCCAACGGCCTGCTGAAGCTGACCGGCCGCGCCAAGGAGCTGTTCAAGACCGCGAAGGGCAAGTACGTCGCGCCCGCGCCGATCGAGAACATGCTCGGAGAGAGCACGATGATCGAGACGGCCATGGTCTCGGGCGTCGGCCAACCGGCCGCGTACGCGCTGGTCGTGCTCGCCGAGGAACTGCGGCCGAAGGTCACGGACCCGGCGGTCCGCGCCGAGGTCGAGCGCGAGTTGTCGGCGCTGCTCGAGACCGTCAACGACCGCGTCGCGGACTACGAGCAGCTGAAGATGATCGTGATCGCGAAGGAACCGTTCTCGATCGAGAACGGGCTGCTGACGCCGACGATGAAGATCCGCCGCGCGCGCATCGAGAACACGGTCGCGCCGAACCTCGACAAGTGGTACGGCGCGAGGGGCTCGGTGGTCTGGTCGTAGCCGGGACGGCGGCGGGCACCCCCCCGCCGCCTCACTTCACCTTCTTCGCGCGCCCGGCCTTCGGCTGGACTTCCTCGATCGCCTCGGCGAACTCGTCGACGTCGCCGAACTCGCGATACACCGACGCGAAGCGCACGTAGGCGATCTTGTCGATCTTCTTCAGCTCGCGCATCACCAGCTCGCCGATCCGCTCGCTCGGCACCTCGCGCACCGCGAGCGCGAGCAGCCGCTCCTCGATGCGCCCGATCGCGGCGTCGAGCGCCTCGGAGGTCACCGGCCGCTTGCGCAGCGCGAGCGCGAGCGAAGCCCGGAGCTTGCGCCGGTCGTAGTCGGCGCGCATGCCGTTCTTCTTGACGACCGCGGGCAGCGACAGCTCGACGCGCTCGTAGGTGGTGAAGCGCTTGTCGCAGTGCACGCAGCGGCGGCGGCGGCGCAACGCGTCGCCGTCGTCGGCCTCGCGGGTCTCGATGACCTGCGTGTCGGGGTGGTCGCAGAAGGGGCAGCGCATCGTGACGGCGATTCTCGCACGCGGCGCCGTGGCACCGCCCCGGGGCCGGGCGAGCCCGGCCCGCGTCGCTCAGCGGTAGACCGGGAACCGCGCCGTCAGCGCCCCGACCTTCGCGCGCACGCGCTCGACGTTGGCCGGATCGCGCGGCGCGTCGAGCACGTCGGCGATCAGGTGGCCGACCTGCTGCGCCTCGGCCTCGCCGAACCCGCGCGTCGTCATCGCCGGCGAGCCGAGCCGCACGCCGCTGGTGACGAAGGGCTTCTCGGGGTCGTTCGGGATCGAGTTCTTGTTGACCGTGATGTGCGCCTGGCCGAGCACCGCCTCGGCCTCCTTGCCGGTGATCGACTTCGGCCGCAGGTCGACCAGCATCACGTGCGACTCGGTGCGGCCCGAGACGATCCGCAGGCCGCGCCCGATCAGCGTCTCGGCGAGCACGCGCGCATTCGAGAGCACCTGCTTCTGGTAGTCCCTGAACGAGGGCTGCAGCGCCTCGTGGAAGGCGACGGCCTTGGCGGCGATCACGTGCATCAGCGGCCCGCCCTGCAGGCCGGGGAACACGGCGCTGTTGATCGCCTTCTCGTGCTCGGCCTTCATCAGCACGATGCCGCCGCGCGGGCCGCGCAGGCTCTTGTGCGTGGTGGACGTGACGACGTCGGCGTGCGGCACCGGGTTCGGGTAGACGCCCGCGGCGATCAGCCCCGCGTAGTGCGCGATGTCGACCATGAAGATCGCGCCGACGTCCTTCGCGACGCGCGCGAAGCGCTCGAAGTCGATCCGCAGCGAGTACGCCGAGGCGCCTGCGATGATCAGCTTCGGCTTCGTGTCGTGGGCCTTGCGCTCCATCGCGTCGTAGTCGATCGCCTCCTTCGCGTCGAGGCCGTACGAGACGACGTCGAACCACTTGCCCGACATGTTGAGCGGCATGCCGTGGGTCAGGTGCCCGCCCTCGGCGAGGCTCATGCCCATGATCCGGTCGCCCGGCTTCAGGAACGCGAGCATCACCGCCTGGTTGGCCTGCGAGCCGGAGTTCGGCTGCACGTTCGCGGCCTCGGCGCCGAACAGTTTCTTCACGCGCTCGATCGCGAGCGTCTCGGCGACGTCGACGTGCTCGCAGCCGCCGTAGTAGCGCTTGCCGGGATAGCCCTCGGCGTACTTGTTGGTGAGCTGGGTACCCTGCGCGGCCATCACCGCCGGGCTCGCGTAGTTCTCGGACGCGATCAGCTCGATATGGGCTTCCTGGCGGCGGTTCTCGGCCTCGACGGCCTTCCAGAGCTCGGGGTCGACCTGAGCGATCCCCTGGGTGCGGTCGAACATGGTGCTGGGTCCTATCTGCAGTCGGATGCTCCGGCGTGCGGCCGGCCACTGCCCAGGCGAACGGCGGGCGAACGGCCGGAACCGTTCACCGAATCCGCGTTCCACGGTGTCGATTCACCCTCACTCGCCAGTCACGCGGTCGGTCGCGATTGTACGGGATCGGCGCGCGCGGCGCCGGCGAAGCTCAGAGCTCGTCGAGGGCGTCGCGCCAGTGCGAGACGTCGCCCCAGGCGACGATCGCGAAGCGGTCGCCCTCGAAGCGCAGCCGGTTCAGGCTCGCGTTGGCGATCTCGAAGTCGCGCGGCGCCTCGAGCGCCAGCCCGCGGGCGATCCGGTACGCGACGTCGAGCACGCCGCCGTGCGTGACGATCACCAGCGTACGGCCCGAGTGCGCGGCCGCGAGCGACGCGAGCGCGTCCTCGACACGTCGCGCGAAGACCCTCAGCGACTCGCCGCCCTCGATCTCGAGGTCCGGGTCGCGAGCCTGCCAGCGCGCCGCGCGGGCAGCATCGTCGCGCAGGATCTCGGCATGGGTTCGCCCCTGGAACACCCCGAAGTGGCGCTCGCGCAGCCGAGCGTCGAAGCTCGGCTCGACATCGAGCGCGGCGGCGATCGGCTCGGCGGTCTGGCGGCAGCGCTGCAGGTCGCTGGCGACGAGCGCGGGTGCCGCCCCGCCCGCCCACGCGCGATGGGCATCGGCCGCGAGCCGGCGCGCGGCCGCGCGCGCCTGGCGCAGCCCCTCGTCGTTCAGCGGGGTATCGAGGTGCCCCTGGATCCGCCGGTCGCGGTTCCACGCGGTCTCGCCGTGGCGGACCAGCACCAGCTCGGTGACGGCGGCGCCCGTCACGCCGCGGGCGGAACGGAGCCGGCGAGCCGCGGGTTCAGCGTGCAGCGGCCGGTCACGCTCGCGCGGGCGAGCACGTGCTGCTGCATCGCGACGAGCGCCCGCGCGCCGGTGAAGCGCCCCTCGATCGGCACGCGCTCGACGTCGAGCGCGTGCACGGCGAACGGGTCGCGGTGGATCAGCGCGTCGTTCCACGACAGGCGCGGGCCGTCATGGCCGGAATACTCGCCCGCCATGTCGTGGTCCCGTGCGAACCGCGCGGTGTAGCCGTTGAGCCCGTGCCGCGCGCCGTGCCGCGTCCCCGGGCCCGGCTTGCCCTGGGGCACGACCGGGTCCCAGAACTCGCCGACCGCGACCGACACCGCCGTCGGCGGCAGGTCGACGTGCACCCAATGGAAGAAGTCGACCCGGGCGAACGAGGTCGGCACCTCGCGGTCGGGGTGGTTGACGTCGTCGGGCACCTCCCGCGCGTAGAAGTCGTGGCTCGGCACCACGAACGAGCGGGTATCCTCGGGCGCGTCCCTCCACGCGAGGCAGGGGTTGCGGTACGGCGCCAGCGCGACGTGCAGCGTCGCGTCGATGCGGGCGAACGCGACCTCCGACGGGATCGCGTCGCCGTCGCGCGGGGAGTCGCTCCAGAGCTTCATGTCGGGGGCCCGTCGGCGCGGGCACCGGGCGCGACGTCGAGCCGGATCGTGACCGGACCGTCGTTGACCAGATGCACCTGCATGTCCGCACCGAAGATACCGGTTTCCACGACCGGATGGGCTGCCCGCGCGCGGGACACGAACACGTCCCACAGCCGCCGCGCCTCGTCCGGCGGCGCGGCCGGCCCGAAGCTCGGGCGCAGGCCGTTGCGGGTGTCGGCCGCGAGCGTGAACTGCGGCACCAGCAGCAGCCCGCCCCCCACGTCGCACAGCGAACGATTCATGCGGCCGGCGTCGTCGGCGAACACGCGGTAGGCGAGCAGCCTCGCCAGCAGCGCATCGCCCTGCGCCTCGGCGTCGCCGCGCTCGGCGCACAGCAGCACCATCAGGCCGCGGCCGATGCGGCCGATCTCGCGCCCGTCGACCTCGACGTGCGCGCGGGCGACCCGCTGCAGCAGCGCGATCACGGGCGCGTCCCGGCGGCGTCCGGTGCGCTCAGGAGACGACGACGCGCGCCGCGCGGCGCTTGCCGACCTGCACGACATAGCTGCCGGCCGCGAGCTTCAGGCCCTTGTCCGACACCTTCTCGCCGTCGATGCGCACGCCGCCCTGCTCGAGGTTGCGCATCGCCTCGCTGCCCGAGGCCGCGAGCCCCGCCTGCCGCAGCAGCTGCGCGATCGCGACCGGCGCGCCGGCCACCTGGACCTGCGGCAGCGCGTCGACGTCGAGCACGCCGCGCGAGAAACGCGCGTCGAACGCCTCGCGGGCCGCCTCGGCCGCGGCCTTGCCGTGGAAGCGCGCGACCATCTCTGCCGCGAGACCGACCTTCGCGTCGCGCGGGTTACGGCCCGACGCGCACTCGGCCCTCAGCGCGGCGAGCGCCTCGATCGACAGCGACGACAGCAGCTCGTAGTACGTCCACATCAGGTCGTCGGAGATCGACATCAGCTTGCCGAACATCTCGTCGGGCGCATCGGTGATGCCGACGTAGTTGCCCTTCGACTTCGACATCTTCTCGACGCCGTCCAGCCCGAGCAGCAGCGGCATCGTCAGGATGCACTGCGGCTCCTGGCCGTACTCCTTCTGCAGCTCGCGGCCCACCAGCAGATTGAACTTCTGGTCGGTGCCGCCCAGCTCGAGGTCGGACTTGAGCGCGACCGAGTCGTAGCCCTGCATCAGCGGGTACAGCAACTCGTGGACCGAGATCGGCAGCCCGCCCCGGAAGCGCTTGGTGAAGTCGTCGCGCTCCATCATCCGCGCGAGCGTGTACTTCGCGGCGAGCTGGATCATGCCGCGGGCGCCGAGCGGATCGCTCCACTCGGAGTTGTAGCGGATCTCGGTGCGGGCCGGGTCGAGCACCAGGCTCGCCTGCTCGAAGTAGGTCCGCGCGTTCGCCTCGATCTGCTCTCGGGTGAGCGGCGGGCGGGTCGCGTTGCGGCCCGACGGATCGCCGATCATCGCGGTGAAGTCGCCGATCAGGAAGATGACCGTATGACCCAGGTCCTGCAGCTGGCGCATCTTGTTCAGCACGACCGTGTGGCCGAGATGCAGGTCCGGCGCGGTCGGGTCGAGACCGAGCTTGATCCGCAGCGGCACGCCGCTTGACTCCGAGCGCGCGAGCTTGCGCAGGAAGTCCGCCTGAATCAGCAGCTCGTCGCAGCCGCGCAGGGCGATCTCGAGTGCCCGACGGGCGGATGACGAGGCCGGCGGCTCGGTGGGGTCGGAATTAGCAATCGGGGGGCTCATCGGCGATACTTGCACGGATATGGCTGCCTTCGGGTTTCGGATACCATCGTCCGCTCGCTTCCGACGAACGGGGACCGCATCGTGGCGCTCCGCCCCCCAAGGGCGGACGGCACTCGCTGCTGCCGAGTCGGCGGGGCTGGCGGTTCGCGCGGCGTCGGATTCTAGCCCAGCGTACCGCCCCCCCAAACCGGTGGTCTGCACCACCCAGCCGAAGAGCCGACGCGCGACGTTCACGATGCGGTTGCCCCAGGTCAGTACCCTCGCGCTCGCGATCGGCACCGCCACGTCGCTGGCGGCCGTCACCGCGTTCGGCGTCGCGCCGCTGACCGCCTCGCAGCTGCCTCGTAGCGAAGTCACCGTCGAGGCGGTCGTGCTCGCCCCCGAGGTCCTGCCGACCGGATCCGCGTTCGCCCAGCAGGAGAAGGTCCGTCGCGGCGAGACCCTGGCCTCGCTGATGGCGCGGCTGCGGGTCGACGACCCGGCCTTCGCGGCCTTCGTCCGCCGCGACCCGGTCGCCCGCCGACTTCTCGAGTTGCGCGCCGGCCGGACCGTGTCCGCGGTCGTCGCCGCGGACGGGTCGCTGGAGCGGCTGACCTACCGGATCGCCCCCGATGAGGGCGACACGCTCGGGCGCCGCCTCGTCATCGTCCGCCAGGGCGACGGCTTCGCGGCCGCGGAGGAGGCGGTGCCGGTCGAGCGCTCGGTCGAGACCCGCAGCGCCGAGATCCGCCGCTCGCTGGTCGAGGCGCTCGACGAGGCGGACATCCCCGACAACGTCGTCACGCGGATGGCCGACATCTTCGGCACCGACGTCGACCTGCAGCGCGACCTGCGACGTGGTGACCGGCTGCGCGTCGTCTACGAGACGCTGCGCGAGGCCGGCAGCCTCGAGCCGCCGATCGTCGGCAAGATCCTCGCCGTCCAGTTCCGCGGCGGCAGCCGAAAGCTCGAGGCGGTCTGGTTCGACCGCGCCGACGGGACCGGCGGCTACCACGCGTTCGACGGCCGCAACCTCGCGCGCCCGTTCCTCGCCTCTCCGCTCGAGTTCACCCGGGTCAGTTCCGGTTTCACCGAGAACCGGCTGCATCCGGTGCTGCGGGACTGGCGAGCGCACAAGGGGGTCGACCTGCCCGCCCCGATCGGCACCCACGTCCGGACGGTCGCCAACGGCACGATCGACTTCGTCGGTCAGCAGCGCGGCTACGGCAACGTGGTCGTGGTCAAGCACGACGCCCGCCACATGACGCTGTACGCCCACCTGCACCAGTTCGCCGACGGCCTCGAGCCGGGCGCGCCGGTCCGCCAGGGCGAGGTGATCGGCACGGTCGGCCAGACCGGCTGGGCGACCGGGCCGCACTTGCACTTCGAGTTCCACATCGACGGCCAGCACGTCGACCCGATGGCGGTCGTCGCGCAGCAGCCGATCCGCGCGCTCGCGGGCGAGGAGCGTACCCGCTTCAACGCCCTCGCCGGCCAGTACCGCGCCCGCTTCGGCCTGCTCGACACGCAGCTCTCCGCGCGCTTCGAGTAGCGCGCCACCCCGGTGTTCATCGGCCTGATGTCGGGCACCAGCGTCGACGCGGTCGACGGAGTGCTCGCGGCCTTCGATGGCGACTCACCCGGCGCACCGGTGCGGACCGTCGCGTTCGCGTCGCGGCCGATGCCCGCCGCGCTGCGCGCCGAGCTGCTCGCGCTGCAGCAGCCCGGCCCCGACGAGCTCGGCCGGGCGGCGCTCGCGACCGTCGCGCTCACCGACCTGTACGCCGAGGTCGCGCTGGAGCTCGCCACCCGCGCCGAGTCGCCGGTCGCCGCGATCGGCGCCCACGGCCAGACCGTCCGGCACCGGCCGGAGCTCGGCTACACGCTGCAGCTGATCGACGGCGCTCGGCTCGCAGAGCGCACCGGGCTCGTCACGGTGGTCGACCTGCGCTCGGCCGACGTCGCGGCCGGCGGCCAGGGCGCGCCGCTGGTGCCGGCATTCCACGCGCTGGCGTTCGCGTCGGCGACGCGCCGGCGCGCGGTGGTCAACGTCGGCGGCATCGCCAACGTCAGCCTGCTGCCCGCGGGCGGTGGCACCGTGACCGGCTTCGACACCGGCCCGGGCAACCTGCTGATGGACGGCTGGTGCGAACGCCACCTCGGCGCGCCGTACGACCGTGGCGGCGCCTGGGCCGCCGGCGGCCGCGTCGACGCCGCGCTGCTCGCGCGGCTGCGCGACGAGCCCTACTTCGCGCTGCCCGCGCCGAAGAGCACCGGCCGCGATCTGTTCACGATGGCCTGGCTCGACGCCCGCCTCGCGACGCTCGCCACGCCCCCCGCACCGCGCGACGTCCAGGCGACGCTCGCCGAGCTCACCGCGACGACGATCGCCGACGCCTGCCGCGCGTTCGACGCGCAGGAAGCCCGGATCTGCGGGGGCGGCGCTCGCAACGCGCACCTGATGTCGCGACTCGCCGCGCTGCTCGCACCGGCCGACGTCAGCTGCACCGACGCGCTCGGCGTCGATCCCGGCGCGGTCGAGGCGCTGGCGTTCGCGTGGCTGGCGAGGGAACGGCTTGCCGGACGGCCGGCGAACCTGCCGGCGGTCACCGGCGCCCGAGGGCCACGGGTGCTGGGCGCGGTCTACGCGCCCTCTTCGCGCGGGTGAGGCGCAGCCGGCCGCCCTGCTGGAGGGGGCGGCGGGAACGACCGGGGCGTCGCGCCCCGGTGGTGGTCGTCAGACCGAGAACGACGAACCGCAGCCGCAGGTCGTGGTGGCGTTCGGGTTCTTGATGACGAACTGGGCGCCTTCGAGGCCGTCCTTGTAGTCGATCTCGGCGCCGACCAGGTACTGGTAGCTCATTGCGTCGATCAGCAGCTGGACACCGTTCTTCTCCATCACGGTGTCGTCCTCGTTCGACTCCTCGTCGAACGTGAACCCGTACTGGAAGCCCGAGCAGCCGCCGCCCTGCACGAACACGCGCAGCTTCAGGTCGGGGTTGCCCTCCTCGTCGATCAGCTGGCGCACCTTGTCGGCGGCACTGTCGGTGAAGACGAGCGGGGCAGGCATCTCTGCAACGGCGTTCATATTGGTCGACCTCCGGACCCGGGAATTGTAGCCGGCGAGCGAAGACCTTGCATCGCGCAGGGTCGCGGGTGCGGAGAGCACGAAACCCGCGCAGTGAGGCGCGTTCCGGGCGATGTCCGGGCGGCTCTCGGAGGATCCAGCCACCACTCGGAGAAATCCCGTTCCCGACGAGACCCGTCCGGCGCAGCATGCATCGGTCGTTCGGAGTAAGGCCGGGTCGTGGTCCGGCCCATCGGGAATCGGGCCCCGCCGGTGCCCGATTCTCGACCCGTTCTCACCGTTTCGAGAACTGCTTGCGCCGGCGGGCCTTGTGCAGGCCGACCTTCTTGCGCTCGACCTCGCGGGCGTCGCGGGTCACGAGTCCGGCGTTCGACAGCGCCGGCTTCAGCGTCGCGTCGAAATCGATCAGCGCGCGGGTGATGCCGTGGCGCACAGCGCCGGCCTGGCCGGTCTCACCGCCGCCGTCCACGTTGACCTTGATATCGAACTCGCCGACGACGTTGGCGACCTCCAGCGGCTGGCGCACGACCATGCGGCCGGTCTCGCGGGCGAAGTACGCGTCGAGGGGCTTGCCGTTGACGACGATGTCGCCCTTGCCCTTCTTGATGAAGACGCGTGCCACCGAGGTCTTGCGACGGCCGGTCCCGTAGTTGTATTCACCGATCATGGGTGAGATCCTGGTACGCAGGGCGCCGGGGTTCAGCGCTCAGTTTCAGACTTCCAGCGCCTTGGGCTGCTGGGCGGTGTGCGGGTGGGTCCCCTCGGCGTAGACCTTGAGTTTCTTGATCATCGCGTAGCCGAGCGGACCCTTGGGCAGCATGCCCTTGACCGCCTTCTCGAGCGCACGACCCGGGAAGCGCTGCTGCATCTTCTCGAAGTTGGTCTCGCTGATGCCGCCCGGATAGCCCGAGTGGCGATAGTACTTCTTGTCCTGCGGCTTGCCGCCGGTGACGCGGATCCGCGCGGCGTTGACGACGACGATGAAGTCGCCGGTGTCGACGTGCGGCGTGTACTCCGGCTTGTGCTTGCCGCGCAGGCGAGCGGCGATCTCCGCGGCCAGACGCCCGAGGACTTTGTCGGTGCCGTCGACGACGAACCAGTCGCGGCGCACTTCATGGGGTTTGGCGGAGAAGGTCTTCATGGCCTGACGATTTCTGCGAAGCCCGTTATGATAACCGGAAGGCTCGCGTCGCGTCAAAACGCGCGTGAAACCCCGGGCCCGCCGTCGCGGCCCGGACCTCGCCCCGCGCGGTCCGACCGCCCCGGAACGAAAAAAACCCGGGCGCTGAGGCCCGGGTTGAATCCACCTTTGGAGGAGGGTGGAGGAGACAGCGGAGGCCGTGCATCGCACGACCGATGGCATGAGCCTAGCACCAGCTATCGTGCTGTGCAACAAAACCGCCCGACGACACTAGAGGATCGACTCTAACTCGGGAAATGCTGACGGTTCCGCCCGATCGACTGGCCGTGAAGGCAGCCTCCGGAGGGTCGGTTTAGTGCACCGCAATATCGCAACGGAGTGGCATTGGTGATGGAAACGCGGGTGAGGTGGACCGGGCCGGGGACGATGACGTTCGTCGCCGAGACCGGCAGCGGGCACGCGGTCGTGATGGACGGCGCCCCGGACGGCGGTGGAC
>JADCHE010000044.1 GCA_020248665.1 Burkholderiales bacterium | reverse complement strand
CGGGATGCACAGCCGGTCCTCGTGCGTGAGCCTGATCGCCTCGCCGACGAAGAAGCCGTTGTTCAGGATGTTCGGGTGGGTGAGCGTCGCGCCCTTCGGGAAGCCGGTGGTGCCCGAGGTGAACTGGATGTTGATCGGGTCGTCGAACTGCAGCGTGGTCGCGAGCTCGGCGAGCCGCGCGCGCTCGGCGTCGCCGCCGCCGCGGGCGACGTCGGCGAAGTTCAGCATGCCGGGCGTGCGCTCGTCGCCGAGGCGCACGACGATCTTCAGATGCGGCAGCGCCTTCGCGTGCAGGTGCCCGGGCGTCGCCGACGCGAGCTCGGGCGCGAGGTCGGCGACGATCGCGAGGTAGTCGCTGGTCTTCAGCGCCGGCGCGAGCACCAGCGCCTTGCACTCGACCTTGTTCAGCGCGTACTCGAGCTCGGCGCGGCGGTAGGCCGGGTTGATGTTGACGAGGACCATGCCGGCCTTGGCGGTGGCGAACTGGGTCAGCGTCCACTCCGAGCAGTTCGGTGCCCAGATGCCGACGCGGTCGCCCGGCTCGAGGCCGAGCCGCAGCAGGCCGGCAGCCAGGGCGTCGACGCGGTGCTTCAGTTCCGACCAGGTCCAGCGCACGCCCTGGTGGCGCACGACCAGCGCCTCGCGGTCGGCGTGCAGGCCGACGGTGCGGTCGAAGGCGTTGCCGATCGTCTCGCCGATCAGCCTGGCGTCGGAGGTGCCGTGGTCGTAGGACAGCGCAGCGGGCGTCATGGGTCGTCTCCTCAGGGCCGCGGGGCCTCGAATCGTACCGGACGCTCCCGCGGCGTGGGGCATCGCATCGCATCGCGCCGGGGTTCCGGCGCGCGATGCGATGTGCCCGGGCGGCGTCGCCGCGCGGGCTACACTGCGTGACGGCACGGGTCGCCTCCTGCCGTGACCGTGGCCGTGGCCGTGGCCGACGTCGCGGTTGCTGACCCCCTTGGAGCCCGCCTCCCATGACGACCCCCAACCGACACACCGCACGGACAGTGCGCACGCTCGCCGCCGCCTCGGTCGCCGCCATCGCGCCGCTCGCGGCGGCCCAGCCGCAGCCGGCTGGGGACGCCGAGCTGCTGAAGAAGCTCGCCAACCCGATCGCGGCGCTGATCAGCCTGCCTTTCCAGTACACCCACGACCGCGAGATCGGGCCGGCGCGCTCCGGCAGCCGCGACACGCTGAACATCCAGCCGGTGGTCCCGTTCGAGCTCAACGCGGACTGGAACCTGATCTCGCGCACGATCGTGCCGGTGCTCGGTCAGCGTGACGTCTTCCCGGGGGCCGGCTCGCAGACGGGCGTGGGCGACGTGCTGCAGAGCGTGTTCCTGTCGCCGAAGAAGCCGACCGAGGGAGGCTGGATCTGGGGCGCAGGCCCGGTCTTCCTGCTGCCCACGGCGACGAACGACCTGCTCGGAGCGAACCGCTGGGCCGTCGGGCCCACCGGCGTCGCGCTGCGCCAGCAGGGGCCGCTCACCTACGGCCTGCTCGCCAACCACCTGGTCTCGGTCGGCGGGGGGCAGGGGGCCGACATCAACTCGACCTACCTGCAGCCGTTCGCGAGCTGGGCCACGCCCACGCTGTGGACGTTCCAGGCGAACCTGGAGGCGACCCGCGACTGGGAGCGCCGCACCTGGTCGATCCCGCTCAACGTCTCGGCCTCCAGGCTGCTCGACGTGGGCGGGCAGAAGGTCAGCCTCGGCGCGGGCGTGGGCTACTGGCTCGAATCGCCCGAGGGCGGGCCGCACGGCTGGCGTGTCCGGCTGGTGGCGACGCTGCTGTTCCCTCGGTGAGCGGGCGCCGGCTGCGGCGCGTCGACACCCGCGTTCGGCGATGCTGGGATCGCAGGAAAGCAATTTTTTCCATCCGGTCCCGTGCGCGGACGCTGCGCGTGGCTGACTGGGTCGACCCGGGGGAGAGGGTGAGTTGGCGACGTTCGCGCCGGGCTCGACGTGTCGGTCGCGCGCGGCCGTGGCGCACCGGGGTCGGGCGTTTCGCCCGGCCGACGTAGCCCGCGCGGCGCTCTTCGGCGCAGCGCTGGCGACGGCCGGCGGCTGGTCGGCCCTCGCGGTCGCGCAGCCGGCCTCTCCCGACGAGCTCGAGGCGCTGCGGGCGCGGATCGCCGAGCAGCGCGAGCGGCTCGACGCGCAGGAGCGGCAGCTGCGCGAACAGCAGGCGCAGCTGCGCGAGCAGGAGCGACGGCTGCAGGAGCTGGCGGCGAGGATCCGACCGGCGGGGGGGGGGCGCCGCGGCTGCGGCCGCCGGCGCGGCAGCCGCCTCGACGGGTGGGGAAGCGCCCGTCGCGGTTGCCCCTGCCGCAGTGCCGCGGCCCGAGGCGATCCGCCCGCGCTTCGAGGGTCTGCGGGTCACGTTCGGCGGCGGACTGCGCACGACGGTGACCACCACCACCGCGCGGATGCAGCCCGACGCCACGCCGTTCCTCGTCTATCCGTCGCTGCCCGGCGTGCGCGAGGGCACGACGAAGATCGACGCGCGGCTGTCGTCGATCTTCGTGGGCGTGGACGGCGCGCAGCTCGGCGAGTTCCGGCTCGGGGGCGCGATCTTCGCGTACCTGTTCGACGGCGACGTGTTCTCCGGGCAGTACGGCTTCTACCCGGGGTTCGCCTACGTCGACGCGACCAGCCGCGACTGGCGTTTCGCGGCCGGCCTGCAGATGGACGTGTTCAGCCCGCGCGGTCCGACGATGGTCGACCGGATATCGGCGTTCGCCGGCAGCGGCAATCCGGGCAACTCGTTCAAGCCGCAGGTGCGTGCCGAACGCTTCGTGAACCTCGGCGCCGACCGGTTCGTGGTGCAGGCCGCGCTCGCCGATGCGCTGCCCTCGAACATCAAGCCGCCCACGCTCGCGTCGACCGAGAACACCGGGGTGCCGAACGCCGAGCTGAGGGTGGCCTACGCATCGGGCGAGCCCCGCGGCGACGGGTCGTGGGTGCCCTGGCCCAAGTGGGAGGTGGGGCTCTCCGGCGCGACCGGGCGCTTCCGCACCTTCGATCTCGCGAACTCGTTCGCCGCGTACGAGACGCGGCTGTCGGGGGTGGCGCTCGAGGGCAGCGCGCGGATCGGCCGGCAGCTCGGGCTGCAGGGCGAGCTCTACCAGGGGCGCGCGCTCGGGCCCTACCTCGGCACGATCTTCCAGACCGTGGGCGCGACCCGGCGCGCGATCGGCAGCCGCGGCGGCTGGGGCGAGGCGGCATGGTGGTGGACGCCGACGGTGCACTCGCACGCGGGCTTCGGCATCGACCGCGCCGATGCCGCCGACCTGGCCGGCAGCGGCATCGCGAGCAACCGTACCGCGTTCGTCAACCTGTTCTGGGATCCGAGTCCGAAGACGACGCTGGCGGTCGAGGGCACGTGGCGGCGCACCGTCTACGCGACGGGGCTCGACGCCGACGGCTTCGCGCTGATGCTCTCCTCGGAGCTGCGCTTCTGACCGGCGCCGCGCCCGACCCGCCACGTCCGTCGTTCCCCGCCGTCCCGACCCCAGCCCCGTCGCATCCGCGATTCCCGAGGAGCCCCCGACATGATCCGGACCGTCACCCGCGGCGCGCTCGCCGTCCCGCTCGCGCTCGCGTGCGCCGCCGCGCTTGCGCAGCCTGTCCAGACGATCTACGTCGGCGGCGACATCCTGACGATGAAGGGCTCCAAGCCCGCGTATGCGCAGGCGCTCGCGATCCGCGACGGCAGGATCGCCGCGGTGGGCGCGCGCGACGCGGTGATGCGGCTGAAGGGCCCCGCCACCGAGGTGATCGACCTGAAGGGCCGCACCCTGCTGCCCGGCTTCATCGACACCCACGGGCACATGGTCTACTTCGGCAAGAACCCGATGGACGCGGACCTGTTCGGCGCCCGGGACGTGGCCGATCTGCTCGCGCGGATGAAGGCGCACGTGCCCAAGGTCCCCGAGGGCGCGTGGATCGTCGGGTTCGGCTACGGCGCGCGCAGCCTGAAGGAAGGCCGCGCTCCGACGATCGAGGAGCTCGACGCGGTGTCGGCCGATCGGCCGGTGCTGATCGTGGACAGCTCCGGGCACCTCGGCTCTGCGAATTCCGCGGCGTACCGCGCGGCCGGCATCGACGCATCGACGCCCGATCCCGAGGGGGGCTCGTTCGCCCGCAAGGCCGACGGCCGCTCGCTCGCCGGCCCGCTCGAGGAGACCGCGCTGAACGCGCTCAGGCGCCGCCGTCCTCCGTTCACCGGCGAGCTCGCCGACCGGGTCGCGATCGAAGCGGCCCGGCTGTGGATGAGCTACGGGCAGACCACCGCGATGGACTGCGGCGTGGGGCTCGGCGACGACGACGTCGACCTGGTTCGCAACGCGATCGACCGCCAGCTGCTGCCGATCGACCTCTACGTCTGCTCGAAGGACAGCACCGTCGACGCCGTGGCGAAGGCCGCGGCCGAGGTGCGCCGCGACTACGCCGACGCGCCGACCGGGCGCATCGAGGCACGCCAGGGCGCGATCGTCGACCGGGCCCGCTCGGCGGGCGGCGGCGCGCGCGAGCGGCTGCTCGCCGCCCGGGCCGATCTCGACACCCGCTACGTGAACCGCGTGCGCCTCGGCGGGATCAAGTTCTGGCTCGACGGCAGCCTCGACACCGCGTGGTTCACGCAGCCCTACAGCACGAACCCGCCCGGCAAGGCCGGCACCTACAGCGGGTTCCGCCAGATTCCGGACGAGGTCGTCGAAGCGGCGTTCGACAGGTACTGGACCAGCGGCGTGCAGATCAACCTGCACATGAACGGCGACGCGGCGGTCGAGCAGGCGTTGCGGGCGATCGAGCGGGCCATCGCCCGCCACGGCCGCGCCGATCACCGGCCGGTGTTCGTCCACGGGACCTACATGCGGTCCGACCAGATCGAGCGGATGAAGGCCGTGGGCGCGGTGCCGAGCTTCCTCACCTCCTCGATCGTCACGGGCGGCGATGCGGTCGTGAAGATGTGGGGCAGGGAGCGCGCCTATCGCTCGCTGGCGGCCAACACGCTGGCGCGCAAGGGGCTGCCGTTCACGTTCTCGCACGACGCGCCGGTCTCGCCGCAGCCCTGGATCCTCGCGCTCGTCGACGCCGGCGTGAACCGGACCACCGCGAGCGGCCAGGTCGTCGGCCCCGCCGAGCGCGTGTCGCCGTACGTGGCGCTGCAGGCGGTGACCTCGATGGCCGCCTACCAGATCAAGGAGGAAGGCACCAAGGGCACGCTCGAGCCCGGCAAGCTCGCCGACCTGGTGATCCTCGGCGCCAACCCGCTGAAGGTACCGCCGCGCACGATCAAGGACATCCCGGTGCTCGAGACCGTGAAGGAAGGTCGGGTGGTATGGAAGGCCGGGCGGTGAGGGCAGGGCGGGCGCTGCGGCGGCTGGGTCTGCTGCTCGCGGGTCTGGCGCTCGGGCTGGCGGCGTCGCCCGCGCGCGCGTGCGCGGTGTGCGCGCCGTCGGCGCCGCTGACGGTCGCGCAGCGGCTGATCGACGCCGAGCGTGCGCTGCTCGCGCATCCCGAGCCGGGACCGCCGGCGGGCTGGCGGGTGGTGGCGCTCGTGCGCGGCGAGCCGGCCGGCGAACCGCCGGCGATCGCGCCGGGCGCGTACCGCGATCCCGAGGGCCGGCCGCTGCTGCTGGTGCGCGATCGGCTCTCGAAGGCCTGGAGCGTGCTCGGCCCCGTCGCCGAGGCGCAGGCCGACTGGCTGCGCGGACTCGCGGCGTACCGTCGGACGGCCGAGATGACCCTCGAGGACTGGACCCGGCGCGTGGCGGCGCTCGCCCCGCTGCTCGAGCATCCCGAGCCGCTGATGGCCGAGACCGCCTACGGCGAGATCGCCCGCGCGCCCTACGCGGCGATGCGCGCCAACCGCGCGGCCTTCGACGGCACGCGGCTCGCGCGCTGGGTCGAGGACCCGGCGCTCGCGCCGCGCCGGCCGCTGTACCTGCTGCTGCTCGGACTGACCGGCGGCCCGGCCGATGCGATGCGCATCGAGCGCGCGCTCGCCGCGCGCAAGCCGGCCCCCGATCCGGTCGATCTCCCGGCGCTGCTCGCCGCCGACCTGGAGCTGCACGGCTCGAGCCGGCTGGCGCGCATCGAGAAGACCTGGCTGCTCGATCCCGCCCGCGGGCCCGCCGAGCTGCGGGCCGCGGTCGTCGCGCTCTCGGTGCACGGTGCCGAAGGCGGGACGGTGCCGCGGGACGCCGTCGCGGACGTGTTCCTGCGCTTCACCGAGCGCCGGGCCGCGCTCGGCGGGCTCGTCGCCCAGGACCTCGCGGCCTGGGGCGTCTGGGACGCGACGCCGCGCTTCGCGGCCCTGGTCGGGTCGCCCGAGGTGCCGATGTGGTCGAGGGTCGCGATGCTGCAGTACCTGCGCGAGAGCCCGAGGCCGGAGGCGAGGGCCGCGCTCGAGCGCGTCGTTCGGACGCGCTGAGCGGACGGGCGCCCGACGTCCGCGGCGGCGCGTGCGCTCAGCGCGGATCGATCGGCCGGCGCACGCCCTCGTGCGCCTCGATCACCTCGCCCGCGTCGAGCAGCAGGTCCTCGCGCCAGCGCGCGCCGAACACCTGCACGCCCATCGGCAGGTCGCCGTCCATGCCGACCGGCACCGCCAGGCCGGGCAGACCGAGCGTGGGCAGCATCAGCTGGAAGTAGATCGCGTCGATCATCCGGCGCGCGCCCTCCAGGCCCTGGACGTCGATGCCCGCGGGCACCGGCCGCTCCACCGACGCGGGCATCACGACGATCGGATGGTGCTCGAGGAACAGCTGCCAGCGCCGCAGCAGGTCGTCGCGCTCGACGAACGCGTTCATGTAGCCCCGCAGGTCCGCCGGCGGGCGCAGCGTCCACCAGTGGCCGAGGAATTCGGCGATGCCCGGATCGCCCGACTGCGCGAGCCGAGGCCCGAGCATCGCCGCCTGCTCGGTCGTGGCGATCTCGTTCCAGAGGGTGTTGGCGCGGTGCATGTCGGGCGGGGCGGCCTCCTCGACCGCATAGCCCGCGGCCTCGAGATACCGGCCGGCGGTGCGCACGGCGTTCCAGCACGACTCGGCCACGTGCGGTGCGCCGTCGACCTTCGTGACCAGCGCGACGCGGATCGGCCTGCGCGGCGGGGGCAGCCGCAGCGGTACCGGCGTCCACCGGTTGTCGCGCGCGTCGGGGCGGGCGGCCATCACCTCGAAGCCCAGGCGCACGTCGCGCACGCTCCGCGCGAGCGGGCCGTCCACCGCCATGATCTGGGACGACATCGGCCGGCCGACCGCCATGGTGTCGTTGACGCGGGCGACGCGCCCGTATCCGGGCCGCAGCCCCACCACGCCGTTGCAGTAGGCGGGCCAACGGATCGAGCCGCCGATGTCGTTGCCGTGCGCGATCGTGCCGATCCCGCTCGCGGTCGCCGCGCCCGCGCCGCCGCTCGAGCCGCCCGGCGTCGCGCCGCGGTTCCAGGGATTGACCGTCGCGCCGTGCAGCGCGTTGTCGGTGTGGCCGCGCATCGCGAAGGCGGGCGAGTTCGTCCGTCCGACGATCACCGCGCCCGCCTCGCGCAGCGCGGCGACGACCGGCGAGTCGGTCGTCGCGACGAGCGCCTTCAGCGCGGGTACGCCGTTGTCGGTCGGCAGGCCCCGCTGGTCGACGTTGATCTTGGTCGTCACCGGCACGCCCGCCAGCGGGCCCAGCGCCTCGCCCCGTGCGCGGGCCGCGTCGATCGCCGCGGCGGCGGCGAGCGCCTCCTCGTCGAGCGCCAGCGTGACCGCGTTGACCGCGGGATTGACGGCATGCAGCCGCGCGAGCGCGCTGGCGGTGACCTCGCGCGCCGACGCACGGCCGGTACGCACCAGCGCCGCCAGCTCGACCGCGTCGAGCCGCCAGAGATCGGAAACCGTCGATGTCGTCATGGGCGTCTTGGCGGAGCGGGCGGCGGACCGGCCCGCAGGCCGCGGGGTGTCAGTCGAGGTACGGTGCGAGGTAGGCGGTGCGCATCGAGATCGCCTCCTCGAGCAGCGATCGGGCGCGCCGTTCGTCGAGGCACGCGAGGTCGAGCAGCGCGACGGTGGCGGTGACGATCACCAGCGCGATCCGTTGCGCGCGGGCCCGCGACAGCGCGGGCCGGCGCCGGCGCATCGCCGCGGCGAACGCGCGGGCGAGCTCCTCGTTCTGCTGCTGGTCCCACTGCCACAGCTCGGGCGAGGTCTGCAGCGCGCGTCGCGTCGATCGCCCGCCCGGGCGGCCGACCCGCATCCGGTACATGTCCATCAGCAGGTCCGACAGCGGCGCCCGCCAGTCGGCCTCGGTCACGAAGCGCTCGTAGTAGCGGCCGACGGCCAGCGCGCGCTCGGTGTGGACGGACTGCACGACCGCGTGCAGCACCGCCCGCTTGTCGGGGAAGTGGCGATACAGCGTCGCCGTGCTGACGCCGGCGCGGCGCGCGACCGCCGTGGTGTTCAGGCCTTCCGCGCCGACCTCGTCGAGCAGCTCGCCGGCCGCCTGCAGGATCGCGGCGAGCGGGTCACGGGCCGGCGGCTCCGAGGCGGCGCGCACCGCCGGCCCGCGCTCGCGGGACGGGCGCGTGCCCGCCTTCGCGGCGCCGTCGCCGGCGCGGCGCGCCGTGCGCGGGCCGCGGGCCGCGGTGGCCGGCGGGCGGGCTCGGGCGCTCGGGCGTCGGTCCATCCGTGGATGGTATCCGAAGCCGTCGTGCCCGGAGCGCGGGCCGGCGGCAACGGCGGCGCGAGCGGAAGGAAATGAAAAAAAGTCCTTTTTGACATGGCGCGAAGGTACCTACACAATCGATGCTGCGCACACCGAGCCGACGCGACCGGCCCCCCGGCGACGTCACGACCCCGAGGAGATTCCGATGATCCGTGCCGTCCGATTCGTCCTGGCCACCTCGCTCGCGCTCGCCGTGCCCTGGGTGGCGGCGCAGGGCAGGACGCTCGTCTACTGCGCCTCGTCCGACCCCGAGGGCTTCGACATGGCCCGCTGGGTGGCCACGCAGACGATCGACGCTGCCGGCATGGCGATCTACGACCGGCTGGTGGAGTTCGAGGCGGGCACCCTGAAGCTCGTGCCCGGGCTGGCCGAGCGCTGGGAGGTCAGCGGCGACGGGCGCACCTGGACGTTCCATCTGCGCCGCGGCGTGAAGTTCCACTCGACCGAGTGGTTCAGGCCGACCCGGGACCTGAACGCCGAGGACGTGGTGCTGTCGCTCGACCGCTACCGCGATCGCCAGAGCGCGTTCAACAAGGCCTACGGCGTCAGCAGCTATCCGTACAACAACACCTGGGCCGCCAACCTCGATTCGGTCTCGAAGCTCGACGCACACACGGTTCGAGTCGTGCTCAAGGAGCCGGACTCGACCCTGCTCGCCAACCTCGCGATGGTCACCTCGCACGTCATCTCGGCCGAGTACGCCCGGACGCTGCAGGACGCCGGCCGGTTGGCCGAGCTCGACACCCGCCCGGTCGGTACCGGGCCGTGGGTGATGCGTCGCCACGACAAGGACGTCGCGGTCCGCTACGACGCCCACCCCGAGCACTGGCGCGGCCGCGCCAAGACCGACCGGCTGGTGATCCAGACGGTCAAGGACAGCGCGGTGCGGATGCAGAAGCTCAGGGCGGGCGAGTGCCATGTGTCGCAGGACCCGAAGCCGCAGGAGGTCGAGGCGATGCGCGGCGACCGCGGCATCGTCCTGCACGATGTGGCTGGGCTCAACGTCGGCTACGTCGGCTTCAACACCCAGCGCCCGCCGTTCGACAGCCGCGAGGTGCGGACCGCCCTCGTGCTGGCGACCAACCGCAAGGCGATCCTGGACGCGGTGTTCCAGGGAACCGGGCTGCCGGCCTCGCAGCTCGTGCCCCCGGGCATGCTCGGTCACGACCCCTCGATCCAGGCGCTGCCCCACGACCCCGAGCAGGCGCGGCGGATGCTCGCGGCCGCGGGACTCGGCAACGGCCTGGACGTCGAGGTCTGGGTGCCGCCGATCACCCGCCAGTACAACCCCGACATGCGCAAGACCGCCGAGATCCTGCAGGCCGACTGGGCGAAGGTCGGGGTCCGCGTGAAGGTGGTCTCCTACGAATGGGGCGAGTTCCTGAAGCGCGTGCGGGCCGGCGAGCACTCGATCGCGCTGATCGGCTGGGCGGCCGACATGGCCGATCCGGACAACTTCTTCGTGCCGCTGGTCACCTGCTCGCGCCCGACGGCCTCGCGCTGGTGCAACCCGGGCGTCGATGCGCTGCTGCGCACCGCGCGCGGCACCACCGATCCGGCGCAGCGGCAGAAGGCCTACCAGCAGGTGGCGGCGATCGTGCACCGCGAACAGCCCTACCTCACGCTCGCGCACGGCAAGCGCTGGCAGCCGGTGCGCGCGGAGGTACAGGGCTTTCGCGTCGACCCGCTGACCCGGACGATCCTGCACGAGGTCACGGTCCGCTGACCGGTCCGGGCCGCGGTCGATGCTGCGCTACGTCGCCGGCCGCATCGCGGCCGCGGTGCCCGTGCTGCTGGGCATCACGCTGCTCGCGTTCGCGCTGGCCCGGCTGCTGCCGGGCGATCCGGTGGAGGTGATGCTCGGCGAGCGCATCACCGACCGCGAGACCCACGAGGCGCAGCTCGCCCGGCTGGGGCTCGACCGGCCGCTGCCCGTGCAGTACCTGAGCTACCTCGGTCGGCTCGCGCAGGGCGATCTCGGGCGCTCGATGGTCAACGGCCGGCCGGTGCTCGAGGAGTTCCTCGCGCTGTTCCCCGCCACCGTCGAGCTGGCGGCCTGCGCCCTCGCGGTCTCGGTGCTCGGCGGCGTGCTGCTCGGCACGCTCGCCGCGGTGCGGCGCGGCACCTGGATCGACCAGGGGCTGATGGGACTGTCCGTGGTCGGCCACTCGATGCCGATCTACTGGTGGGGCCTGCTGGCCATCATGGTCTGCTCGGTGTGGATGCGCGAGCTCGCGCCCGCGCTCGCGCTGCCGGTGTCCGGCCGGCTCGACATCGCGTTCGACGTGCCGCCGCGCACCGGATTCATGCTCGTCGACGCGCTGCTGTCGGACGAGCCGGGTGCATTCCGCTCGGCACTGCGGCACCTGGTGCTGCCCGGGCTGGTGCTGGGCACCTACGCGATGGCGATGGTCGCGAGGATGACGCGCTCCTCGCTGCTGGAGACGCTCGGGCAGGACTTCGTGCGCGCCGCGCGCGCGCGCGCGCTGCCGGCCTGGCGCGTGGTCGGGCTGCACGCGCTGCGCAGCGCGCTGATCCCGGTGGTGACGGTGATCGGGCTGCAGGTCGGCGCGCTGCTCGGCGGCGCGGTGCTGACCGAGACGATCTTCTCGTGGCCGGGCGTCGGGCGGTGGCTGGTCGACGCGATCTACCGCCGCGACTACACGGTGCTGCAGGGCGGGCTGCTGCTGATCGCCTCGGTGGTGGTGCTGGTCAACCTCGCGGTCGACGTGCTGTACGGCGCGATCGATCCGCGCATCCGCCATCCGCGGCGCTGACGTGCGGGCGGGCCTGATCGGGACGGCCAGGGCGCTGCGCGGACGGCCGGCCGCCATCGCGGGCCTCGCGACCTGCCTGCTGCTGGCGGCGATCGCGCTCGCC
Source organism: Burkholderiales bacterium (assembly GCA_020248665.1). Classification (GTDB taxonomy): domain Bacteria; phylum Pseudomonadota; class Gammaproteobacteria; order Burkholderiales; family Burkholderiaceae_E; genus UBA4615. The sequence continues at coordinate 42,754 of JADCHE010000044.1, read as the reverse complement.
GCGCCCTGGGTCGCGCCGCACGACCCCGCGGCGCAGTACCGCGACGCGCTGCTCGCGCCGCCGGTCTGGGCGGGCGGCGACTGGCGGTTCCCGCTCGGCACCGACGACCTGGGCCGCGACGTCGCCTCGCGGCTCGTCTGGGGCGCGCGCGTGTCGCTCGCGGTGGGACTGGCCTCGATCGCGCTGGCGCTCGTGCCGGGTGTGCTGCTCGGGCTGGTCGCCGCGTTCTTCCCGGGCTGGCCGGCGACCGTGATCGGCCGCACGGTCGACCTGCTGGTCGCGGTGCCCGGGCTGCTGCTCGCGATCGCGGTGGTGGCGGTGCTCGGTCCGGGGCTGGCCAACACGACGCTGGCGATCGCGCTGGTGCTGCTGCCGCCGTTCGTGCGGCTGGTGCGCGCCTCGGCGATCGCCGAGCAGGCGAAGGAGTACGTCGTCGCCTCGCGCCTCGCGGGGGCGAGCCGCGCGCGTCTGATGTTCGACACCGTGCTGCCCAACTGCGCGGCGCCGGTGATCGTTCAGGCGACGCTCGGCTTCTCGACGGCGGTGCTCGAGGCGGCGGCGCTGGGCTTCCTCGGCCTGGGCGCCCAGCCGCCGACGCCGGAGTGGGGCACGATGCTGTCGAGCTCGCGCGACTACATCGAGCGGGCGTCCTGGCTGGTCACGCTGCCCGGCCTGGCGATCCTGGTCACGGTGCTCGCGATCAACCTGTTCGGCGACGGGCTGCGCGACGCGCTCGACCCGCGGCTGAAGGACCATGGCTGATCCGGGGGCGCCGCTGCTGTCAGTGCGCGGGCTGCGCGTCGCGTTCGGCCGCGGTCGCGCGCGTTCGGTCGCGGTCGACGGCCTGGACCTCGACGTGCGCCGCGGCGAGGTGCTCGGCGTGGTCGGGGAGTCCGGGTCGGGCAAGAGCGTGTCGATGCTCGCGGCGATGGGCCTGGTCGATCCGCCCGGGCAGGTGTCCGCCGATGCGCTGAGCTTCGACGGCGTCGGGCTGCTCGGCCTGTCGGCGCGCGAGCGGCGACGGCGCGTGGGCCGTCGCATGTCGATGATCTTCCAGGATCCCGTCGCGAGCCTCGATCCGTGCTGGACCGTCGGCGACCAGCTCGTCGAGGTGCTCGCCGCCCAGCGGCCCGGGCCGCGCGCGATGCTGCGCGAGCGTGCCCTGGAACTGATGCGGGCGGTCGAGATCCCCGATCCGGCGTCGCGGCTGCGCGCCTGGCCGCATCAGCTCTCGGGCGGCCTGTGCCAGCGCGTGATGATCGCGCTGGCGCTGGCCGGCGAGCCCGATCTGCTGATCGCCGACGAGCCGACGACGGCGCTCGACGTGACGATCCAGGCCCAGGTCGTCGAGCTGCTGCGCAGGCTGCGGGCGCAGCGCGGCATGGCGATGATCCTGATCAGCCACGACCTCGCGCTGGTCTCGGGCATCGCCGACCGGGTGGTCGTCATGTACGCCGGTCAGGCGATGGAGACCGGCACGCCCGAGCGGCTGTTCGCGGCGCCGCGACATCCGTACACGCGGGCGCTGCTCGCCGCGCTGCCCGAGGCCAACCGTGGGCGACGCCGGCTGCTCGCGCTGCCGGGCACCGTGCCCACGCAGGACGCGCGGCCTGCGGGCTGCCTGCTCGCGCCCCGCTGTCCGGTCGCCGAGCCGGCGTGCGCGGGCGAGCGTCCCGCGCTGCGCGCGTTCCCGGACGGCGGGTCGGTCGCGTGCCGGCTCGCGCCGGCGGATCCCGGCGCGCCGGACGTCGCGCGGAGCGGGCGGTGAGCACGGCCCCGGCGCCGGCGCCGGCGCTCGAGGCGCTCGGGCTCGCGAAGCACTATCCGATCCGGCAGGGCTGGCACCGGCCGCCGCGCACCGTGCGCGCGCTCGACGACGTCAGCTTCGTGCTGCCGCCCGGGCGCACCCTCGCGGTCGTCGGCGAGTCCGGCTGCGGCAAGACCACGCTCGCGCGCCAGCTGACGCTGATCGAGCGACCCAGCGCCGGCACGCTGCGCATCGGCGGCGCCTCGCCCGGCGACGACGAGGCCTCGCTGCGCCGGTTGCGCCGCCGCATCCAGATGGTCTTCCAGAATCCCTTCGCGTCGCTGAACCCGAGGAAGACGGTGTCGGCGATCCTCGAGGAGCCGCTGACGATCGCGGGCGAGCTCGACGCCGCCGCCCGCGGCGAGCGCGTGCTCGAGCTGCTCGGGCGGGTCGGGCTGTCGGCCGAACAGGCGCGCCGCTATCCGCACATGTTCTCCGGCGGACAGCGCCAGCGCATCGCGATCGCCCGGGCCATGGCGCTCGAGCCCGCGGTGATCGTCGCCGACGAGCCGGTCTCGGCGCTCGACGTGTCGATCCAGGCCCAGGTGCTGAACCTGTTCATGGACCTGCAGGAGCGGCACGGGACCGCCTACGTGTTCGTCTCGCACGACCTGGCGGTGGTCGAGCACATGGCCCACGAGGTGCTCGTGATGTATCTCGGGCGCACGGTCGAGCTCGCGCCCGCCGCGGCGCTGTTCGCGGCGCCCGCGCATCCGTACACGCGGGCGCTGCTCGCCACGCGCCCGCGGCTCGATGCACGGGTTCGCCGGACGGTCGTGCCGATCCGGGGCGAACCGCCCTCGCCGCTCGATCCGCCGGCCGGGTGCGCGTTCCATCCGCGCTGCCCCGAGGCGGTGCCGCGCTGCCGCGACGAGCGTCCCGCGCTGCGTGCGCTGGGCGATCGCCGCGTCGCCTGCCATCTCGCATGAGAAAAGTTCCTTTTTGACAGTCCGGCCCCGCGGCCGCACAATCGCGGGGACCGCCCCGGGGGAGGAGAGTCGATGTCCGCGCAGCCGAAAGCCACGCCTCTCGCCGTCGATCGTGCCGCGCTGATCGAGCGACGCGCCAGGTTCCTCAGCCCGTCGCTGCGGACCTTCCCGCTCTTTGCTGACGATCCGCTGGTGCTCGTGCGCGGCGAGGGGCAGTACGTGTTCGACGAGACCGGCCGGCGCTACCTCGACGGCACCGCGCAGAACGTGTGCATCAGCCTGGGCTTCGCGCATCCGGTGACGCTCGCGATGGTCGGCGAGCAGATGGCGCGGATGCAGCACTGCACGAGCCTGTTCTACAACGACGAGCCGGCGCGCTACGCCGAGGAGCTGGTCGCGCGGATGCCCGCCGGTGCCGACTGGGTCGTGCACCTGGTCAACAGCGGCGCCGAGGCGATCGACCTCGCCTATGCGATGGCACGCGCCCACACCGGGCACTTCGAGATGGTGTCGCTGCGCAACGCGTACCACGGCCTGCACTTCGGCGCCTCCGGCAGCGGCGCGTTCGCGCCGTGCCGGCTGCCGACCGCCGCGATGCAGGGGTTCGTCCATGCGATGCATCCCGACCAGTACAAGGGCGCGTTCGGCCCCGACGCGGGCGTCGAGCCGTACCTCGCCGAGCTCGAGCGCACGATCTTCTCGTCCACGTCGGGCCGGATCGCGGGGATGATCGTCGAGCCGATCCAGGGGTTCGGCGGCGTGGTGCCGATGCCGCCCGGCTACATGCGCCGGGCCTTCGAGATCGTGCGTGCGGCCGGCGGGCTGTGCATCAGCGACGAGGTGCAGACCGGTTTCGGCCGCATGGGCTCGCACTACTGGGGCTTCGAGGCGCACGAGGCGGTCCCCGACCTGGTCGTGATCGGCAAGGGGATGGGTAACGGCCTGCCGATCGCCGGCGTCGTGTGCCGTCGCGAGATCGCCGAGTCGTTCACCCGGGTCCGGTTCTTCAACACCTTCGGGGGCAACCCGGTCGCGGTCGCCGCCGCACGATCGGTGCTGAAGGTCATCGCCGAGGAGCGCCTGCAGGCCAACGCGGCCGCGCGCGGCGAGCAGCTGCTCGCCGGCCTGCGCACGCTGCAGGCGCGCCATCCGCTGATCGGCGACGTGCGCGGCACCGGGCTGATCCTGGGCATCGAGGTGGTCGACGACCGGCATGCCCGCACGCCCGCCATCGAGGCGGGCGAGCGCATCCAGAAGCGGATGCGCGCGGCCGGCTTCATCAACGTGAAGGGCAGCGCGACGCGCAACTGCTTCCGGATCAACCCGCCGATGTGCGTCACGGCGCACGACTGCGACGAGTGGCTGGACGCGTTCGACCGTGCGCTCGCGGCCGAGCGGCGGGGAGCGGCCGCATGAAGGCGAGCCCGCCCGGCCGGATCGGCGTCGCGGCGCTGCGCGAGCGGCTGGGCGACGGGCGCGAGCTCGCGCTGATCGACGTCCGCGACGGCGGCCCGTTCGCCCGCGCGCACCTGCTGACCGCGAGCAGCCTGCCGCTCGCCTCGATCGAGGTGCGCGCACCGGCGCTGCTGCCGCGTCGCGATGCAAGGGTCGTCGTGATGGACGCCGAGGGCGCGGCGGGCGGCGAGGCCGAGCGGGCGGCGGCGCTGCTGGCGGGTCACGGCTACGCCGACGTGTCGGTGCTGCACGGAGGGCTCGCCGGCTGGCGGGCCGCCGGCCACGAGGTCTTCTCGGGGACGAACGTGCCGTCCAAGGCGTTCGGCGAGCACGTCGAGCACGCGTTCGACACGCCCCGCATCGAGCCCGAGGCGCTCGAGCGCTGGCGCGCCGAAGGCCGCGACGTGGTGGTGTTCGACTCGCGCCCGCTCGAGGAGTACCGTCAGGTCAGCATCCCCGGCGCGACCGACTGCCCGGGCGCGGAGCTGGTGCTGCGGGTCCCCGGGCAGGTGCGCTCGCCCGAGACGATCGTCGTCGTCAACTGCGCGGGTCGCACCCGTTCGATCCTCGGCGCCCAGAGTCTTCGCAACGCGGGTCTGCCGAATCCGGTCTACGCGCTGAAGAACGGCACGATGGGCTGGCACCTCGCCGGATTGCGCACCGATCGCGGATGCGAGAACCTCGTCGACGAGCCGTCCGAGGACGGTCTGGCCCGCGCCAGGGCGATGGCCGCCGACGTCGCGCGCCGCTGGGGCGTGCGCTTCGTCGACCGGATGACGCTCGATGCGATGCGTGCCGAACGCGACCGCACCACCTACGTGTTCGACGTGCGGCTGCCGGAGGCGTTCGCGGCCGGCCATCTCGCCGGCAGCCTCAACGCGCCGGGCGGGCAGCTGGTGCAGGCGACCGACACGTTCGCAGCGGTCCGCCACGCGCGCATCGTGCTCGTCGACCGGCACGAGGTCCAGGCACCGATGACCGCGCACTGGCTCGCGCAGATGGGCTGGAGCGACGTGCACGTGCTGCGCGGCGGGCTGGCCGGGCCGCTGCAGACGGGTCCGGTCAGGCTGCCCTCGCTCGGCGAGGACGCCCTGTCGGCGCCCGCGGTCGGCGTCGCCGCGCTGGTGGCCGCGCGGCGGGCCGGCGCGACGCGGGTCGTCGACGTCGGCGACAGCTACGGGTACCGCGGCGGCCGGATACCCGGCTCGGCGTACGCGATGCGCTCGCGCCTCGCGCAGGCCCTGGCGACGCTGCCGCCGGACGCGCCGCTGGTGTTCTGCTGCAACGACGGCCGGCTCGCGCGGCACGCCGCGCAGGACGCCCTCGCGCTGGGCCGCGCCGACGTGGGCTGGCTCGAGGGCGGACGCGCCGCGTGGCGCGCCGCCGCGCTGCCCCTCGAGACCTGCCCGGGCGACGAGGACCCGCTGCTGCTCACGGCGACCGACGACATGTGGTACCCGCCGTGGGCACGACCGGACGACGTCGAGGCCGCGATGCGGCAGTACCTGACCTGGGAGGTCGATCTGCTGGGGCAGCTGGCTCGCGAGCCGTACCTGAGCTTCGCCCCGCCGGTCCCCCGGGACGGCGGAGCCGCGGCTTGACGCCCGCGGGGCCTCCGACGACACTGGCCCGGCGGCGGAACAGGCGTTCTGAAATATGGAACATAGACCGGCGGATGCGCCGGCACGAGGAGGAGACCGGACGATGAAGACGCTGCTCGCCGCGACGCTGCTGTCGCTCGCCTGCCTGCCCGCAGGGGCCCAGACCCTGAAGGTCGTGATGCACTCCGACCTGAAGATCCTCGATCCGCTGGTGAGCACGCAGTACATCGTGCGCAACCACGGCTACCTGGTCTGGGACCAGCTGCTGGCGGTCGACGCCAAGGGCCAGGTCCGACCGCAGATGGCCGAGCGCTGGGACGTCAGCGCCGACGGGCTGACCTACACGTTCCGGCTGCGCGACGGGCTCGAATGGCACGACGGCGCGCCGGTGACCGCCGAGGACTGCGTGGCCTCGGTGCGCCGCTTCATCCGGCGCGATCCGACCGGGCTGCGCCTGGCCCCGGCGGTGGCCTCGATCGACGCGGTCGATGCGCGCACCTTCCGGCTGGTGCTCAAGGAGCCCTACGGCATGGTCCTCGAGACGCTCGCCAAGCCGAGCCTCTCGCCGATGCTGATCATGCCCAGGCGGGTCGCCGAGACCGATCCGGCCGAGCCGATCAAGCCCGAGCAGGTGATCGGCTCCGGGCCGTTCATCTTCAAGCGCGACGAATGGAAGCCCGGCGAGCGCGTCGTCTACGTGAAGAACCCCAGATACCGGCCGCGCGCCGAGCCGCCCTCGGGGCTGGCCGGCGGGAAGGTCGCGATGCTCGACCGGATCGAATGGATCAACATCACCGATCCGCAGACCGCGGTCTCGGCGCTGGTCCGCGGCGAGGTCGACATGGTCGAGACGGTGCCGGCCGACCTGCTGCCGCTGCTCGAGAAGGACAAGAACGTCGTCCTCAAGCCGTTCACCAGCGGCCAGTACTTCGCCCGGATGAACCACGCGCAGCCGCCGTTCGACAATCCGAAGATCCGGCAGGCCGCGATGATCGCGCTCAGCCAGGAGCAGACGCTCAAGGGCGCGGTCGGCGACGCGAAGTTCTACCGGGCCTGCCGCTCGATGTACGCCTGCGGCTCGCCGCTCGCCACCGACGTCGGCATGAAGGACCTGGTCAGGGGCGACGCCAAGCGCGCGGCGGCGCTGCTCAAGGAGGCCGGCTACGACGGCACCCCGGTGGTGATGCCCTATCCGACCGACATCGCCCCGCTCGCGCCGCTCGGGCCGCTCGCCAAGCAGCAGCTCGAGCGCGCCGGCTTCAAGGTCCAGCTCGCGCCGATGGACTGGCAGTCGATGGGTCCGCGGCTGCGCAGGAAGGACAGGCCCGCCGAGGGCGGCTGGTCGATGTTCATGTCCTTCTACGACACGCGCGACGCGCTCGACCCGATCGGCCGGACCGTGCTCAACACCAACTGCCGCACCTCGTTCCTCGGCTGGCCGTGCGACGACAAGTTCGAGGGCCTGCGCGATGCGTTCACCCGGACCACCGATCCCGAGGCCCGGCGCGACCTCGCCCGGCAGATCCAGGAGCGCAACAACGAGATCGTCGCGTTCGTGCCGATGGGCGAGGCGAGCTTCGTCGGCGGGGTGCGCCGCAACGTCGAGCAGACCTTCGAGGCGCCGATCACGCTCTTCTGGGGCCTGCGCAGGAAGTAGGCGGCGGGACGGCGCGATGCTCGGCTTCGTCCTTCGCCGCACGCTCGCCGTCCTGCCGGTGCTGCTGGCGGTCGCGGTGCTGGTGTTCCTGATGCTGCGGCTCGTGCCCGGCGACCCGGCCGCGGTGATCGCCGGCGACTCGGCCACGCCCGAGCAGGTCGCGGCGCTGCGTGCGCGGCTCGGTCTGGAACGGCCGATCCCGGCGCAGTTCGCGATCTGGCTCGGCCACGTGCTGCAGGGCGACCTCGGCGAGAGCTACTTCTTCCGCAAGCCGGTCACCGAGCTGATCGCCCAGCGCCTGGAGCCCACGCTGGCGCTCGGCGTGGCCGCGCTGACGATCGCGGTCGCCGTCGCGGTGCCGCTGGGCGTGCTCGCCGCGTTCCGGCAGGGCACCTGGATCGACCGGACGGTGATGGGCCTGTCGGTCGCCGGCTTCTCGATGCCGGTGTTCGTGCTCGGCTACCTGCTCGTCTACGTGTTCTCGATCCGGCTCGAATGGCTGCCGGTGCAGGGCTACGCGAGGCTGTCCGAGGGCCTGCTGCCCTTCCTCGAGCGGCTGGTGCTGCCCGCGGTCACGCTCTCGGTCGTCTACGTCGCGCTGGTCGCGCGCATCACCCGGACCAGCGTGCTCGACGTGCTCAACGAGGACTACGTGCGCACCGCCCGCGCCAAGGGCCTGACCGAGCGCGAGGTGCTGGTGCGGCACGCGCTGCGCAACGCCGCGGTGCCGATCCTGACGATCATCGGCATCGGGCTGGCGGTGCTGATCGGCGGCGCGGTCGTCACCGAGAGCGTGTTCGCGATCCCGGGGCTGGGCCGGCTGACGGTGGAGGCGGTGCTGTCGCGGGACTTCCCGGTGATCCAGGCGCTGATCCTGCTGTTCGCGACCGGCTACGTGTTCGTCAACCTGGCGATCGACATCGGCTACGCGATGCTCGATCCCCGGATCCGGTACTGAGCGGCCTTGACGAGCGCAGCCCCGGTCGAACCGACCGCCGATGCCCCGGCCCCGCGCGCCGCTCCGCCCGCGCGCTGGCGCGTCGCGCTGCGGCATCGCGCGGTGCGCTTCGGCGCCGTGCTGTTGTGCGCGGTCGCCGCGATGGCGCTGCTCGCGCCGTGGCTCGGCACGGTCGACCCCTCGGAGCTCGACCCGGCTTCGCGCAACGCCGCCCCCGGTCAGATGCTCGAGGTGCTTCGCGACGACGGCGAGACCGTCGAACGCATCGCCCGGTTCGGTACTGACGCGCTCGGGCGCGATCTCTACAGCCGCGTCGTCTACGGCGCGCGGGTGTCGCTGCTGGTCGGGGTGTCGGTGGCGGCGGCGTCGGTCGCGATCGGCCTCGCGATCGGCCTGGTCGCGGGCTTCTACCGGCGCCTCGACGGACCGGTGATGCGGGTGATGGACGGCCTGATGGCGATCCCGGGGATCCTGCTGGCGATCGCGCTCGTGTCGATCTGGGGCGGCGGGCTGCTCACGGTGATCCTGGCGATCGTCGTGCCCGATGTGCCGCGCGTCGTGCGGCTGGTCCGCTCGGTCGTGCTCTCGGTCCGCGAGGAGCCGTACGTGGAGGCCGCGATCACCGTCGGGGCGCCGACCCCGATGCTGCTGCTGCGGCACGTGCTGCCGAACACCGTGTCGCCGCTGATCGTGCAGGGCACGTTCCTGTGCGCCTCGGCGATGCTCGCCGAGGCGGCGCTGTCCTTCCTCGGCATCGGCATCCCGCCCGAGATCCCGAGCTGGGGCAACATCATCGCCGAGGGGCGGTCGGTGTTCCGGCTGCATCCGCACAACATCTTCTTCCCCGGCGCGTTCCTCGCACTGACGGTGCTCGCGGTCAACGTGCTCGGCGACGGGCTGCGCGACACGCTCGATCCGAAGATGGCGAGGCGCGTGTGAGCACGGCGCCTCGCGACACCGGCCGCGGCGACGCCGACGCGCTGCCGGCGCTGCGGATCGAGGGGCTCACGATCGGGCTGCCCCCCGGCGCCGACCGGCGCCACGCGGTCGCCGGGGTCGACCTCGTCGTCGGGCGCGGCGAGCTCGTCTGCCTGGTCGGCGAGTCGGGCTCGGGCAAGTCCGTGATCGCGCAGGCGGTGATGGGGCTGCTGCCGCCCGGTCTGCGGGCGAGCGCGGGTCGGGTGCTGCTCGACGGGACCGATGTGCTCGCCGCCTCGCCCGAGTGGCTGCGTTCGGCCCGCTGCGTACGGATGTCCATGATCTTCCAGGAGCCGATGACCGCGCTCAATCCGGTCATGCGCTGCGGCGACCAGATCGACGAGGTGCTGCGCAAGCACACCACGCTGCCGGCTGCGCAGCGCCGCGAACGGGTGCTCGGCATCCTGCGGCAGGTCAACCTGCCCGATCCGGCGCGGATGTACGACTCGTATCCGCACCAGCTCTCGGGCGGGCAGCGCCAGCGGATCATGATCGCGATGGCGCTGATCCTCGACCCGGCGCTGCTGATCGCCGACGAGCCCACCACCGCGCTCGACGTCACCACGCAGGCCCAGATCCTCGGGCTGATCCGCGCGCTGCAGCGGCGCCGCGGCACCGGCGTGCTGTTCGTCACCCACGACTTCGGGGTGGTCGCCGAGATCGCCGATCGCGTCGCGGTGCTGCGGCTGGGCGAACTCGTCGAGTCGGGCCCGACGCGGCAGGTGCTGTCGGCGCCCGCCCACCCGTACACGCGCGGGCTGATCGACGCCGTGCCCCCGATCGTGCCGCCGCCGCGCCCGCCCGCGCCGGCGCGCGAGCCGGTGCTGCGCATCGAGCGGCTGTCCAAGACCTACTCGTCGGGCGGCCTGCTGCAGCGTCGCCGCGAGGTCCGGGCGGTCGACGACGTGTCGATCGAGGTCCGCCGCGGCGAGACCGTCGGCCTCGTGGGCGAGTCCGGTTCGGGCAAGTCGACGGTCGCGCGCTGCGTCGCGCGCCTGATCGACGTGTCCGGCGGCCGGATCCGCCTGGGCCCGACGGACATCGCACGGCTCGCGCGCGGCGCGCTGCGCGAGCATCGGCGGCGGATCCAGATCGTGTTCCAGGATCCTTACCGGTCGCTGAATCCGCGCAGGACGGTCGGCGATTCGATCGTCGAGGGGCCGATGTACTTCGGCGTGGCGCGCGCCGAGGCCGTGGCGCGCGCGCGCCGGCTGATGACGCTGGTGCGGCTCGACCCCGACGCGCTCGGCCGCTATCCGCACGAGTTCTCCGGCGGCCAGCGCCAGCGCCTGTGCATCGCCCGCGCGCTCGCGATGGAGCCCGAGGTGCTGATCGCCGACGAGGCGGTCTCGGCGCTCGACGTGTCGGTGCAGAAGCAGGTGCTCGAGCTGCTCGACGACATCCGCCGCCGGCTCGAACTGGCGGTGCTGTTCATCACCCACGACCTGCGGGTCGCCGCGCAGATCTGCGACCGGGTCGGCGTGATGAGCCGGGGGCGACTCGTCGAGTTCGGACCGGCGGCCGAGGTGCTTGGTGCACCGAGGGATCCGTACACGCGAGAGCTGCTCGCGGCGGCGCCCGGACGGGGGTGGGATTTCGGCGCCGGCCGGCCTGCCGATCCACCGACGCACGGGTTCGAGGACATCCGATGAAGGTCTTCCACGCCGACGCCCACGCCGGGCACGCACCGTCCCACTACGCGCTCGGCGCCGAGCTGCTGCCCGCGCGCGACGTGCCGGGCCGGATCGATGCGCTGCTGGCTGCGCTGCGGACACGCGGCCACGACGTGCTCGCGCCCCGCGCGCACGGCCTCGATCCGCTGCGCGCGGTGCACGCCGACGACTACCTCGAGTTCCTGCGGACCGCGCACGACCGGTGGGCGCAGGCGTTCCCGAGCGGGCCGCGCAGCGCGTCGGTGCTGCCCTACGCGTTCCCGTGCCGGCACATGGGCGCGCGCCCCGCTTCGGTGCTGGGCCAGGCGGGCTGGTACCTCGGCAGCACGACCGTGCCGATCGGCGCGGGCACCTGGGCCGCCATCCAGGGCGCCGCGGACTGTGCGGTCGCCGGCGCCGACGTGCTGCTCGCCGGGGGGCGCGAGGCCTACGCGCTGTGCCGTCCGCCCGGCCACCACGCGTACGCCGACCTCGGCGCGGGCTTCTGCTACGTGAACAACGCCGCGGTCGCCGCGCAGCGGCTCGCGCGGGCGCTCGGGCGGGTGGCGATCGTCGACGTCGACGTGCACCACGGCAACGGCACGCAGGGGCTGTTCTACGAGCGCGCGGACGTGCAGTTCGTGTCGGTCCACGCCGACCCGGACTTCGGCTTCCCCTTCTTCGCTGGGCGCGCCGACGAGACCGGTCGCGGCGCGGGCGCCGGGTTCAACCTGAACCTGCCGCTCGCGCCGCGCACGCGCGACGAGGGCTGGCTGCCGGCGGTCGACGCAGGGCTCGGCCGCGTGCGCGCGTTCGGTCCAGCGGCGCTGGTCGTCTCGCTCGGCTTCGATGCGTACGAGAAGGACCCGTCGGCGCTGCTGTCGGTGAGCACCGAAGGCTTCCGGGCCTGCGGTCGCGCGATCGGCGCGCTCGGCGTGCCGACGCTGCTGGTCCAGGAAGGCGGCTACGCGGTCGACGACCTCGGCACCAACCTCGCCGCCTTCCTGGACGGCTTCGCGGGCGCGCGTTCCTAGAGCCCGCGTCGCGCGACCGCCATCGCCTCGGCCAGCACCCCGCGGTCCCCGACGTGGTTCGCGAGCACCAGCAGCAGCTTCGCCTGGAAGCGCTCGGCCTGCGCGTCGTCCAGGTCTCGCAGGCAGTCGATCAGCGACGCGTAGAAGCCGTCCGGATCCGGGATGTTGGAGTCGTGGATCAGCTTCATGCGTGTGCCTCGCTGGGGACGGCGCCGCGGGCGCGCGCGAGCGCCGCGGCGAGCTTCGACCGGTCGACCACGCGCCAGCGCGCGGCGACATGCCGGTCGGGCCGGATCAGGTAGGCGGTGCCGGGCCGACCGTCGTAGCGTTCGCCCACGAGACCCTCGACGTCGACGACGTCGTCGCCGATCGACAGCACCGAGAGTTCGGCGCCGGCCGGCAGCGCGGCGGCGGGCGGCTTCGCGCCGAACACCATCAGCGTGAAGCCGTCCGACAGCCGGTGCAGGAGCCAGTCGTCACGCCCGTCCGCGTGCACCGGCGCGTCGGCGCAGGCCGTGCCGGGGCGCATGTCGCCGGCGAACGCGTCCTCGTCGGGCGTGTTCAGCGGCGAATCGCGGTAGGGCGTCGGGATCGACAGCCGGCCGCTGTTGACCAGCCGGCGCGCGAACGGCTGGTGCTCGGCGAGTTCGAGCACCGCGTCGCGCAGCACGCGGCTCGCGCGGCTCTTCGGCGTGATGAAGTCGGTCGAGCGCGTGGAGGCCAGCAGGTTGTCGTCGGCGGCGACGCTGCGTTCGTCGTGGTAGGTGTCGAGCAGCGACTCGGGTGCGCGGCCCTCGATCACGCGGGCGAGCTTCCAGGCGAGGTTGTCGACGTCCTGGATGCCGGTGTTCGCGCCGCGCGCGCCGAACGGCGAGACCTGGTGCGCGGCGTCGCCCGCGAAGAGCACGCGGCCGTGGCGCAGCCGGTCGATGCGCCGACAGGCGAACTGGTAGACCGAGACCCACTCGAGTTCGAACTCGGCGTCGGGCCCGAGCATCGCACGGATCCGCGGAATCACCCGCTCGGGCTGCTTCTCCGCATCGGGGTCGGCGTCCCGGCCGAGCTGGAAGTCGATCCGCCAGACGTCGTCCGCCTCCCGGTGCAGCAGCACGCTCTGCCCGGGGTGGCAGGGCGGGTCGAACCAGAACCAGCGTTCCGTCGGGAAGGTCGCCTTCATCAGCACGTCGGCGATCAGGAAGCGGTCCTGGAAGGTCTGGCCGGTGAACGACGCGCCGACCATCCGCCGCACGTCGCTGTTCGCGCCGTCGCAGGCGATCACCCAGTCGGCGTCGAGGCGGTACGGGCCGTCGGGCGTGTCGACCGCCAGCGCGACGTGGTCGTCGTGCCGCACCAGGCCGACGACCTTGTGCCGCCACATCAGGTCGACCCGGCCGCTGCGCTCGCAGGCGTCGACCAGGTACTCCTCGAGGTGGTACTGCTGCAGGTTGATCATCGCCGGCATCCGGTGGCCGGCCTCGGGCAGCAGGTCGAACGCATAGACGAGGCCGTCGCGCCTGAAGACCTTGCCGACCTTCCACTGCACGCCCTTGGCGACCATCCGGTCCGCGACGCCGAGGCGGTCCCAGACCTCGAGCGTGCGCTTGGCGTAGCACAGCGCGCGAGAGCCGACGCTCACGGTGTCGTTGTCGTCGAGCAGCACGCTGCGCACGCCGCGTCGCGCGAGGTCGAGCGCGGCGGTGAGTCCCACCGGCCCGGCGCCGACGATCACCACCGGGTGGCGGATCGCGCGGCGCCCCGACTGCTCCGGTGCGCGCCGATACTCGAAGCGCGGGAACGCGTAGGTCTTCAGCATCGCCGAGGTCCGTCAGGCGCCGGTGCCGACCTGCACGAACTCCTTCTCGTGCATCCAGGCGGCGTGCCGCGGCGCGCGCTTCGTGTGCGACCATTCCTCGAGCATCGCCCACTTCGCTTCGTCGAGCCGCTTCGACTGCTCCGGCGTCGCGGTGTCGGCGGCGAGCTCGAGCCGGTGTCCGTTCGGGTCGTGGAAGTAGATGGACCTGAAGATCGTGTGGTCGGTGACGCCGACCACCTCGATCCCGTCGGCCTCCAGCCGCGCCTTCGCGGCCTCGAGCTCGGCGACGCTGCCGACCTTGAAGGCGATGTGCTGCACCCACGCCGGCGTGTTGCCGTCTCGGCCCATCGGCGGCGAGTTCGGCAGCTCGAAGAACGCGAGCACGTTGCCGCCGCCCGCGTCGAGGAACACGTGCATGTACGGGTCGGGCGCCTTGGTCGAGGGCACCTGGTCCTCGGCGATCGCGAGCACGAAGTCCATGCCGAGGTGGCGGCGGTACCACTCGACGGTCTCGCGGGCGTCGCGGCAGCGGTAGGCGACGTGGTGGAACCGCTGGATCTCCATGGGGCGCTCCTTCGGGGGCGGCGTCGGCCGCGTCGGGACTTATAGTAACCGAAGTTACTATATGGACGATGCCGGGATCTCGTCAAGCGATCCGGTTTGAAGCACCTTCGTGCGGTCGATCCGGGCTGGACGACCGGGACCGTAACCTCGGATACCATGTGCGCATGGACCTGAAGCGCTTCTTCCCCTACCGCCTCGCCCGGCTCGCCGACGTGGTCAGCCGCGCGACCGCGCAGGTCTACGCCGAGCGCTTCGCGCTGACCCGCGACGAGTGGCGGGTGCTCGCCGCGCTCGCGCAGCTCGGCGAGGTGCGCACCGCCGCGGTGATGCAGAGCAGCACGCTCGACAAGATGCAGGTGAGCCGCGCGGTGGGGCGCATGGAGCGCGACGGACTGCTCGCGCGCAGCCCGGATCCGGAGGACGGCCGCGGCTACCTGCTGCGGCTGACGCCGGCCGGCCGCGCGCTGCACCGGCGGGTCGTGCCGATGGTGCAGGCGCGCGAGGCCTTCCTGCTGGAGGCGTTGACGCCCGAGGAGCGCGCGGCGCTCGACCGCGCGATCGGGATCGTGCAGGCCCGCGCGGAGCAGCTGCTGCGGCAGGGCTAGCCGCGCGGCGCGCAGCCCCGCGGCTGCGCCGCCCGCCCGACGCGTCGCCTTCGCGCCGTCAGCCCTGCCCGGCGAGGTCCGCTGCCCGCTTCGCGTGCGACACCTGCTTCGACTGGAAGAAGTCCGTGCGCAGCGCCTCGAGCCGCTCGGGGGTCAGCGACGCGACGTCCATCACGTGCCGCTTCCAGTCGGCCTCGCGGCTCCAGCGCAGCGGGCTGTGCACCGTGGTGCGCGGTGCGATCGCGGTCCCGAGCACCTGCAGCGCGAGCGCGAGCGTCGCGTCCTGCGAGGCGGTGTCGTAGGGCAGGCCCGCCGCGTTGCCGAGCGGCACGTCGCTGAACAGGAACCGTGGCACGCCGCATGCCTCGACGATATCCTTGGCCGCGCCCATCACCACGGTGGGCAGGCCCGCCGCCTCGAGGTGCCGCGCGAGCAGCGCCATCGTCTGGTGGCAGATCGGGCAGTTCGCGACGAGCACCGCGACCTCCGCACCGTCCTCGCGCACCCGCCGGAGCACCTCGGGCGCGTCGACCTCGATGGTGTGGCGGTGGCTGCGGTTGGTCGGAACGCCGTGGAAGCGCGGCGCGACGCGACCGATCCGGCCGGCTGCCGCCGCGCGGCGCAGCGCCGGCAGCGGGAACCAGCAGTTCGAGTCGTCGGTCAGCTGCCGGCGGTCGATGCCGACGTGCGCGATCCGCAGGTCGTGGTCGACCGCAGTGTCGCCCGAATACACCGCGTAGAACTTCGCCGCCGCGTTGTACGGCGCGCCCGCGCCCTGCGGGCCCTTGTCCGGGTCGTAGGGCGCGGCGGTCGTCAGCAGCGCGACCGAGCACTCGGCGAGCGGCCGGCGAAGTGGCGCGAACGGCACGTCGCGATACGTCGCGTAGCGGTATCGGTTGTTCGTGCCGATCGCGTCGTACCACGCGTGCGTGCGGTCGATGTAGCGCACCGGCAGGTCGTCGGCCGGCGAGAACCCGAGCGCGTCGTCGTCGATGGGCATGGCGCGGGCCCCGTCAGCCGAGCGCACCCTTCGTGCGCGCGAAGTCGAGCGCCTGGTCGAGCGAACGCCCGAGCTTCTCGAACAGCTCGTCGACCTGCGGTTCGGTGATGATCAGCGGCGGGCACAGCGCCATCGCGTCGCGCAGCGGGCGGCTCACCAGGCCATTGGCGAGCACCGCGTTGCCGAGGAAGGCCAGCACGCCGGAGTCGGCCGCGAACGGGGCGCGCGTGGCCTTGTTCCGGACGATCTCGATCGCGCCGACCAAGCCGACGCCGCGCGTCGACGAGACGAGCGGATGGCTCTCGAGCGCCTTCAGCCGCTGCTGGAAGCCCGGCGCGACGCGCTTGACGTGTCCGACGATGTCGCGCTCCTCGTAGATCTTCAGCGTCTCGTTGGCGATCGCCGCGGCGAGCGGGTGTCCCGAATAGGTGAATCCGTGCGAGAACACGCCGTTGCGCTTGCTGCCCTCGACGAGCGCGTCGTAGACCGCCTTCGTCATCAGCGTGCCGGAGATCGGCACGTACGAGCTCGACAGCGCCTTGGCGACCGTCATGATGTCCGGCCGGATGGCGTAGGTGTCGCAGCCGAACATGTTGCCGGTGCGCCCGAAGCCGGTGATCACCTCGTCGGCGACCAGCAGGATGCCGTGCTTCTTCAGCACCGGCTGCAGCTTCGCGAAGTAGCTGGCCGGCGGCACGATGACGCCGCCCGCGCCCTGTACCGGTTCGGCGAAGAAGGCGGCGATGGTGTCCGCACCCTCGCGGGCGATCAGCGCCTCGAGCTCGGCGATCAGCCGGTCGACCATCGCCTCCTCGGTCTCGCCGGGCTGGCCGTAGTGGTACAGGCTCGGGCAGCCGGTGCGCAGCACGCGGCCGATCGGCAGGTCGAAGTCGGCGTGGTTGTACGGCAGACCGGTCAGGCTCGCGGTCATCACCGTCACGCCATGGTAGCCGCGCTCGCGCGCGATCAGCTTCTTCTTCTCCGGCATGCCGAGCGCGTTGAAGTAGTACCAGATCAGCTTGACCGCGGTGTCGTTCGCCTCGGAGCCCGAGTTGGCGTAGAGCACCTTGTCCATGCCGAGGTGCGCGGTCAGGCGCAGCAGCCGCTCGGACAGTTCGATCGACGGCTCGTTCGAGCGACCGGCGAACAGGTGGTAGTACGGCAGATCGCGCATCTGCTTCGTCGCCGCGTCGACCAGCCGCTGCTCGGAGAAGCCGAGCGCAGCGCACCACAGCCCGCTCATCGCCTCGAGGTAGCGCCGGCCCTGGTCGTCCTCGACGTACACGCCGTCGCCGCGGCGGATCACCATCGGGCCGGTCGGCCCGAACGCGTGCAGCGGGGTGTACGGGTGGACCAGGTTGCGAAGGTCCTCGCGGACGTTGTCGTCGTGGGTGCGGGTCATCGGGTGTCTCCTCGTGGGTGCGGGGCGACGGCGCATCGGCCGTCCGTCGATCGGCGAAGGCGGTCGGGATGCACCCGATCGCCGGATGGATGAAGCTCGGCTCGCGGCGCGCGCTGATAGAATGCCCGAGTTTCCTGGATGCCATGCGTTCCGTAGGCAAGCCGCCCGCCCCGGGCCCCTTCTCGACCTCTGCCGTACCGGCCGCGGATCCCGACCCGCAGCTGTCGGGCCTGCGCATGCGCACGGTGCCGCGCCAGCAGCGCGCGCGCGCCGCGGTCAACCGGATCCTGCGGGCGACCGGCGAGCTGCTCGACGACGCCGGCTTCGACGCGCTGACGACCACCGCGGTCGCCGAGCGCGCGGACGTCAACATTGCGACGCTCTACCGCTACTTTCCCGACAAGTTCGCGCTGATCGAGGCGCTCGCGCTCGCGATCGAGGCCGAGCGCTTCGCGAAGGTCGATCCGATGCTCGCGGCGTTCGCGCATTCGTCCGACTGGCGGCGTGACGTGCGCGCGATCTTCGACAAGCTGGTCGACCTGCGCCTGAAGCGCACCGGCATGAAGGGCCTGCGCCGCGCGCTGCACTCGGCGCCTCAGCTGTGGATCACCGAGCGTGCCAGCTTCGGCCGGATGGTCGAGCGCTGGGCGGCGGCGCTGCGGGGCCGCGTGCCGAGCATGACCACCGCGCGCGCCGAGATGGTCGCGACGATGGTGATGACGATGCTGATCGGCCTGCTCGACTGGGCGACGGCCGAGCCGGCGAAGCGGCGCGCGGTGATGCGCGAGGGCGGGGCCGCGCTCGAGCGCTACCTCGCCCCCTACCTCGACTGACCCGGCGGCGCGTGCCGCCGGTGCCCCGGGTGCCCCGGATGCATTCGGGCGCCGCATCCGACCTCAGTCCATCTGCGTGACGAACTTCGTCACCAGGTAGCCGTCGAAGGTCTCGGTGCCGCCCTCGCTGCCGATGCCACTGTCCTTGATGCCGCCGAACGGCGTCTCGGGCAGCGCCTGGCCGAAGTGGTTGATGTTGACGATGCCCGACTCGATGCCGTTCTGAAGCGCGAGCGCCTTCTTCGTCGACGAGGTGAACGCGTACGACGACAGGCCGTAGGGCAGCGCGTTCGCGCGGCGGATCGCGTCGTCGAGGTCGGTGAAGGGCACGCACGGCACGACGGGGCCGAAGGGTTCCACCGTCATGATGCGGCTGTCGTCGGGCACGTTGGTCAGCACCGTCGGCGCCCAGAAGTAGCCGCGCTCGCCGATGCGCGCGCCGCCGAGCTCGACGCGCGCGCCACGCGCGGTCGCGTCCTCGACCATCTCGGCCATCGCCGGCAGACGGCGCTCGTGCGCGAGCGGCCCCATCCTCGTGTCGGCCTCGAGACCCGAGCCGACCTTGATCTTGCGCGTCGCCTCGATGAAGCGGGCCATGAAGCGATCGAACGCCTTCGCGTGCACGTACATCCGGTTCGGCGACACGCAGACCTGGCCGGCATTGCTGAACTTCAGCGTCGACAGCATGTCGGCCGCCCGCTCGATGTCGGCGTCCTCGCAGACGATCGCGGGCGAATGACCTCCGAGCTCCATCGTCACGCGCTTCATGTGCGCGCCGGCCATCGCGGCGAGCTGCTTGCCCACCGGCACCGAGCCCGTGAACGACACCTTGCGCACGATCGGCGACTCGATCAGGTGCTTCGAGACCTCGGCCGGCACGCCCCAGACCACGTTGAGCACGCCCGGGGGCAGGCCCGCCTCCTGGAACATCCGCGCGATCGCGACGACCGCGCTCGGCGTGTCCTCGGGGCCCTTGAGCACGATCGTGCAGCCGGCGCCGACGGCGGCCGCGATCTTGCGGATCGCCTGGTTGTACGGGAAGTTCCACGGCGTGAACGCCGCGCACACGCCGACCGGCTCGCGCAGCACCAGCTGGCGCACGTTCGGCAGGCGCGGCGGGATCACGCGGCCGTAGATCCGGCGGCACTCCTCGGCGTGCCAGTCGCAGTGGTCCGCGCAACGCGTCACCTCGCCGACGGCCTCGGCAAGCGGCTTGCCCTGGTCGAGCGTGATGTTGCGGCCGATCGCCTGCGCGCGCTCGCGCGTGAGGTCGGCCACCTTGCGCAGGATCCGGCTGCGCTCGAGCGGCGACGAGTGACGCCACGTCCGGAACGCGCGCCCGGCAGCGCCGAGCGCGCGGTCGAGGTCGGCCGGCGTCGCGAGCGGCAGGCGGCCGATCGACTGCCCGGTGGCAGGGTCGAACACCTCCTGCTCGCGGCGGCCGTCGCCCTTGACGAACTCGCCGTCGATGTAGAGGCACAGGTCTTCGTAGGGGGTCGTCATCGCGTCTCCGTCTCGTTCGGGTCGCGCACGGCGCGCGCTCAGATCACCTCGGCCTCGCGCAGCGCGGCGATCGCCGCCGCATCGTAGCCGAGCTCGGCCAGCACCTCGTCATTGTGCATCCCGAGGGTCGCCATCGGCCTGTCGATACCCCCGGTCCCGTGCGCGAAGCGGAACGCCGGCCCGGCGAGCCTGACCGGTCCGTGTGGCGTCTCTGCGGTCTGCAGGAAGCCGCGGTGCTTCAGCTGCGGATGCTCGAGGATGTCGGCGAGCGCGGTCACCACCGCGCACGGCACGTCGGCCTCGGTGAGGCGCCGCGCCCACTGTTCGGGGGCGCCGCCGGCGAGCGCGGCCTCGATCACCTCGCGCAGCGGCCCGTCGTGCTCCATCCGCGAGAACCAGTCGCGAAAGCGCGGGTCCGAGAGTGCGTCAGGTCGGCCGAGCGTCGTCATCAGCCGCTCGAACTGCGGCTCGGTCAGCACCGCGAGCACCAGCCAGCCGTCGCCGCAGCGGAAGCGGTCGGCGGTGGGCTTCATGCTCACCGAGCGGTTGCCGTACTGCGGATGCCGGTACCCGGTCACGGTCCACTCGGCGATCTGGCCGTTGAGGAAGCCGAGCATCGAGTCGAGCATCGCGACGTCGACGAACTGGCCGCGACCCGTGTGGCTGCGCTGGAAGAGCGCGGTGGCGATCGCGAACGCTCCGGTGATGCCGGTGGCGACGTCGGCGGCGGCGAAGCCCGCGCGCATCGGACCGTTGACCGGCTCGCCCGTCAGGTTCATCAGCCCCGACATCGCCTGGATCTTGCCGTCGAAGCTCGCGGTTCGCCGCTCGGGCCCGGTCGAGCCGAAACCCGACATCTCGACGTAGATCAGCCTCGGGTTCAGCGTGGACAGCGCCTCCCAGCCGATGCCGAGCTTGTCCATCACGCCTGGCCGGAAGTTCGAGACGACCACGTCGGCGGTCTTCGCGAGCCGGTGGACGATCGTCTTGGCCTCGGGCTTCGCGAGGTCGAGCGTCACGCTGCGCTTGTTCGCGTTGACCGCCATCCACGCGGGGCCCAGTCCGCGCTCGGACCACTCGCGCGAGACCGGCGTGAGCCGCATGCCGTCGCCGGTGCGCGGCTCGACCTTGATCACGTCGGCCCCCTGCATCGCGAGCTGCCCGGTCGCGTAGGGGCCGGCGAGTACGTGGGTGAAGTCGAGCACGCGCACGCCGGCGAAGGCGCGGGCGTCGGGCGTGGAGTCGGTCGGGGTCGTCATCGGCGGTTCAGTCCAGCTTGATGCCGAGCTGCGCGATCAGGTCGCGGAACAGCACGGTGTCGGCCCTCACGCGCGCGGCGAACGCGTCGGGCCCGAGGTACATCGGATGCTGGCCGAAGCGCACCAGCGCCTCGCGCGCGCCGGGCGCCCCGGTCGCACGCTCGAGCTCGGCGGCCATCCGCGCGATCGCGTCGGCGGGCGTGCCCCTCGGCGCGAAGAGACCGAACCAGCCGCTGTCGGGCATCTCGATGCCCTGCTCCTTCAGTGTCGGGACGTCGGGCAGTTCGGGATGACGTACCGCGCCGGTGGTCGCGAGCGCCTTCACCGCACCGGCCTTGACCTGCTGCAGCGCGACCGGGTCGAAGATCAGGTCGATGCGGCCGGCGACGAGGTCGGTCAGCGACTCGGCCGAGCCCTTGTAGGGCACGTGGTGCAGCCTGATCCCGGCGCGCATCGCGGCGATCTCGCCGGTCAGGTGGGTCGCGGTGCCGGGGCCGACCGAGCCGAAGGTGTACTTGCCGGGGGCGGACTTCGCGAGCGGCACGAAGTCGGTGAACGTGGTCGCGGGCAAGTCGCGGCGCGCCGCGACGAGGCCGTAGCTGTTCGACAGGCAGCACACCGGCGCGAAGTCGGCGTCGGGGTCGTAGGGCACCTTGCGCAGGTGCTGGGTGATCGCCATCACCGCGGTCGGCGCCAGCAGCAGCGTGTAGCCGTCGGCGGCGGACCGCGCGACCGCCTGCGCGCCGATGCTGGCGCCCGCGCCCGCGCGGTTCTCGACGACGACCTGCTGGCCGAGGCCCGTCGACAGCCGCTCGGCGGCCCACCGGCCGATCGCGTCCGCGTTGCCGCCGGGCGGGTAGGGCACGACCAGCTTCAGCGGGCGATCCGGCCAGCGCGGCTGGGCGCGCGCGACGGGGGCGATCGCGAGCGCGGCGGCGCCGGCGAGCAGCGCTCGGCGGGTCGTCGGGACGCGGGCCGGGCTCACCGCCCCACCCACTTCGGCGCGCGCTTCTCGAGGAACGCGCGCTGACCTTCCTTGCCGTCCTCGCTCTCGCGGACCGCGGCGAGGTCGCGTGCGGCCTTGGCCATCCGCTCGGACGGCCCCTGCGGCATCACCTCCTGCGTCACGAAGCGCTTGAGCGTCTTCAGCACCAGCGGCGCGAAGGTCGCGATCTCGCGCGCCATCGCGAGCGCCGCGTCGACCTGCGTGCCGGTCGGCACGACGCGGTTCGCGAAGCCCACCTCGTAGGCGCGCTTCGCGTCGATGGTGTTGCACAGCATGATCAGCTCCATCGCGATCTTGTGCGGGATCCGCGTCGGCAGCGCCGAGATCAGCCCGCCGGTGAAGCCGAGCTTCGCCTCGGGATACGAGAACTTGGCGTTGTCCGCGGCGACGAGCAGGTCGCACATCATCGCCAGCACCAGTGCGCCACCGACGCACCAGCCGCCGACCGCGGCGATCACCGGCTTCTCGGTGGTGATGCCGACCGTCGGGATGCAGCGCCACAGCTCGGGGATGTTCGACACGTCGGCGCCGGCCGAGAACGCGTCGTCGCCGCTGCCCGTGATCACAGCGACGCGCTGCGTCTGCGAGCGGTCGAACGCGGCGAAGGCCTGCTGCAACTCGATCGCGGTGACCGCGCAGATCGCGTTCTTGCGCTTCGGGCGGTCGATCGCGATCAGCGTCGTGCCGTCGTCGTAGTCGGTGATCCTGACCATCTCCATCCGTCCGCTCCCAGTGTGTCCGGCGTGTCGTTCGTCTCGTCGCGTAGTCCGGGCCGTCGCGTCATGCCGGGCGCGGCGACGCCGCGCGGCTGCGCTCGCGGTAGTCGAGGATCCGCGCCTTCAATCCCGGCCGCGACGCCGAGCGCACCAGCGCGGCGAGGTCGGCGTCGGCCAGCGCGTCGGCGCCCGGGCCGCCGGCGGGCCGGCTCGCGGCACGGATCGCGGCGAGCGTCTCGCGGTCGATCGCGGGCGCGTCGGCGAGCGCCTCGCGGCGCCATGCGCCGAGCGCGGTGTCCGATTCGGGCGGCGCGGGCGCGACGCGGCTCGCGAGCCCTGCGGCGGCCGCGGCGGTCGCAACGAGCGTCGCGCCGGTCGATGCCCACGCGCGTGCGCGGTCGGTGCCGACGCGCTCGGCAAGCCGGCGCGTACCGAGCACGACGCCGAACGCGGCGCCGGGGAAGCGGAAGCTCGCGTCGGGCGCGGCGACGCGTTCGTCGCAGGCGGCGAACAGGTCCGCGCCCGCGCCCCAGGTGCGCCCGGTCGCGATCGCGACCGTGCGCACCGGAGCGCGCCACACCGCGTCGAGCAGCGTCTCGACGCGTACGAAGCGCAGCAGCAGGTCGCCCTCGCTCGTGTCCTCGAGGCCGGTCAGGTCGAAGCCGGTGCAGAAGTGCCGGCCGGCGCCGACCAGCGCGAGCGTGTGCACCGACGCGTCGGCGCAGGCGCGGCCGACCGCCGCGATCAGCGTCTCGACGAGCGCTGCCGACAGCGCGTTGCCGCGCGCGGGTCGCGCCAGCTCGACGAGCGCGACGCCGTCGTCGATGCGCAGCGTCGCCTCGGGGCCGGCGGCGGGCACCGCCGGCTCGGTGCGCGTCGCGCGGACGGTCGCGGGCAGGTCGGAGGGGGCGGTCATCGCACGAGGCCGCAGGCGTCCTTCATGGCCTGCGGCTCAGCGTGCGGCCGGGCCGGCGGCGATCGCCGCGCGGACCGAGGGCGCGCGGTCCCAGAGGTTCGGCACCGACGGCACCGAATACCCGGACACGAAGTCGGCCACCGCGCCCTGCGCGTCGATCATGTGCCGGCGCACCGCGCCGATGTTCGCGCCGTAGACGTGGATGCTGACCGAGGTGCGGTCGGGCATCGCGTTCGAGACCACGTGCCAGTCGCCGACGGTCGGCGACACCGCCTCGATCGCGCCCGGCTCCATCCGGTGCTCGCGGCCGCCGTCGACGACCCGCATCGGGCCGTCGGGCGCGTACTCGCGGCACGACTCGGCGCCGCGCAGGATGCCGACCAGCCCCCAGACGGTGTGGTCGTGCACCGGCGTGCGGGCGCCCGGCCCCCACGCGAAGCTCACCACCGAGAAGCGTTCGAGCGGGTCGCAGTGCAGCAGGTACTGGCGGTACTCGCCGGCCGGCGCCTGCGCGTACGCGTCCGGCAGCCAGCGGTCGTCGGCGAGCAGCGCCGACAGCAGCGCGCGGCCCTCGGCGAGGATCGTGCGCTCGTCGCTCGTGCGCCCGACGAGCCGGGTCATGCCGACGACGAAGTCGCGCAGCGGGCGCATCGGGTCGATCGGGTCGTGGCGCTCGGCAGTGTTCATGGTCGGTGCTCCTGCGGTGCGGAGTGTCGTTGCGATGTGTGATGCGGCGGGATGCGTCGGTGCACTCGGCGCGGGCGCGCGGCTCAGCCGGCCGCGCCGGGCCGGCCGAGCACCGCGTCGGTGTGCTCGCCGAGCGCCGGCGGCCGGGTCTCGACCGGCACGACCCTGCCGTCGAGGCGCACCGGGCAGCCGACGGTGCGCGTCGCGACGCCGTTGGGCAGCGTCATCGGGCGCACCAGGCCGAGGTGCCCGGCCTGCGGGTCGGCGAGCGCCTCGGCGTAGCCGTTGATCGGTGCGCTCGGCACGCCGGCCGGCGCGAAGCGGCCGAGCCAGGTCGCCGCGTCCTCGAGTACGAAACGCACCTCGAGCAGGTCGCGCAGCGCGGCCTGGTTCGCCGCGCGCAGCGTCGGCGTCGCGAAGCGGGCGTCGGCGAGCAGCTCGCTCGTGCCGGCGATCTCGCAGACCTGCTGCCACAGCTTGTTGTTGCCCGCGGCGATCGCGAACCAGCCGTCGCGCGCGCGGTAGGCCTGGTAGGGGGCGTTGCGTGGATGAGCGGAGCCGAGCTTGCGCGGGTTGCGGCCGGTGCCGAAGTACTCGCTGGTCTGCAGCGCCGACATCGCGATCGTTGTCGCGAACATCGGCACGTCGACATGTCCGCCCGCACCGCCGGCGCGCACTCGTGCGAGCAGCGAGGCGATCGTGAAGGCCGCGTAGAGCCCGGCGCCGAAGTCCACCAGCGGCACGCCTGCCTTGACCGGCGCGCCGTCGGGCTCGCCGGTCACGCTCATCACGCCGGCGGCGGCCTGGATCGTCAGGTCGAAGCCGCCCTCGGCGCCGCGCGGGCCGTCCTGGCCGAACGCCGAGATCGAGCAGTAGACCAGCGAGGGCTTGCGTTCGCCGAACCAGTCCCAGCCGAGGCCGAGCCGCTTCATCACGCCAGGCCGGCTGTTCTCGACGAGCACGTCGGCCTCGAGCACGAGCGCGCGCGCGGCGTCGCGCGCCGCAGGGTCCTTCAGGTCGAGCACCACCGAACGCTTGCCGCGGTTGATCGACGCGAAGTTCTCGGAGAAGCCGTCGGTGATCGGCGGCCACTGGCGCATCGCGTCGCCGTCGGGCGGCTCGACCTTGACGACGTCGGCGCCGAAGTCGGCGAGCAGCATCCCGCAGAACGGGCCGGCGGCCACGTGGCAGAACTCGACGACGCGCACGCCGGCGAGCGGTCGGAGGGCGTCGGGGCGCGTCGCGGTCATGTGGCCCCCGAGGTCCTGCGGCCCGGCCCCCCGAAACCCAGGCTCCGCCCTCCGATGCGATCGTGCGGCACTCATCGGGTCATTCCTGCTTCATGCCGATCGACTGCAGCAGATCGGCGTGGTAGGTCCGCGCGGACTGCAGCGCGCGACGGTACTCGGCGGGCGGGGTCCACACCGCGACGACGCTCGCGCGCAGCAGCCTGTCGCGGGTGTCGGGCTCTGCGAGCGCCCTCTCCAGCGCCGCGCCGGCCTGCGCGAGGATCGGCGCCGGCGTGCCCTTCGGGAACGCGATGCCCCAGCCGCCCGCGGGCAGCTCGACCTTCACGCCGGTCTCGGTGATCGCGGGCACGTCGGGCAGCTCGGGATGGCGGCGGCCGAAGAAGGTCGCGAGCGCGACCGCGCGGCCGCCGCGCGCGAGGCCCAGCCCCACACCGTCGATGATCATGTCGATCTGCTCGCCGACCAGCGCGGTCGCCGCGTCGGCCGAGCCCTTGAAGGGCACGTGCAGCAGGTCGATGCCCGCGTGCTTCTTCAGCTGCTCGCCGTAGATGTGGCCGGCCGAGGCGCTGCCGGCCGAGCCCCAGGTGAGCTTGCCGGGCTGGCGCCTCGCCAGCTCGACGAACTCGCCGAGCGTCTTCACGCCCAGCCCCTTGCGGACCGCGACGACCGCGATGTAGTCGGCGATGCCGCCGGCGATCTCGAAGTTCGCGTCGAGCTCGAAGGGCAGCTTCCTCAGGTTCGGCAGCACGGTGAACGACGTGGCCGCGGCGAGCAGCATCGTGTGGCCGTCGGGCTCGGCACGCGCGACCGCCTCGGTGCCGACCTGGGTGGTGCCGCCGGGGCGGTTGTCGACGACGATCGTCGCGCCGCCGAGGTGCTCGCGCAGTCGCTCGGCGAGGGTGCGTGCGAGCGCGTCGCTGTTGCCGCCGGGGGGAAAGGGCACGACGAAGCGGATCGGACGCTCGGGCCAGCGGCCCTGCGCTCGCGCGGCGGGCAGGGCGGCGAGCAGGGGGGCGGCGGCACCGGCGGCGACGATCCGGCGGCGCGCGGTCGCTTTCTCGGGGCGGGGCGGGGTGCGCTCGTTCATGGGCGGATCCGGCGACGACGAGGGGTTCAGGCCACGCGCCGCGGCAAGGCGGGCTGCGCGGACGCGCGCGCGTCGCCGGCGAGCGCCGCGGCGACGCCTTCGGCCGCGCGGATCACGTCGACCGACAGCGCCTTGAAGCCCGACGGCCGCAGCCGCTCGATCGGCCCCGACACGCCGACCGCGGCGACGACGCGCCCGCCCGGGTCGCGCACCGGCGCGGCGACGCCGCCGACGCTCTCGCGCCATTCGCCGCGGTTGACCGCGTAGCCCGACTGGCGCACGCGCTCCATCTCGCGCAGGAACTCGCCGGGCTCGGTGACGGTGCGCGGCGACCACGCGCGCAGCCGCTTTGCCATCGAATCGAGGTGCGCGTCGCCGGTCCAGGCGAGCAGCGCCTTGCCGGTGGCGACGCAGTGCGCCGGCGCGCGGCCGCCGATCTGCGTGTAGGCGCGGACCGGCTCGGGGCTGTCGAGCTTGTGCACGTAGACGACCTCGTCGCCGTCGAGCACCGACAGGTGCACGGTCTCGCGGGTGCGGTCGAGCAGCCAGTCCATCCACGCCTGCGCGGCGCGCTTGAGGTCGAGGTTCGCGAGCACCGCCGAGCCGAGTTCCCAGAGCCGGATCGACGCGGCATACGCGCCGTTGTCCGCGTCGCGCCGCACGTAGCCCAGCTCGACCAGCGCCTGCAGCAGTCGGTGCACGTTGCTCTTGCCGATGCCGACGCGGGTCGCGAGCTCGGTGACGCCGAGCGGGCGGTCCGAGTGCGCGAGCACCTCGAGCAGGCCGAGCCCCTTGATCAAGGTGTTGTTCATCGTGCCGGCGGGTGTCCTGGGAAGTGGCGGGAACCGGATGCACAGGCGGCCGGAAGGCCGGGCGAGGGATTTTGCGTTTCCAAATGCGGAACGAACGATCCGTCTTGGGGAATGATGCTAGAGTCGACCCGCGATGGCAAGGCGGGACGTTCCGCCGGGAGGAGACCGCGATGATCCGCGCCGCACCGCTCGACGTCGAGCTGACCTCGTCGCACTGGGGCGCGTACGAGGTGCGCCGCGACGGGGGCGTGCCGGTCGGCCTCGCGCCGTGGCGCGAGGACCCGTCGCCGACCCCGATCGGCGCGGCGATGTGGGCGGCGTACCGCACGCAGCGCGTGCTGCGGCCCGCGGTGCGCTCGGGCTGGCTCGAGCGCGCGCCCGGCGACCCGCGGCGCGGCGAGGGTCGCGGGCGCGAGCCCTTCGTCGAGGTGTCGTGGGACGAGGCACTCGATCTGGTCGCGGGCGAGCTGCGGCGCACGATCGAGGCGCACGGCAACGCGTCGATCTTCGGCGGTTCCTACGGTTGGGCGAGCGCGGGGCGCTTCCACCACGCGCAGAGCCAGGTCCACCGCTTCCTCAACGTGCTCGGTGGCTACGTGCGCCACGTCGACAGCTACAGCCTGGGCGCGGGCCGCGCGCTGATGCCGTGGGTCGCATGGTCGATGGACCGGATGTTCGGGCACGCGCACGACTGGGGCACGCTCGCCGCGCACACGCGCCTCTTCGTGTCGTTCGGCGGCGCGGCTGCGAAGAACGCGCAGATCGGCGCCGGTGGCGCCTCCGAGCACCGGCTGCCGGGCGGGCTCGCTTCGCTTGCTCGCGCGGGCTGCCGCTTCGTGAACTTCAGCCCGGTGCGCGACGACCTCGGCGTGCCCGATGCCTCGCGCGAGTGGATCCCGATCCTGCCCGGCACCGACACCGCGGTGATGCTCGCGCTCGCGTGCGAGACGGTGCGCGCAGGCCGGCACGACGCGGCGTTCCTCGCGTCGCACTGCGTCGGGTTCGAGCGCTGGTCGCGCTATCTGGCGGGCGACGACGACGGCGTCGCGAAGGATGCGGACTGGGCCGCCGCGATCTCGGGCGTGCCCGCCGCGCGGCTGCGCGCGCTCGCCGTCGAGATGGCCGCGACGCGCACGCTGGTCAACGTCGCCTGGGCACTGCAGCGCGCCGACCACGGCGAGCAGCCGTTCTGGGCGGGCGTGGGCCTCGCATGCGTGCTCGGGCAGGTGGGCCTGCCGGGGGGCGGCGTCTGCCTCGCGTACGGGCCGACCAACACCCTCGGCAGCGGCCACCGGCTGATGCCGGGGCCGACGCTGCCGCAGGGGCGCAACGCGGTCGAGGCGTTCATCCCGGTCGCGCGGATCGCGGACATGCTGCTGCACCCGGGCGATCCCTTCGACTACGTCGGGAAGCGGCGTGCGTACCCCGACATCCGGCTCGTCTACTGGGCGGGCGGCAACCCGTTCCACCACCACCAGGACCTGCACCGGCTCGCGCGCGCCTGGCGCCGGCCCGACGCAGTGATCGTCCACGAGCAGGTCTGGAACGCGCACGCGCGAATGGCCGACGTGGTGCTGCCGGCGACGACCACGCTCGAGCGCGACGACATCGGCCACGGGCTGCGCGACCCGCTGCTGATCGCGATGCGCCGCGTCGTCGATGCGCCCGGCGAGGCGCGCGACGACTTCGAGATCTTCGCGGCGCTGGCCGCGCGGCTGGGCCGCGGCGACGCGTTCACCGAAGGGCTCGATGCGCGCGGCTGGCTCGAGCGGCTGTACGCGCAGACCGCGTCGAAGTGGGCCGAGGCGGGTATCGTGCTGCCGACCTTCGAGGCGTTCTGGTCGGGCGGCGGCGTGCGGATCCCGGCGAACGACCGGCCGGTGGTCGCGTTCGCCGAGTTCCGCGCCGACCCGGTCGCGCACCGGCTGGAGACGCCGAGCGGGCGCATCGAGCTCTTCTCGGAGACCATCGCCGGCTTCGGGCTCGACGACTGCCCGGGCATGCCGGTGTGGCGCGAGCCGGTCGAGTGGCTCGGCGCGGCGGCGTCGCGGCGCTTCCCGCTGCACCTGCTGTCCGACCAGCCGCACACCAAGCTGCACTCGCAGCTCGACCACTCGGCCGTGAGCCTCGCGAACAAGGTCGCTGCGCGCGAGCCGATCCGGCTGCATCCGGATGACGCGGCCGCACGCGGCATCGCCGACGGCGACGTGGTGCGCGTGTTCAACGACCGCGGCGCGTGCCTCGCCGGGGCGCGGCTCGACGCGGGGCTGCTGCGCGGGGTCGCGGTGCTGTCCACCGGTGCGTGGTGGGACCCGGAGGTGCCGGGCGATCCGACCTCGCTCGACCGGCACGGCAACCCGAACACGCTGACGCGCGACGCGGGCGCGTCGCGGTTCTCGCAGGGGTGCGCTGCGCAGAGCTGCCTGGTGCAGGTCGAGCGTTTCGTCGGCGAGCCGCCGCCGGTGCGGGCGTTCGAGGGGCCGCGCTTCGTGCCCGGCTGACGTGGAGGGGGCACGGCGCGTTCTGCGCGGTCACGTCGCCCCGTCCGGGCCGGTTCAGTCCTCGAGCGCGCCCAGCGGCACCGCCAGCGTGTCCTCCAGCGCCAGCAGCAGCGTCGTCCGGTCCTCGCGTGCGACGTCCTGCCAGCGCCGGCCGGTGAGGGCACCCTCGAGCGCCCACAGCAGGTTCAGGCTCGGGCCGCCGCCGGCGCGCTTCACCGCGACATAGGCGCGGACCGAGCCGAGCTCGCGCAGCCGCTCGATCGATTCGATGCCGGCCTTGCCGAGCATCTCGCGCGAGCGCGGGCCGAGACCGTGCAGCGCGTCGGGCCCGGCCTGGGCCGGCCGCACGCGCGGCGCGCCGCGGGGGTGCCCGCCCTTGGGCGGCCACGCGGCCACGCGGTCGAGCGCGGCGGCGATCCATTCGTCGAGGGTCTCGCGGTCGCCCAGGACGCCGCGCGGCACGAGGTACAGCTCGCGCATGCGGCGACCCTCGAGCGGCTCGAAGGGAACGGGCGCGCGGCCCTCGTGCAGGCGGCCCACGTCGGAGGCGCCGAGCTTCAGCACGAACTGCTCGCGGAACACGGTGGCCGCGAGGTGGCCGCCGACGAAGGCGGCGGGGCAGCCGAACAGCGTGCGCCGCTCGACGCGCGCGTCGCGGGCGACGGTCTGCTCGAACAGCTCGACCAGCTCGGGGGCAGGGGCGCTCCAGCTCATCCGGCTAGGTTATCCGACCGCGACCCCTCGGCCGCCGGGCGGGGGGTGGACGCGGCGGGCGAAAGGCGCCGCGGCGGCGCCGGCCGGCAGCCGTCTGCGGCGCGGGCGCGACGGCGCAGGTACCCGGGGGCGGGCGTCCCGGACACCGCCGCCCCGACCCTCCTCGACCGTGGCACGGCGATCGCCCCTTTCCGGCCATCGCCGCCCCCGTCCGGATCCGCCGCCATGCCCGTCGCCACCGACCCCGCTCACCGAGGCCGAGAGGCCGACGCCCCGAGCCGTGTCCCGGCGAAGGGCCGGAGGGACGTGCTGCTGCGCGTGACAGACCGGGTGAACGAGAACCACCTGTCGATGATCGCGGCCGGCGTCGCGTCCTACCTGGTGCCGGTGCCGGTGCCGGTGCCGGTGCCGGCGCTCGTCGCGCTGGTCCTCGGCGCGGCGGTCGGCGTCGCGGCCCCGTCCTGGATCGTGCCGCCGGCGCTCGGGCGGCTCGGCCTCGGCGCTCGGGCGGCTCGGCCTCGGCGCCGGGCGGCTCGGCCTCGGCGCCGGGCTCGAGGGGGCGGTCGCGCGGATGCGCCGGTCGTTGCTCCTGGTGTTCCTGATGGCGGCGCTCGCGTCTTCGGTCTACGTGTCGAGGTCCGACGGCTTCGACGCCACCCGCGGCGCGCTCGGCGCGATCGCGATCACGATGGTCATGGCGGCTCGTCGCCGCGTACTCGGTGCTGCTCGCCGAGCCGCTCGTCGAGGCGCCGTCGCAGGCGCGCGCGCTCGGCCGGGAGCGCGAGATCGACGTCACGGGCGAGTCGCCGTGGGAGGTGCTGCCGGTGCTCGGTGACGCGCAGCGGCTGCGTCCGCTGCCGATGGTGCTGCTCGACAACGCGGTGCGCTACGTGCGGCCCGGCGGCTGCGTGACGACCCGCGTGCGGCGCGTCGCGGGGCCGGCCGGCGAGCACGCGCGCTGCGAGCGCGACGTCGTCGACGAAGGCATCGGCAGCTCGCGCGACGAGCTGCCCCCGGGTGTTCGAGCGCACGTTCCGCGGCGAGCAGGCGCGGCGCCACCGGGCCGACGGCATCGGGCTCGGCCGGTCGATCGGGGTGGCGCTCGCACGCGTGCACGGCGGCGGGATCCTGCGGCGTCGTCGATGAACTTCGCGGCGAGCGTGGTTGCGGCGCTCGCGGCCCTGCTGGTCGGGGGTCGTCGAGATCGCGACCGGTGCGTCGCCCCAGGCCTTCTCGGCGGCCAGCAGCTCGGCCTCGGTGAGGGTGGTGTTGACGAGCGGCGCGCGCTGGGCGGCGGCATGGGTGCGGTAGGCGGCGGTCGCGAGGACGAGGGCGAGCCGGGTCGGGCTTCTCGTGGGGCTCCTTCGGGGGTCCGTGGGATGGAGTCCCCATTGGAGCCGCACCGGTCGAACCAGCCTTGACGCCGCGATGAGCCCGGGCCGACGCGCCGATGAGCACCCGCTGACGCGGGGATGAATGCCGGATGACGGCGTCCCTGCGCTCAGCGGGGACGGATGCGCACGCCCTCGTCGACCGTCGACGGCGGGTACACGATCACCGCGTCGCCCGCCCCGAGGCCCGACCGGATCCACGCGTGCGTGCCGTTGCGCGCACCGACGTCGACCCCGACGCGGCGCGCGCGGCCGTCGCGCGGCACGAACGCGGCCCAGCGCGGCTCGCCGGGTGCGTCCGCCTCGCGCGGCAGCGGGAACACCGCGCCCACCGGCACGCGCACCGCGTCCGGCACCTCGAGGACGACGATCCGCACCGAGACGCGGTAGCCGTCGCCGAGCGCGCGCCATGCGTCGTGAGGGCTCGCGATGTCGATCAGCACGTTGACCCGCTGCTCCTCGACGCCGAGCGCCGAGACCTTGGTGAACGCCGCGGGCTCGACGAGCCGCACGCGTGCCTCGAGCGTGCCGGGCCCGCCCCAGCGCTCGATCGCCACGCGGTCGCCCGGCTTCGTGCGCAGCGCGTCGACGGTCAGCAGCTGCGCGACGACCTCGAGTCGCCGGGTGTCGCCGAGCTCCAGCAGCGGGGCACCGAGCCCGACCGTCGCCTCGCTCGCCTGCACGACCCTGAGCACCCGGCCGGCGGCCGGCGCGCGGACCTCGAAGGGCCGGCCGCCGCCGCCGCGCCGCGCGGCGCCGAGGGCGGCGCGCGCCTGCTCGACCTCGTGCGTCGCGACGTGCCGGTCCTGCTCGGCCGCCTCGAGCTCGCGGATCGTCGCGCCCGTCGCGAGCCGGTCGGTCTCCAGCTTGGTCGGCGACACGAAGCCCTTCTGCGCGAGCTGCTCGCTGCGGGCCACGTCGCTGCGCGCCTGCTCCACGGCGATCCGCGCCCGCTCGATACGCGCCGCGGCGCGCAGCACGCCCGCCTCGGCGGCCTCGACGCGCGCCTGCAGCCCTGCGAAGGCGCGATCGTCGAGCAGCGGCGCGAGCGCGGGCGACAGCATCGCCACGACCGCGTCGGCCTCGACCGCGTCGCCCTCGCGCAGCACGATCCGCGACAGCCGGCCGGCGAGCGGCGCGCTCACGACGTACCGCTCGCGCAGCCGCGTGCGCGCGTCCTCGTCGATCGTCAGCTCGAAGCGGCCACGGTCGGCGCCCGCGACCGCCACCTCGACGGGGCGGGGCGCGAACGCCCAGGCGAGCAGCGCGCCGCCCGCGGCGAGTGCGAGGGCGAGGAGGACGAGGGTGCGGCGCTTCATCATGGGGTCCGTCGGAGGAAAGGGTGGCGGCGGCTCATTCGCGGGTCTTCAGCGCGGCGACCAGGTCGAGCCGGTCGACGCGCCGGCGCACGACCAGTGCGCTCGCGATGCCGGCGACGACGACGCAGCTCGCGGCCCACGCGTCGGTGCGCGGCAGGATCTCGACCGGGAACTCGAACCGGTCCGAGGCGAGCAGCCCCACGATCCCGTGGACCAGCACGCGGCCCAGCACGAGGCCGAGCGGCAGCGCGGCCGCGATCACAAGCGCCTGCTCGCCGAGCAGCAGCGCCGATACCTCGGCCCGCGTGAAGCCGAGCACCCGCAGGCTCGCGAGCTCCCAGGTGCGCTCGGCGAGCGCGATGCGGGCGTTGTTGTAGACGACCCCGACCGCGATCACCGCGGCGAACACCGTCATGATCGTGCTCATGATGCGCACGTTGCGCGCGCTCACCTCGCGCATGTTGCGCTCGAGCGTGGCCTTGCTGAACGTGCCGGCGAGGCGCGGCAGCCCGCGCGCCGCCTCGAGCAGCCGCGGCTCCGCGCCGCGCTCGACGGCGAGCGCGTACTGCGTCGCGACGTCGCCCTCGCCGAGCAGACGGTTCAGCGCGCGTCGCTCGATGTACGCGTTCAGCCCCATGGTCTCGCGCACCGTACCGGCGATCGGCACCTCGAGCGTGCGGCGGGCGCCCTCGAGCACCTCGATGCGCACGGTGTCGCCCACCGCGAGGCCCAGCTTCGCGGCCAGCCGGTCGGTCATCAGCAGGCCGTCGTCCGGCGGCACGACGACGCGGCCGTCGACGTCGACGATCCGGTTCAGGTCGGGCACGGCGACGCGGCCGCGGACCTGCCCGCGCTCGACGCGGTGCGCGCCGACGAAACGCACTGCGACGTCGCGACCCGACTCGACCGCGATCACGCCCGGCAGGCGCGCGATCGCGTGGCGGGTCGCGTCGTCGACCGGGTCGGCCATCCAGACGACGACGTCGGCGCGCAGCGCGCGCCCGAACGCGGACTGCACGATCGCGTCCATCGCGTCGCGCACGAAGCCGCCGACGATGACGATCGCGACCGCCGTGGCGACGCCGCCGACCGAGAGTGCGGTGCGCCAGGGCCGGCGCTCCATGTTGCGCAGGATCATCCGCTGCGCGGTGCCCAGGCCGTGCACACCGAGCCGCTCGACCAGCGTCGGCCGATAGTGGCCGGGCGCAGGCGCGTGCATCGCCTCGGCCGGCGGCAGCCTTACCGTCGCCCAGATCGCGTTCAGCGTGCCGACGAGCGCGGTGCCGAGCGCGACCGCGGCGCCGGTCGCGACGAGCCCGGGCGCGAGGCGGTGCTCGAACGACGGGAAGCGGAAGAACTCGGCGTAGAGCCGCGTCAGCATCGCGCCGAGCACGTCGCCGACGGCGACGCCCAGCGCGAGTCCGGCGAGCACGATCAGTCCGACGAGCTTCAGGTAGTGGGCCGCGATCGTCGCGTTCGGGTATCCGAGCGCCTTCAGCGCCGCGATCTGCTCGCGCTGCGTCGCGACCAGCCGCGAGACGACGACGTTGAGCAGGAACGCCGCGACGGCGAGGAAGATCACCGGCAGCACCGTGCCGAGGACGCGCTGCTCGCGGATCTCGTCGGCGAGCATCCGGTTCGAGGGCTGGTCGGCGCGCCCGTGCGCGTCGCGCGCGCCCCAGGGCGCGAGGCGCCGCGTGGTCTCGGCGACCACCGCCGCCTCGTCCGCGCCGGGCGCGAGCCGGATCGACACGTGATCGAACGCGCCGTCCATGTCGTACGCGGCCGCGAGCGCGCGCTCGTCGACCCAGAAGACGCCGTAGCCGCGGACGTCGGGTGCGCCGCCGAGCTGGGCGAACACGTGTTCCGGCGACAGTGCGATACCCCGGATCGCGAGCGCGCGCCGCCGGCCGTTGACCAGCGCGTGCACCGTCGAGCCCGGCCGCAGCCGGTGCGCGTCGGCGAAGGCGGCGGACACCAGCGCGTCGATCGTGCCGTCGCCGCGCAGCGCGGCGCCCGCCTCGAGGGGCTGGCCGGCGCGCACGTCGACGCGGTTGAGCCGGCGCGCGCGCCGGGTGTCGACCCCGACCAGCCGGCCGATGATCGGATCGACCACGCCGTCGACCTCGACGCGCACCAGCCGCTCGACGGTCGGCTGCACGTCGGCGACGCCGGGCACCGCGAGCAGCGCGTCGGCCACGTCGCGCGGCGCGCGCACCAGCTCGGCGAACACGTCGGCGAAGCGGCCCTCGACGTAGTACCGGTCGCGCGCGGCGGCGAGCGAGTCGACCGCGGACAGGCTGGTGAGCCACCCGCCGACGCCGCTCGCGACGACCAGCGCGATCGTCGCGGCCTGGCTCCACATCCGGGCCAGGTCGCGCAGCAGCTTGCGGTCGAGCGCCCTCATCGGCCGTTCACCACGACAGCTCGGACGGCGCGAGCTTCGTCGCGTTCGACGTGATCCGCTGGATCGTGCCGTCCCCGAGGTACACGACCCGGTCGGCCATCCCCGCGATCGCCGCGTTGTGCGTGATCACGATCGCGGTCGTGCCGAGCTCGGCGTTGATCCGCGCGATGACCTCGAGCACGAGCTTGCCGGTCCGGTAGTCGAGCGCGCCGGTCGGCTCGTCGCACAGCAGCACCTGCGGGCGCTTGACGATCGCCCGCGCGATCGCGACGCGCTGCTGCTCGCCGCCCGACAGCTGGGCGGGGAAGTGGTCACGCCGCGGGGTCAGTCCGACCAGGTCGATCGCCTCGTCGACCGGCATCGGGTCGCGGGCGATGTCGGTGACCAGCGCGACGTTCTCGCGCACGGTCAGGCTCGGGATCAGGTTGTAGAACTGGAACACGAAGCCGACGTGCTCGCGGCGGTAGGCGGTCAGCTCGGCGTCGGACGCGCCGGTCAGCGGGTGGTCCTCGAAGCGCACGTCGCCCGAGCTCGGGGCGTCGAGCCCGCCGAGGATGTTCAGCAGCGTCGACTTGCCGCTGCCCGACGGGCCGAGCAGCACGATGAACTCGCCGCGGCGCACGTCGAGGTCGACGTCGTGCAGCGCGACCACCTCGATCTCGCCGCTCCGGTAGACCTTGCCGAGCCCGCGCGCGACGAACAGCGGCTCGCGCGCGTCAGCGGGCGCGGGGCCGGCGGGGCCGGGCGCTTCGGGCAGGGTCGCTTGCACCGACTCGATCGTAGGCGTGGCCCGCGCGGGCGTATTGACCGGGATCAAGTGGCCCGGGGAGGCACGGCCGGGATGCGACGATCGCGGCGCCGTCGCCCGCCGTCACGATCCCCGCCGCCATGCCCGATCTCTTCAGACCGTTCACCCTCGAGGACGTCACGCTGCGCAACCGCATCGCGATGTCGCCGATGACGCAGCACCGGGCCGTCGACGGATGCGTCGGGGACTTCCACCTGATGCGGTGCGGCTCGCGCGCGGCCGGCGGCTTCGGGCTGGTGTCCCCCGAGCAGGTCGCGCGATCCAGCTCGGCCACACCGGGCGCAAGGGCAGCGAATGCGCGCCATGGAAGGGCCGCGTGCAGCTGCCGCCCGAGCACCCCGAGGGCTGGCAGGTGCGCGGACCGTCGGACGTCCCGTACGGCGGCGTTCGGCCGTACCCGGTCCATCCGCTGTCCGGCGACGAGATCGCCGGGCTGCACCGCCCGTATGCCGACGCCGCGCGCTGCGCGCTCGATGCCGGCTTCGAGTGGCTCGAGCTGCACTTCGCGCACGGCGACCTCGGCGCGAGCTTCCTGTCGCCGCGCGCCAACCGGCGCACCGACGGCTACGGCGGCTCGCTCGGGAATCGCGTGCGCTTCCACCTCGGCGCGATCGACGCGATCCGAGCGGTCTGGCCCGAGCGGCTGCCGCTCACGATGCGGCGGGGCGCGGACGACCTGAATCCGGCGGGCACGACGCTCGACGATGCGATCGCCGCGGTCGCGATGACGAAGGCGCGCGGGCTCGACCTGGCCGACGTCAGCATCGGCTTCAACGCCGACGACATGGCGCCCAAGCCATGCGCCGACCTGGCCTTCATGGTCGGGCGTGCGGCGCGCGTGCGCCGCGAGATGGCGCCGCAGGACTGGGCGTGGCCGAGAACCGGGCGGGCGCCCTCAGCCCGCGCGCGCGACGCGCTCCGCCGCCACCTCGACCGCGCGCAGCGTCTCGTCGACGATCGCCTCGTCGTGCGCGCGCGAGAGGAACCACGCGCCGCGCTCGAGCGCCCGCACCCGGCGCGCGAGCAGCTCGCGCACGAAGCGCAGGTAGCGCGGCCGGTCGGCGCGTTGCAGTCCGCGCCAGTCGCGAGCGGGCGCATCCAGCCCGAACGCGACGTGGAACACCTGCGGGAAGCCGGTCACCACGGCCGGGATGCCGGCCGCGCGCAGCCGCGCGTCGATGCCGGCCATCAGCCGCTCGCCGTGCGCGGCGATCGTGCGGTGGACCGAGCCGTCGGCGAGCGCCTCGAGTGTCGCGACCGTCGCCGCCATCGCGACCGGGTGCGCGTTGTAGGTTCCGCCGTGCAGCACGCCGCCGCCCGCGCAGCGTTCGAGCAGGTCGGCGCGGCCGGCGAGCGCCGCGACCGGAAAGCCGCTCGCGATCGCCTTCGCGAAGGTCGCGAGGTCGGGCGTCACGCCGTAGCGCTGCTGCGCGCCGCCGGGCGCGATGCGGAACCCGGTGATCACCTCGTCGAACACCAGCACCGTGCCGTGGCGCGTGCAGGCGGCGCGCACGCCCTCGAGGTAGCCGGGCGCCGGCGCGATCGCGCCGGCGTTGCACATCGCCGGCTCCATCAGCACCGCGGCGACGTCGCCGCCTGCGAGCCGGCGCTCGACCGCGCCGAGCTCGTTCCAGCCGAGCACCTCGGTGTGCACCGTCGCGGCCTCGTCCTGCCCGAGCGAGGCATGCACCCGGTGCGGCGCGTCGGCGGGGCCGGCCACCCCGGGCGCGGGCGAGGTCGACACCGCGACGCTGTCGAGCCAGCCGTGGTAGTGCCCCTCGAACTTCAGCACGACCGCGCGGCCGGTCGCCGCGCGCGCGACGCGCAGTGCGAGCTGCACGGCTTCGGTACCCGAGCCGGCCCAGCGGACCTGCTCGGCGCACGGCACCATCGCGCACAGCAGCTCGGCGGCACGCGCCTCCACGCGCGACTGTCCGCCGTACAGGATCCCGCGCCCGAGTTGCTCGGAGACCGCGCGCACGACCTCGGGCGCGTCGTGGCCGAGCAGGATCGGGCCCATGCCGAGGTAGTAGTCGACGAGGCGGTTGCCGTCGACGTCGTGCAGGCACGCGCCCGATGCGCGCTCGAACACCAGCGGGTGCGGGGCCATGCCGAGGCGAAAGCTGCTGGAGACACCGCCGGGCAGCCACGCGGCGGCGTGCGCGATCGCCTCTCGCGACGCGTCGAAGCGCGCGTCGTCGCCGGTCGGTGCGGACCGGGCGGGCGGATCGGCGGGGTCGATCGGGTCGGTCGCGCCCATCGGCGCCTCCATCGTGACGTGGGTCGCGGCGAGGCTAGCGCACCGCGCGGCCTGCGGCAACGCGCGGACACGCCGGACGGGTCAGTCGAGCTTCCAGGTCCAGCCCGCCGAGCGCAGGCACTGGACGATCGCGCTCTCGCGGCGCGACGCGTTCGCGTCCTCGGTCGCGACGGTCGGGCCGACCCACGCTCCGGGCGTCGTCGTGCAGGTGGTGTGCGCGTCGCGGGTGCGGCAGCTCGTCGTTGGTGGCTCCTGGCGAGACGGCGTCACCAGCCGCTGCACGAGCGCCACCGGGTACAGGCCGACCGCCCACTGTTCGCAGCCCATCCGGTCGGCGGGGAATGCCGATGCGGGCTTGGTGGGGTGCGTCCAGGTGCCGCAGCCGGCGAGCGCGGCGAGCAGCGTCGCCGCCGTTGCGGCGCGCAGGCACGACCGGAGGCGGCGCGCGGTGCTCATCGTGCGATCCTCGCCCCGGCGGCCGGCATCGTGGCAGCGGTGGCGGATGTCCGGTCCGTGCGCGCGGACGCCCGGCCGGCGCGGTGGCCTCGATCGCGACGCGCGCACACACCGGGGCCATGGCCGACGCGCCGCCGCTCCCGGCCGACGGGGGCCCGCCCCTGGCGTTTCCGCTGCCGCTCGAGGGCGGGCTCGGGATCGGGCTTGCACCGGCGCGTCGGCTCGCCGAGCTGCACGGCGGGCACATGCGGGCCGAGAGCGCAGGGCCAGGGCGCGGCGCGTCGTTCAGCGTCGCGCTGCCGCGCCGCGGGCGGCCGGACGCGGCAGCACGGGCACCGGCACCGCACCATCCGACGGGCGCGTAGCGCCCGCCCGCCTGTCGCGACGGGGTTAGACTCTGGCCCCGCGTCGCGCAGGAGCGCCGTCCCCCTTGATCACCCTGAAGAACGTCGTCCTGCGCCGAGGCGCGAAGCAGCTGCTCGACCGCGCCTCGGTCGTCGTCGCCCCCGGCGAGCGGGTGGGTCTGGTCGGGCGCAACGGCGTCGGCAAGTCGTCGCTGTTCCGGTTGCTCGACGGCACGCTCGCCGAGGACGCGGGCGAGGTCTCGTATCCGAGGCAGTGGCGGCTCGCGCAGGTCGCGCAGGACATGCCCGAGACCGACGAGGGCGCGACCGCGTTCGTGATCGGCGGCGATACGCGCCTGGCCGCGCTGCGCGAGGCGCTGGAGATCGCCGAGCGCGACTTCGAGCGCGACCCCGACGATCCGGACGCCGGCATGGCGATCGCGCAGGCGCACGTCGACCTCGCGGACGCCGGGGAGCACGACGCGGTCGCGCGCGCCCAGGCGCTGATCCTCGGCCTCGGCTTCGGCTCCGATGAGCTCGAGCGACCGGTCGACGGCTTCTCCGGCGGCTGGCGGATGCGGCTGCAGCTCGCCCGCGCGCTGATGTGCCCGAGCGACCTGCTGCTGCTCGACGAGCCGACCAACCACCTCGACCTCGACGCGCTGGTGTGGCTCGAGGCGTGGCTGAAGGGCTATGGCGGCACCATGCTGGTGATCAGCCACGATCGCGAGTTCCTCGATGCGGTCACCGACGTCACCGTCCACGTCGACAACGCGCGGCTCGTCCGCTACGGCGGCAACTACTCGAAGTTCGAGGAGCTGCGCTCGGTGCAGCTGCTGCAGCAGGAGGCCGCGTTCGCGAAGCAGCAGGAGCGCATCGCCCACCTGCAGCGCTTCATCGACCGCTTCAAGGCCAAGGCGAGCAAGGCCCGGCAGGCGCAGAGTCGCGTGAAGGCGATCGAGCGGATGGAGAAGGTCGCGCCGATGCTGGCCAGCGCGGACTTCGAGTTCGAGTTCCGCGAGCCGCTGAGCCTGCCGAACCCGATGCTGTCGATCTCGCGCGCAGACTTCGGCTATGTCGTCGACGGCACCCCCCGGGTGATCGTGGGCGGCGTCAGCCGCTCGGTGCTCGGCGGCCAGCGGATCGGCATCCTCGGGGCCAACGGCCAGGGCAAGTCGACCTTCGTGAAGACCATCGCGCGCGACCTCGCGGCGCTGGGCGGCGAGATCACCGAGGGCCGCGGCCTGTCGATCGGCTACTTCGCGCAGCAGGAGCTGGACGTGCTGAGCCCGACCGACGACCCGCTCGTGCACATGGTGCGGCTCGCGCGCGAGACCGGCGCCGCCGCGCGCGAGGCGACCGGCGAGCAGGCGCTGCGCGCGTTCCTCGGCAGCTTCAACTTCGGCGCCGACATGATCCGCCAGCCGGTGGGCACGATGAGCGGCGGCGAGAAGGCGCGGCTGGTGCTCGCGATGATGGTCTGGCAGCGGCCGAACCTGCTGCTGCTCGACGAACCGACCAACCACCTCGACCTGGTGACCCGCGAGGCGCTCGCGATGGCGCTGAACCGCTTCGAGGGCACGCTGATGCTGGTCAGCCACGACCGGGCGCTGCTGCGCAGCGTCTGCGACGAGTTCTGGCTGGTCGGGCGCGGACGGCTCGAGCCGTTCGACGGCGACCTCGACGACTACCAGCGCCACCTGCTGGAGGAGTCGCGCCGGCTGCGCGAGGAGGCGCGCGGCGCGGCGGCGGGCGGGCCGCACGCCGAGGCCGGCCGCGCCGGCCTCGGCACTGCGCTCAGTTGAGCGCCTTGTCCTTCCAGTACTTGGCGCCCTCGACGGCGCCGCCCGCCTGCACGCCGTTCTTGGTCATCGTGTAGGAGGTGATGCCGCCGGTGGCCGTGCCGCCGGCGCTGCCGCCGGTCTTGCCGGCCGCCCCCGCGGTGCCGCCGCCCGACGCGCCGGCGACCCAGCCCTTCTCGACGAAGTCGGTCACGGCCTTCTTCGTCGGGAACACCAGCAGCGTCTCGTTCTGCGCGGCGCCGATCTGCGCGCCGGCGCTCGCCTGCGCGACGCGCATGTACCAGTCCTTCTTCGCTGCGGCGTCATGGACCAGCCCGGTGCCGCCGGCGCCGCCGAGCACGAAGCTCACGCCGTAGGTGGTGAACACGCCGTAGCCGGCGGCCTTCGCGACCGCGTCCTTGATCTTCGGATCCACGGCGTAGAACTGCTCGAGCGCCTTGGTCGCGTTCGTGCGGACCTCGTCGCGGGCCTTCGCCTTCTCCTGCGCGGTCATCGGCTTAGGGGCGGGGCGTGTTCTGCTGGATGTCGCTCGGCTGCGCGAGCACGGCACCGGCCGCCAGGGACAGCAGCACCGCGAAGGCGGTCGATGGGATGCATTTCATGAGGCCTCTGCTGGGTGGGCGACGCTCTGCGGGCGCCGGCACGTCGACGTCGTCTCGATGTTAAGCCCGCCGCGGCAGTCGTGCGCGGCCCTGTTGCGCGCCCGAGGTACCCGAAGGGTCTGCTATTCCGGAGGGGTCCCGGAAAACCGCCGGAATCCGCCCCGCCCGTCAGACGTTGAAGCGTGAGTGGTCACGCACGCCAATGATCTGCTTCATGTCTTGCGAACCTGACGAAATCGTACGCGCTCGCCGTACCCGCTGAACATCGGGCTGCGTGTGATGGACTTCCCGCAACGCATCCTATCCCTCGCTGTTCATGCTGTTCATGCTGTTCCTGCTGTTGATCGCACGCGACAGCGCCGGGTTCACCGCCACGAACCGATGTCGGCCCTCCTGCTCCACCCTTGCACGGCCGCGTTCGTCGAGCAGGGCAAGCGCGGCCTCGAGGGCCTTGCTGTCGCGCACGCATCCCGGGCCGTACTGGTAGATGCGGGCCGAGGCGATGCGCGGGTCGCCGGTGCGCAAGGCCTCGTCGCGCAGCCAGGCGTCGAAGCGGATGGCGGCGGACAGCTCGGACGGCGCATCGAGATCGGCCAGCAGCCGGCGGGCCTCATGCAGGTGCCAGT
>JADCHE010000043.1 GCA_020248665.1 Burkholderiales bacterium | reverse complement strand
CGCCGCGACCTCGCGGCGGCGTGCGCGACCTCGGCGCTCGAGCCGCCGGGGGCGGGCGCCAGCGCGGCCGGCGCGGGCAGCGGCTCGGCCTGCATCCGCGCCATCCAGATCGCGCTCCAGCGGTCGCGATCGTCGAGCCGGCGCACCACGCCGTTCGACGGCCACTCGCGCCAGCGCAGCCCGTTCGCGCGCATCCATCGGCCCACCGCGCGGTCGCGCGCGAAGCTCGCCGCGTTGCCGGTCTCCTCGTGCGACAGCAGCTCGAACTCGCCGAAGCGGCGCTGGAGAGTGGCGAACACCGCGACCGCGTCGCCGCGCGCGGTCCACAGCGGCGTGCCGAGCGCGGCGAGCGCCGCCTCGAGCGAGGCGAGGCACTCGCGCGCGAAGCCGAGGTGGCGTGCCGACGCGTCGGGCTCGCGCAGCAGCGCGGGCTCGGCGATCCACAGCGGCAGCACGGGGTCGCCGCTCGCGGCGGCGTGCGACAGCGGGGCGTGGTCGACGACGCGCAGGTCGCGCTTGAACCAGACGACTCGGAGCATGATGCGCGATCGATGATGCCAGCGTCGGCGCGGCGCGCCCCGAATGCCC
Organism: Burkholderiales bacterium; assembly: GCA_020248665.1. Lineage (GTDB taxonomy): Bacteria > Pseudomonadota > Gammaproteobacteria > Burkholderiales > Burkholderiaceae_E > UBA4615. Next base: position 87,527 of record JADCHE010000043.1, on the reverse strand, counting down.
GGGCGGCGTGCGCGGCGCATCGACTAGACTGCCGCCTGCGCCGCCGCCCTTCTCCGACGACCGCACCGCCGATGACCGCCGACCTCCGCACCGACGCCGCCCCGCCCGACCGCACCTCGTCGACCGACGACGCGCGCGTCGAGCAGGTCCAGCTGCTGCCGCCGCCCGAGCACCTGATCCGCTTCTTCCCGATCCAGGGCACGCCCGTCGAGACGCTGGTGGCGACGACGCGCGAGCGGATCCGCGCGATCCTGCAGGGCCGCGACGACCGCCTGCTGGTCGTCGTCGGGCCGTGTTCGATCCACGACCCGGCGTCGGCGCTCGACTACGCGCGCCGGCTCGCGCTGGAGCGCGCGCGCCACGCCGACCGGCTCGAGGTGGTGATGCGCGTCTACTTCGAGAAGCCGCGCACCACCGTCGGCTGGAAGGGGCTGATCAACGACCCGTACCTCGATGGCAGCTTCCGGATCAACGAGGGGCTGCGGATCGCGCGCCAGCTGATGATCGACATCGCCCGGCTCGGCGTGCCCGCGGGCAGCGAGCTGCTCGACACGGTCTCGCCCCAGTACATCGGCGACCTGGTCGCGTGGGGCGCGATCGGCGCGCGCACGACCGAGTCCCAGGTGCACCGCGAGCTCGCCTCGGGCGCGTCGGCGCCGATCGGCTTCAAGAACGGCACCGACGGCAACGTGAAGGTCGCGATCGACGCGATCCAGGCCGCGATGCGCGCGCACCACTTCCTCGGCGTGCACAAGAACGGCGGCGTCGCGATGGTGCGCACGCGCGGCAACCCCGACTGCCACGCGATCCTGCGCGGCGGGCGCACCCCGAACTACGACGCCGCCAGCGTGGCCGAGGCCTGCGGCGCACTCGCCGCGGCCGGGCTCGCGCCGTCGGTGATGGTCGACTGCTCGCACGCGAACAGCGCGAAGCGCCACGAGCGCCAGCTCGAGGTCGCCGCCGACCTCGCGGCCCAGGTCGCCGGCGGCAGCCGCCACGTGTTCGGCACGATGATCGAGAGCCACCTCGAGGCCGGCGCGCAGCCGTTCGTGCCGGGCCGCGACGATCCGGCCGCGCTGCGCCGCGGGCAGAGCATCACCGACGCGTGCGTCGGCTGGGATGACACCGCCGCCGCGCTGGCGCGGCTCGCCGGAGCGGTCGACGCCCGGCGTGCGGCGGGCTGACGCGGCGCGGCGGTCGTACACTGCGTCGACGCGGTCCGCCCCACCCGGCCGCGCCCACGAGGAGACGACCTTGGATCCGTCGAAGCGACGCGGCCTCGCCGCATCCGCCACCGCGCTCGCGCTGGCGCTGTCCCTGTCCCTCGCCGTGCCGGCACCCGCCTCGGCGCAGGCCGACGCCTGGCCGTCGAAGCCGATCCGGCTGGTGTCGCCGTTCCCGCCCGGCGGCACCACCGACCTGCTCGCGCGCGTCTTCGCGCCGCCGCTGTCGCAGGCGCTCGGCCAGCAGGTGATCGTCGAGAACCGCGCCGGCGGCAGCGGCTCGATCGGCACCGGCTTCGTCGCGAAGTCGCCGCCCGACGGCCACACCTTCGTCGTGGTGTTCGACACGCACGCGGTGAACCCGAGCCTGATCCCGAACCTGCCGTTCGACACGAAGGCCGACCTCGCGCCGGTGATGCTGGTCGCGACCGGCGCGATGGTGATCACCGGCCACTCGAGCGCGCAGCCGCACAAGACGTTCGCCGACCTGCTCGCGGCCGCGAAGGCGAACAAGGGCCAGCCGCAGTTCGGCACGATCGGCTCGGGCAGCCTCGCGCACCTCGCGATGACGCAGATGGGCGCGCAGGCCGGCTTCGCCGGCACGCACGTGCCCTACAAGGGCGGGGGGCCGCTCGCGCAGGACGCCATCGCCGGCCACGTGCCGGTTGCGATCGGCAGCGTCGCGCTGCTCGCGCCGCACATCCGCAGCGGCATGCTGGTGCCGCTCGCGGTCACCACCGCGGCGCGAGACCCGGTGCTGCCGAACGTGCCGACGGTCGCCGAGTCCGGCGTGCCCGGCTTCGAGGCGACCGCCTGGTGGGGCGTGCTCGCGCCGGCGAAGACGCCGCCGGAGATCGTCGCGCGGATGAACGCCGAGCTCGCGAAGCTGCTGCGCGACCCGCAGATCCGCGAGCGCCTGTCCTCGCAGGGGATGAACATCGTCGCGTCGCAGCCGGAGGCGTTCGCGAGGTTCATCGACGAGCAGGCGGCGAAGTGGGCGAAGGTGGTGAAGGACCACGGGATCCGCGCCGGCGACTGACGCGGTGCGGGTCGGGACGGACCGGGCGGGGCGGCTCGGCGCCCGCGCGGGTCGATCGAGGGCCGGAATCCCGCGCCGTCGAGGCCCCAGTCCGGGGATCCTCCCTCGATCGCAGGGGCCACGCGGCGGACACAGCGGCCGTGGTCATGCGCTTTTCACCAGCGTCGCGGCGATCTGCCCGATGGAGTACACGTCGAGCATGACCTCGCCGTTGCAGGCGGTGCCCAGCGCGGCGAAGCCGGGCATCGCGAACGATTGCGCGCAGCGGCACTCCGTCGTTCGGCGGGTCCCCGACCCCGCTGCGGGCGCGCCCCGCTCTGGATCGCATCACCGCAGCGGCTCGGCCAGACCGTTCGAGCGCGTGCCCGACACCGACTGAAGCGCTGCCCGAACTGCAGCGGCGGCGAGCCCCGGATCGTTGCCGCGATGCTCGCGCGGCCCGCCGTCGAGAAGATGTTCGTCCGCTCGAGGCCGAGCCCGCTTCCGCCGCCCGGCAGCAGGGCGCCCCGGGCGGTCTGGCGCGTGCCTTCGAGAGGCCGTCCGGGAGTCATCGCGTGCACGCGCTGGCCGGTCTCGGCAACGGACCCGCGAACCGGGTGCCTGCGGGGTTCATCGCCGGCTCCACGGGGCACGGCGTCGAGCATCGTCGTCCGAGCGACGCGGCCGGGGCGGACGCCCACGCCTGCGGCGTCCCCGACGAGCCCGCCGCCGAGGCCGACCCGTCGCTGCGGCTGCGCGGAGAGCGCGGCTCGCCAGCGGGCGCGATGCGATGCACGTCACCCGCCCGAGGATCGCCAGCCGGGCGCTTCCTGTACGTCCCGGCGCGAATAAATGATCAATGACTCATGCCTCATATTTCTGTTGACACGGCGCCTCTTGCAGATGAATCTTGCGCATGCGTCGCCCGTGCGGCGCTCGAACGGCTGCTCTCGAGGCAGCCCAAACAGGAAGGGGGAAAGACGTCGTGACGAATCGCCGTGCATTCATCAACCGCCTCTCCGGCGCAGCCGTTGGCGCACTCGCCCTCCCTTCGGCGCGGGCGGCTCCCGATGTCGTCCGGATAGGCGTCCTTGCGGACATGAGCGGTCTGTTCTCCGACATGACCGGCCGTGGCTCCGTTCAGGCGGTCCGATTCGCCGTGGAGGACTTCGGCGGTGCGGTTAACGGGAAGAAGATCGAGATCGTCTCGGGCGACCACCAGAACAAGCCGGATATCGCGAGCGCGCTGGCGCGCAGGTGGTTCCAGACCGATGGCGTCGACGTGATCGTGAACATGGCCGGCTCCGCGACCGCCCTGGCCGTGGTCGAGGTGGCGAAGCTGACCAACAAGGTGGGGCTGGTCACCGGCGCGCTGTCGAGCAGGCTCAGCAACGAGTCATGCTCAGACAATCACGTGCACTACGGTTTCGACACCTACTCCGCGTCCCGGGCAACGACCCGCGCGGTCATCGAATCGGGCAAGAAGCGCTGGTTCTTCATCACCGCGGACTACGCGTTCGGGCATGCGCTTCAGGCCGATGCGGAGCGCTTCATCAAGCAGGCCGGGGGCGAGGTCATCGGGTCGGTGCGTCACCCGCTCAACACCAACGACTTCTCGTCCTTCGTGCTTCAGGCGCAGGCATCGAAGGCGGATGTCATCGGCATCGCGAACGGCGGCGCGGATCTGGTGAACACCATGTCGTCCCTGCAGGAGTTCAAGGTCGCCGGCGGCAGGCAGAGCGTGGTGCCGATGCTGCTGTTCATCACCGACCTTCACGCGATGGGACCTGCCAAGGCCCAGAACGCCCTGATCGCGATGCCGTTCTACTGGGACAGAAACGACCAGACCCGGGCCTTCGCGAAGCGCTTCTTCGAGAAGATCGGACGGATGCCCGGCGAGTACCAGGCGGCGGACTACTCCGCCACGCTGCAATACCTGAGAACGATCGCGCAGGTGGGATGGGAGGACGGACGACGGGTCGTCGAGGCGCTGAAGAACAAGCCGCTCAACGACTTCTACGCCAATGGAGGGTCGATCAGGTCCGACGGAGTGCTGATCCACGACCTCTACCTCTCGCGCGTTAAGGCACCGGCCGAGTCCAGGTACGCCTGGGACTACTACGAGATCACTGCGACGATTCGTGGCGAGGACGCGTTCCAGCCGCTCTCCGAGAGCCGATGCCCGGCGATCCCGAGGAAGTGAGCACGTTCACATGGAAGAGATCTGGGACGCCTATTCGCCGACACTGTCGCGTGCGCTCGAGGACACGTGTCGGCGCGTGCCCGACAAGGCCTGCATGGTGTTCAACGAAGCGACGATCACCTGGGCTCAACTGGACGACATCTCCGACAGGCTCGCCTCGTATCTGATCGATCTCGGCGTGGGACACGCCAGTCGTGTCGGCGTGATGTGCTCCGTCCGACCGGAGTACGTGGCCCTGTACATGGCGTGCGCGAAGATCGGCGCCATCCTGGTCGGCTTCAACGTGCTATACCGGCCCGCCGAGGTCCGAAAGCTCGCGGAGCGGACCGCCCCGAAGGTCTGCTTCGTGTTGCGTGAGGACCGGGACCGCCCGCTCCTGTCGGAGATCGAGCCCGCGCTGCGGGACGCGATCCCGAGTGTCGTCGTCGTCGACATCGAGCCTTCGGATCGGCCTTTCGGCGGTCGGATCGGACGCATCCTCGCCGAGCCGTTGCCGGACGGTCGGCGCGACGCGATCCTGCGACGAAGCGCGGAGGTTGCGGAGGAGGACGGGGCCCTGATCGTCTTCACCTCCGGATCGACCGGTCTGCCCAAGGCAACGGTTCTCACCCACCGGAACCTGCGGACCAACCTGGCGGTACAGATCCGCAGTTTCCGGATGACCGAATCCGACCGGATCCTGGTGCATCTGCCGATGAATCACGTCGCGTCCGCGACGGAACTCGTCGTACCGGCCGTGATGCTGGGTGCCACGATGGTGATGCTCGAGCGCTTTCACCCGCGTGCGACCCTCGAGGCCGTTCAGAGACATCGGGTGACGATGCTCCATCAGGTCCCGACGATGTACATCATGGAGTTCGCGCTGCCCGACTTCGGGGCGTTCGACCTGAGCTCCTTGAGGATCTGCTGCGTCGCCGGCGCCGTCACGCCGCCCGCCGTCATGGCAAGGATGCTCCAGGTGTCGCCCCTGGTGGTGACGGGCTACGGCATGACCGAAATGACCGGCTTCGTGACCTACACCCGCCCCGAGGACAGCCCCCGCACCATCTCGTACACGGTGGGGAGGATCGCGCCCGAGTTCGAGTTGCGGATCGTCGACGACCAGCGATGCCCACTCGCGCGTGGCCGATCCGGCGAGGTCGCGCTGCGCGGGGACTGCCGCTTCAAGCACTATCACGCGGATGCGCAGGCGACCGACGAAGCCGTGGATGCGGATGGCTGGTACTACACGGGCGACGTGGGCTACCTCGACGAGGACGACTGCCTGATCCTCGTGGACCGCAAGAAGATGATGTACATCACGGGCGGATACAACGTCTATCCGAGAGAGATCGAGGATGTCGTCACCGCAATGGAATCGGTGGCGATGTGCGCCTGCATCGGCGTTCCGGACGACCTCCGGGGCGAGGTCGGCGTGCTGTTCGTCGTACCCCGGGAGGGTGTTCGAATCCGCGCGCAGGAGATCGAGGCCCATTGCAGAACTAGCCTCGCCGACTACAAGGTCCCACAACGGATCGAGATCAGCGACTCGCTGCCTCTGACGCCGCTCGGCAAGATCGACAAGCAGGCGCTGAAGGCGTCCGAGACGGCCCGCACGGGGACCGCATGCTGAAGGTCTCGCGGTCGGAGCACGTTCTGGAGGTCCGCTTCGAGGGGCGCCGCGACGGCAACCTCATGACCTGGGACGTGCTGAGGGAGTTGCGAGACTTCGCACTCGATCATCGAGACGACACCGAAACTCGGGCGATCGTGCTGGGTGGCAAGGATCGCACCTTCACGAGCGGCTTCGACCTGGCGACCGGCGTGCAGGCATTCGTCGACGCGGCTTCGCTGAGCGAGCTGCGATTGTTGAACAGACTCGGCTCGCAGATGTGCGAGGCCTGGGAGCGGCTTCCCTGCTTCACCGTCGCGGCGATCGAGGGATTCTGCGTCGGCGGCGGAGCGGCCCTGGCCCTAGCGTGCGATGCTCGCGTCGCAGGAGCGGGCGGTCGGTTCTACATTCCGGAGATCCTGCGGGGCATGAATCTGGGGTGGGGCGCGGTGCCGCGCCTGGTCAACCTCGTCGGCCCGGGTCGTGCCAAGCAGATGTGCATTCTTCCTCGGCCGCTGGATGCCCCGACGGCGCATCGGTGGGGGTTGGTGGAGGGTGTCGTGCCGGAAGGCGAGGCGATGACGGCAGCCCGGGAGATGGCGGTCGACGCGGCCGCCAAGCCCCCGGTTGCCGTCCAGATGATCAAGCGCAGCATCGACGCGTACGCCAATGCGCTCGCCGAACTGGGCTCGTTCGCGGACGGGGATCAGATGCTTCTGCTGACGAAGGGCGCTGACTTCGGAGAAGGCGTAGCGTCGTTCATGAATCGACGCCCGGGCACCTTCACCGGACGTTGACCGGACCACCCGCCGCGGACGGCCGATCGGCCGGCGCCAGCGCCCCCCGGACCATGTGTGCGTAGGCCGTCACGGCCGGCTTGGGGATTCGCCCGCGCGCCAGGATGTCCGACAGGTAGAAGTAGCCGAGGTAGTTCCGGGCCGACATCAGCACCAACGCGACGGCCTCGGCCTCCTTCTTCGGAAGATGACGGATGTAGCCCGCGCGAGCAGCGCGATCGAACTCCGTCAGGTATCCGGCAAGGATGCCGTCGAAATAGGCCTTGTAGGGCACGGGCGTGAAGATCTCCGCCTCGTTGAGGACGCGCCCGAAGAACGGATTGTCGTGGATGAACTCGAAGAAGGCTTCGAAGCCCACGCGCTCGCGTTCGAAGAAATCCTCCAGGGCCCCGACCCTCGCCCGGATGTAACCCCTCATCCGCTTGCCGAAGATCGGGACGAGCTCCTCGAAGACCGCTTCGCGGGACTCGAAGTAGTTGTAGAAGGTGCCCTGGGCTACGCCCGCAGCCTCCGTGATCTTGGCGATCGAGGCCGTGGCGAATCCCTCTTCGGCGACGACGTTCGCTGCAGCCACGTAGAGGCGCTCCTTGATGTCGGCAGCGTTGCGCTCTCTCTTGCTGGGGGGTCTGCTCTTCATGCGGTCGAGCCGGGAGATTCCCCGGAGGCTTCCGGTCGGAGTTTACTTCAGCGAGGTCGATGCACGTGCCCTGGACGTACCGGACAACGGGCTCGTGGCGTCCTCAGGTGTTCGAGTCCGAGCTTCGGCGTCCGAGCGCACCCAGGCGTGCGGCGGGTTGCAAACGGGCGTACTGTTCCGAGACGGCGCCGCGGCACCGACGCGCGACGCCGCCGCTCACGTACGTCGAAGCGCCCGAGCGGCTCATGGGAGCGGCACCGGCGCTGCGTCCGGCCGTCGGCATGTCGCTGCTCGAGGTCAGCGGCCGCGGGAGTCGATGGCCCTGAGAAACTCCGCGCGGTCGCGGTCCGAGCCGACGTAGCAGCCCGCGAACGCCTGCGTCACGACGCGCTCGTCGCCGCGGCGGTCCTCGCCGAGCAGCAGGCACAGCTGCTCGGCCTCGATCACGCAGGCCGCGCCGCGCGCGCGGCCGTGGGTCACCAGCGCCTCGGCGATGTCGCGGGTCATCCACTCCTGGTAGGTGAAGCGGTGCCCGATCGCGTCGACCATCCGTGCGATCCGCCCGAAGCCGTGCAGCCGGCCGCCCGGCAGGTAGCCGACGTGCGCGACGCCGCGGAACGGCACCAGGTGGTGCGGGCACACGCCGTGGACCGCGATGCCGCGGATCACGACGAGGTCGTCGCGCGGGTCCACGAAGCCCTCGCCGAGCGCGTCGGCCGGGTCGAGGTCGTAGCCGCCGAGCAGCCTGCGCTGCCAGAGCTCGCGCACGCGCTGCGGCGTGCGGCCCATGTGCTTCGCGTCGGGGGCGAGGCCGCAGGCGCGCAGCAGGTCACCGACCGCGCGCTCGAACGCCGTCGCGTCGAACGCGTCGCGCCGTGCGATGCCGATGCCGGGCGGCGCGGCGGGTGCGGGGTCGTGGACGTGGTCGTGCGGCGCGTGGCCGTGGCCGAGCGAAGAGGCGGGGTGCGAGGGGTCGATGCTCATCGGGCGCTCGTGCGGCGGGCGGCGGGACGTCCCATCGTACCCTCGCCCGGCCTCGCTGCCCCGGGCTGCCCTCAGGGCAGGAACGGCGGCGACAGCAGCCTGAGCCCGATCGAGAACCAGTGGCCGACGCCCCCGGGGCCCTGCTGGCCGCCCCAGGTCGTGTCGACCTGGACGCGGTCCGGCACGACCCACAGCCGCAGCCCGACCTGGCCCTGCACGCGCTCGCCGGTCACGCCGTAGGTCTCGGCGACCAGCAGCGCGCGCGGATGCATCGTGTACTCGACCCCCGCGCCCCAGATGCCCTGCACGTCGCTGCCGCCCATGGGCCCGCGCGTCGCGCCGAGGTTCAGGTGGAGCACGAGCCGGTCGGCCATCGTGGACACCGAGACCGGCACGTAGAAGTACGGGTGGTTGCGTCCGTCGACGGTCCCGCGCGGCAGCGTGTTCAGCGTGCCGAAGGCGACGCCCCAGCCCCAGTCGTCGGTGCGAAGCGGCCGGAACAGCGTCTTCACCTGGCCCTGGAACACCGAGCGCGATCCCGCGTCCGCGGAGTGCAGCCGGGCCCCGCCCAGGGTGAGCTCGAAGCCGCCGAATGGATTGCAGCCGGGCAGCGCCCACAGCTCGTCGCCGCCCTGCCGGTAGGAGCGCACCCAGGTCTCGACCTGGCACGCCTTCGGATCGACGATGCGCGCATCGTCGGTCACCATCGGCCGCGCGGCGCGCGCGGATCCGGCGGGGGCGAGCCCGAGCGCGCAGGCGAGCGCGACCGGTGCGGCCAGGCGCAGCCGCTCGCCGCGACGGCGTGCAGCGCGAAGGGCGGGGCGTGGGGCGCGGCGAGGCGAGGGGCGGGGTGAGGGGCGAGAGAGGGTCGTCATCGCGGCGCAAGGATATCGTGGAGCTGTCGTGCCGACGGTCGCCCGGTCCGCGGGCGCGGCCTCGGTCGAGCGTCGCAGCGTCGCATGACGGAACGGTGACCGTCATTCCGGAGTGCGCGCTTGCGTGCGGCGAGAGAGGGCCCGTATCGTCGCCTGCGGGGACGCGCGGGACGGCCCGGTCACGGCGCGGGCGCACGCGGGAGGCGACGAGGGCATGCCGAAGCACTTCGACGGGATGGAGGACAGCAACCGTTCGGCGAACGCCGACATCCACGCGGTGTCGTCGCCGGCGCGGCGCACGGTGGTCGGCGGGGCGCTCGGCGCCGCGACCGCGGCCGCGTTCGGTTCGCTGCTCGCCGGCTGCGCGGCGCCGGGGGGCGCGCCGCGCACCGACGGCGTCGTGCTCGGCTTCGAGCCGGTTCCGGTCGACACCGGCGACCGCGTGGTGGTGCCCAGGGGCTACCTCGCCGAGGCGATCGTGCCGTGGGGCGAGCCGGTCGGCGCGCCCGGCCGGATGCCCGCGTGGCGCGACGACGCGTCGAACACCGCCGACGACCAGGCGCTGCAGATGGGCATGCACCACGACGGCCTGCACTACGTGCCGCTCGACGGCAGCACGCGCGGGCTGCTGGTGATGAACCATGAATACGTCGACGACGGCCTGCTGCACCCGGACGGCATGAAGACCTGGAGCGCCTCGAAGGTCCGCAAGGCGCAGGCCGCGCACGGCGTGTCGGTGGTCGAGGTCGCTCGCGGCGCCGACGGACGCTGGGCGCCGGTGCGGCCGAGCCCGTACGCGCGGCGCTTCACCGCCTACAGTCCGTTCGCCGTCTCCGGCCCCGCGGCCGGCCATCCGCTGATGCGAACCGCGGCCGACCCGGACGGCCGCACGGTGCTCGGCACGCTGAACAACTGCGCGAGCGGCATGACGCCGTGGGGCACCTACCTCTCGGGCGAGGAGAACTTCGCGTTCTACTTCGCCGGCGGCGAGCAGCGCACGGCCGACCAGCGGCGCTGGGGGCTCGCGGCGCGCGCCCGCGAGCGCTGGGCCGAGCACGACGAGCGCTTCGACGCGACGAAGCACCCGAACGAGTTCCACCGCTTCGGCTGGGTGGTCGAGATCGACCCGCTCGATCCGGCCTCGACGCCGGTCAAGCGCACCGCGCTCGGACGCGCCGCGCACGAGGGCGCCTCGGTCGCGACGACGCGCGACGGGCGCGCGGTCGTGTACTCCGGCGAGGACGCGCGCTTCGAGTATCTCTACAAGTTCGTCAGCCGCGACCGCATCGCGCCCGGCGGCGCGAAGGCCAACCGCGAGCTGCTCGACCACGGCACGCTCTACGTCGCGCGCTTCGACGCCGACGGCACGGGCCGGTGGCTGCCGCTGGTGGCCGGGCAGGGACCGCTGACCGCCGCGGCCGGCTTCCCCGACCAGGGCGCGGTCGTGATCCGCTCGCGCCAGGCGAGCGACCTGCTCGGCGGCACGAAGATGGACCGCCCGGAGTGGCTCGCGATCGACCCGGTGCGCCGCGAGGTGTTCTGCACGCTGACGAACAACAGCGCGCGCGGCACGCCGGGCAACCCGGGCGTCGACGCCGCGAACCCGCGCGCGAACAACACGATGGGCGGCGTGATCCGCTGGACCGAGGACGGCGACTTCGACGGCACCACGTTCCGCTGGGGGCACCTCGTGCTCGCCGGCGACCCGGCCAACGCGCGCACCGAGGCCCGCGGCGACGTGCGCGGCGACATCTTCGGCTGCCCCGACGGGCTGCTGTTCGATGCGCGCGGCGTGCTGTGGATCCAGACCGACGCGAGCGCGACGCAGATGTACCAGGGCGAGTTCCGCAACATCGGCAACAACCAGATGCTCGCCTGCGACCTGCGCACCGGCGTGATCCGCCGCTTCCTGACCGGCCCGGTCAACTGCGAGGTGACCGGCGCGTCGCTGACGCCGGACTTCCGGACCCTGTTCGTCAACATCCAGCACCCCGGCGAGACGCCGAGCGAACGCAGCGACCCCGACGCGCCGACGCGCTTTTCGCGCTGGCCCGACGGCGGCACGCGGCCGCGCTCGGCCACCGTCGTCATCCGGCGCGCCGACGGCGCACCGATCGGCACCTGAGGACCTTCCGATGACCCAGAGCGAGTCCCGTGTCCACCACCGCGCCGACGGCGCGATCGGCTGGATCGTGTTCGACAACCCCGGCCGCCACAACGCGATGTCGGTCGCGATGTGGGAGGGCCTGCCCGCCGCGGTCGACGCGCTCGAGGCCGACCCCGCGGTGCGCGTGATCGTGCTGCGCGGCGCGGGCGACGCGGCGTTCGTCTCGGGCGCCGACATCTCGCAGTTCGAGGCGGTCCGCGACTCGGTCGAGGCCAACGAGCGCTACGAGGCGATCGGCGACGCCGGCATGGCGCGCGTCGCCGGCTGCTCGAAGCCGACGATCGCGATGCTGCAGGGCTGGTGCATCGGCGGCGGCGTCGCGATCGCGCTGCAGTGCGACCTGCGGATCGCCGACGCGTCGATGCGCTTCGGCGTGCCCGCCGCGCGGCTCGGCCTCGGCTACCGCTGGCGCGGCGTGAAGAAGCTGATCGACACCGTCGGCGCGCCGAACGCACGCGAGATCTTCCTGACCGCGCGTCGCTACGACGCCGAGGACGCGCTGCGCATGGGCTTCGTCTCGCGCGTCGTCGAGCGCGGCACGCTCGAGGCGGCGGTGCGGGCGGAGTGCGAGACGATCGCGGCCAACGCGCCGCTGACGATGGCCTCGATCAAGACCATCGTCGACGAGCTGACGCGCGGCGCACCGCACCTCGACACCGCGCGGATGGAGGCGGCGACGAAGCGGCCGTTCGCGAGCGAGGACTACGTCGAGGGGCGCCGCGCGTTCATGGAGAAGCGCCGGCCCGAGTTCAAGGGCCGCTGAGCGCGGGCGGCGAGACGAGGCAGGGAGGAGACGACGATGACAACGATGACGACGAAGAACACCACCACGACGGTCACGACCACGACGGCGGGGCCGATGCGCCCTCGCAGGACGCTGCTGGCCGCCGGCGCCGCCGCGCTCGCCTGCGGCGTCGTAGGGCGCGCCCGTGCGCAGGCCTTCCCCGACAAGCCGATCCGGCTGATCGTGCCGTACCCCGCCGGCGGCGGCGCCGACTCCTGGTCGCGGATCGTCGCCGGCCGGCTCGAGAAGGTCATCGGGCAGCCGATCGTCTTCGACTACCGCCCGGGCGGCAGCACGACGATCGGCGCCGAGGCCGCCGCGCGCGCGCCGGCCGACGGCCACACGATCCACCTGTACGACAGCACCGCGTTCGCCTACGTGCCGAACATGCGCCGCGTCGGCTACGACCCGATCGGCGGCTTCGTGCCGCTCGCGCACCTGGGTGCGCTGCCCTTCGTGCTGGTCGCGCATCCGTCGGTGCCGGTGAAGTCGATCCCGGAGCTGGTCGCGTTCGCGAAGGCGAACCCAGGCAAGCTCAACTGCGCGAGCGCCGGCGTCGGCTCGCCGCACCACCTGATCGGCGAGCTGTTCAAGGCGCGCACCGGGATCACGATGAACCACGTGCCGTACAAGGGCGCGGCGCAGTACATCGCCGACCTGCTCGGCGGGCAGGTCGACCTCGCGGTGTCGACGATCGGCCCGGCCGCGCCGCACATCCAGACCGGCAAGCTGCGCGCGATCGGCGTGTCCACCATGAAGCGCTCGGGGGCGCTGCCCGACGTGCCGACGATCGCCGAGCAGGGCGTCGACGGCTTCGACGAGAAGCCCTGGAACGTGTTCGTCGCGCCGGCCGGCGTGCCGGCGGGCCCGCTCGAGCGGCTGCGCGCCGCGCTGCGCGAGTCGATCGCCGATCCCGAGGTGCAGGCGGCGCTGCGCAAGGCCGGCGTCGAGGAGATCGGCGCGATCCCGGTCGAGCGCGTGACCGACGCGATGCGCGCGGACCAGGCGAAGTGGGGCGAAGTGATCCGCCGCGCGAACATCACCATCGACGGCTGAGGCGCACGATGTTCCGACCTTCCCCCGGCGGCGCGTTCGAGGGGCTGCGCGTGATCGACGTCGCGCAGGTGCGCTCGGGCCCGACCTGCGTGAAGCAGTTCGCCGACTTCGGCGCCGACGTGATCCGCATCGAGTCGCCGCCGGCCTCGGGCCGCGTCGAGGTGGTCACCGGTCCGCGCGACGGTGCGGACATGCAGAACCTGCACCGCAACAAGCGGCTGATCACGCTCGACCTGAAGGCGCCGCGCGGACGCGAGGTGCTGCACCGGCTGGTCGCGACCGCCGACGTGCTCGTCGAGAACTACCGGCCCGACGTCAAGGTGCGGCTCGGCATCGACTACGACACGCTGTCGGCGATCAACCCGCGTATCGTGCTCGCGAGCATCTCCGGTTTCGGGCAGGACGGCCCGTATCGCGACCGCCCCGGGTTCGACCAGATCGCGCAGGGCATGTGCGGGCTGATGTCGGTGACCGGACGGCCGGGCGAGGGGCCGATGCGCGCGGGCGCCGCGGTCGTCGACGTCGCGACGGGCCTGTACGCGGCGCTCGGCGTGATGACCGCGCTGTTCGAGCGCCAGAAGAGCGGCCGCGGCCAGTGGGTGCAGGCTTCGCTGCTGCAGTCGGGCCTCGGGCTGATGGACTTCCAGGCCGCGCGCTGGCTGGTCGACCGGCAGGTGCCGCCGCAGGTCGGCAACGATCACCCGACGAGCATGCCGACCTCGGCGTATCCGACGGCCGACGGCTGGCTGAACCTCGGTGCCGGCGGCGACGCGATCTGGACGCGGCTGTGTGCGGCACTCGGCGCCGAGTTGCCGGGCCTGCGCGACGATCCGCGCTTCGCCAAGGACACCGACCGCGCGAAGAACCGAGCCGCGCTGAACGAGACGCTCGCCGGCGTGTTCCGCGGCCGCACGACCGACGACTGGATCGAGCGGTTGAACGCCCTGGGCGTGCCCTGCGGTCCGATTCTGCGCGTCGACGAGGTCTTCGCGGACCCGCAGGTCGTGCACGGCGGCATGGTCGCGACCGTACCGCATCCGACGCGCGGCGAGCTCGAGGTACTCGCGCCGACCGCGACGCTGTCGCGCACGCCGGGCCGGCTCGAGCGCGCGCTCGGGCCGAAGGGCTGGGACACCGACGGCGTGCTGGCCGAGCTCGGCTACTCGGCCGAGGAGGTCGCTGCGCTGCGCGCCGAGGGCACGGTCTGAGCGGTCCGTTCACTTCGAGTGAACGTTTTTTCGAGAATGATGAATTGGATCGAATGAGCCGTACTGCCTAGCATCCCGTTCCGTCACCTCCCCGCGACGGACCCGAAGATGCCCGGCCTCGACCTGCTGCTGTCCAACCTGCTCCAGCCGATCGTGCTGGCGTTCCTGCTCGGCGCGATCGCCGGCTTCGTGAAGAGCGAGCTCGAGCTGCCCGAGCCGGTCATCAAGCTGCTGTCGATCTACCTGCTGTTCTCGCTCGGCCTGACCGGAGGGCGCGAGCTCGCGAAGGCCGAGATCGGCGACGTGCTGCCGCTGCTCGCGGCGACGACGGTGCTGACCTTCGCGATCCCGAGCGGCGCGTACCTGGTCGCGCGGCGCCTCGGCGGTCTCGACGTGTCGAACTCCGCGGCCCTCGCCGCGCACTACGGCTCGGTGTCGACCGCGACCTTCTTCGCGTCGATGAGCTTCGCCACCGCGATGGGCGCGCCGGCCGAGGGTTACCTCGCGGCGATGGTCGCGCTGATGGAGTTCGGTGTCATCTACTCGCTCGTGCTGGCGCGCGTCGCCTCGGGTCGGCGCGAGGGCGGCGGCGTGAAGGCCGCCGAGCTGGTGCTGAGCGTGGTGCGCGGCCGCGGCATCCTGCTGCTGCTGGGCGGCATGGTGATCGGCGCGATCGCCAACGACAAGCAGTGGGCGCAGATCTCGCCGTTCTACGAGAGTCTGTTCCGCGGCATGCTGATGCTGTTCCTGCTCGAGATGGGCATCACCGCCGCGCGGCAGATCACCGCGTTCCGGCAGGTCGGCGCGTTCATGGTGGCGTTCGGCGTCGCGCTGCCGATCGTGCACGGGCTCGCCGGCGTCGCGATCGGGCACACGGTCGGGCTGTCGACGGGCGGTGCGTTCGTGTTCGGCGCGATCTGCGCGAGCGCCTCGTTCATCGACGCGCCGGCCGCGTGCCGCGCGTCCCTGCCCGAGGCCAACCCGGGCATCTACCTGACCTCGTCGCTCGGCATCACGCTGCCGTTCAACCTGCTCGCCGGGCTGCCGCTCTACTGGGCGTTCGCGAGCTGGCTCGCGCGCTGAGCGCCGCCGCAACGCAGCGTGAGCGGCGCGCGCGGCGCGGCTACCATCGGCGCGTGCGACGAGAACGGAGAGACGACACGATGTGGCTGCGCGACTGCTGGTACGTGATCGCCTGGGACCACGAGATCCCGGCCGCCGATTCCAACGGGCTGTTCTCCCGGATCGTGCTGGGCGAGCCGATCCTCGTGCTGCGTACCGCCGACGGCGGGTTCGCCGCGCTCGCGGACCGCTGCTGCCACCGCCTCGCGCCGCTGTCGAAGGGCCGACGCGAGGGCGACGGCGTGCGCTGCGGCTACCACGGCATGGCCTTCGACGCGCGCGGCCGCTGCATCGAGGCGCCCGGCACGACCGCGATCCCCGAGAAGGCGTGCGTGCGCGCGTATCCGGTGGCGGTGCGCAACCGCTGGGTGTTCGTCTGGATGGGCAACCCCGCGAAGGCCGATGCGGCGCTGCTGCCCGACAACTTCTCGTGCGACCACCCGGACTGGCGCAACCGCCCGGGCTACCTGCACTACGACACGCCGTACCTGCTGATCTGCGACAACCTGCTCGACTTTTCGCACCTGTCGTACGTGCACGCCTCGACGCTCGGCGGCTCGACCGCGATCGCCGAGGCGCGGCCCGAGATCACGCGCATCGACGGGCCCGGCATGCCCGGCATCCGCGTCGTGCGACGCGTGCCGGACGTCCCGGCGCCGCCGTTCTACCTGCGGATGCGCGCGTTCGACGGGCCGCTCGACCGGTGGTTCGACTACCAGTTCCTGCTGCCGGGCACGCTGCTGATGCATTCGGGCGGCCGGCCCGCGGGACGACCCGAGGGCGACGACCGCGACGCGGTGCGGCTGCACAGCTGCCAGACGCTGACGCCCGAGACCGAGACCACGACGCACTACTTCTTCCAGCAGTCGCACCCGGCCGGGCACGACGACGAGCGGCTCACCGAGTCGATCTTCCAGAGCCTGATCGGCGCATTCAACGAGGACCGCGACATGATCACCGCGCAGCACCGCAACATCCTGCTCGCGCCGGACGCACCGATGGTGCCGATCCCGATCGACGGCGCGCTGGTGCAGTTCCGCCGCCTGCTCGCCGAGCGCCTGGAGGCCGAGCGCGCGCGTTGAATCCCGCGTCGTCGGCGTGCGGCCGTCAGCGCGGCGCCACGGTCCCGTCCTGCCCGGCCTCGGCGTCGCCGTCCGGACTGCGCGTGATCCGGTAGCGGAACGTGCACCGTCCGTGCCCCTGCATGATCGTGTGCTGGCGATCCATCGCGATCTCGGGGTTGTACCCCTGCACGAAGGTGCCGTCACGGTTGCACGACAGCAGGTCGCCGATGTCCTCGAGGCCCATCTCGCGGTACATCTCGGCGTAGCGACAGCGCGTGACGTCGAAGTCGAAGGCGTCCGAGTCCGCCCGCAGGACGGTGGTCTCCAGGGCGCCGCCGGTCTTCCAGTCGTCGTAGAGGCGGATGAACGCCGGCATGCCGGTGTCGCCCCCGGGCGAGGCGGCAGCGAGCGCCCGGCCTTCCTCGATCGCGGCCTTGCGGATGGCCGCATCGAGGATGTCGCGCGCCTGCGCCCTGCCCAGCCGTGCCACCAGCTCTTCCCAGATGGGCTTGATGACCTGTGCCTGGAGCCGGCGCTTCTCTAGGACGGGGATCGGCTGCATGATCGCTCCTGCGCGGTCGGCCGTCGGGCCGGGTCCGCCCCGGCGCATGGCCGACGACAAGAGACCCACTGGCCCCGAGGAGCGAGTGGGTCTCGAAAGGAAGGTCCTGGTCGGGGTGAGAGGATTCGAACCTCCGGCCTCTACGTCCCGAACGTAGCGCTCTACCAGGCTAAGCTACACCCCGAGATTCCCGCCGCGCTCACGCTGCAGGGGAGTCATCGATCATAGCAGAACCGGCGCTGGCCTGTCAGCCGGGCGCGCACGCACCGCGACGACGCCGGTCCGGGTGGCTTGCCGTGAGTGCGCCGTGAGCGCCCGTGAGCGGGTCGTGACTGCGGCGCACGCGCCGGGTGGGCCGCATCCGTGCATCGCGATGGCCAGGCCGCATGTCGTTCCCAGCCCGGCCGGCACCCGCCGGACATGTCACACTCGACCGATTCGAGGCGTCCCGCGATCGCATGCGGCGTCGCGTCCACGCGCGTCGCGCGGACCGATCGCGACGCACCGGACGCACCGACGGTCCGCCCGGGCGCCCTCTTCCGGAACTCCCATGCACCGACTCGACCTGAACGTTCGGATGGACTCGGCCTTGAATGCGGCTGTCGTCGCGCCCACCGATCCGTCCGCCCCGCAGGCCGCGTCGCCGGCCCACGCGGCGCCGGTGCTCGCGATCGTCGTGCCGACGTTCCGGGAGCGCGACAACGTCGCCGAGCTGGTCCGGCGGCTCGATGCGACGCTCGGCGGCATCCCGTGGGAGGTGGTGTTCGTCGACGACGATTCGCCCGACGGCACCGCCGACGCGGTGCGCGAGCTCGGCCGCAGCGACCCGCGCGTGCGCTGCCTGCACCGCATCGGCCGCCGCGGCCTGTCGTCGGCCTGCGTCGAGGGCGTGCTCGCGACCTCCGCCCAGACGATCGCGGTGATGGACGCCGACCTTCAGCACGACGAGACGATCCTGCCCGAGATGCTGCGCGCGATCCGCGAGCGCGGCGTCGACATCGCCGTCGGCAGCCGCTACGTCGCCGGCGGTGGCATCGGCGAGTGGGACCAGGGACGCGCCCGGATCAGCCGCCTCGCGACGCGGATCAGCCGCGTCGTCGTGCCCGAGCGGCTCGCCGATCCGATGAGCGGGTTCTTCATGGTCCGGCGGGACGTGTTCATGGAATCGGTGCGCAGCCTGTCCACGCTCGGCTTCAAGATCCTCGTCGACCTCTTCGCGTCGAGCCCGCGCGCGCTCAGCTTCGTCGAGGTGCCGTACCGCTTCCGCGAGCGCCACGCCGGCGAGAGCAAGCTCGACGGCCGCGTCGCCTGGGACTTCGGGATGCTGCTGCTCGACAAGATGGTCGGGCGCTGGGTGCCGGTTCGCTTCCTGTCGTTCGCGATGATCGGCGGGCTCGGGGTGATCGTGCACATGGGTGCGCTCACCGTGCTGTTCCGCACCGGCCTCTCCGGCTTCGGCACCGGCCAGGCGATCGCGAGCGCGGTCGCGATGGTGTTCAACTTCTTGCTGAACAACGCGCTGACCTACCGCGACGCGAAGCTCAAGGGCGCGGCGAAGGTGCGCGGCCTGCTCGTGTTCATGCTGGTCTGCGGCCTCGGCGCGGTCGCGAACGTCGGCGTCGCCGACTGGCTGTTCTCCGAGCAGCGGCAAGGCTGGGTGGTCGCCGCGCTGGCCGGCATCCTGGTCGGCGCGGTGTGGAACTACACGACCTCGTCGTTCTACACCTGGGGCCGGCGTGGCCGCTGAGCCCGGACGGTCTGCGGCGGCCGGCAAGGCCGGCTCGGTGGCGACTGCGACGACGGCGTCGGACGAGACCCGCCGGTGGGCACTCGCGTTCGCGCTCGCGCTGCTGCTCGTGCCGGTCGCGCTTCAGCTGAGGCCGGGCACCGACCAGATGCTGTTCCTCGACTACTCGACCGAGCTGCTCGGCGGCGCGACGCTGTACGTCGACCTGTGGGACAACAAGCAGCCGGGCATCTTCTGGCTGTACGCGGGGATGCAGGCGCTGCTCGGCGCCGGCTGGACGAAGCTGCTCGCCGGCTACGCGGCGTGGATGTGCGCGGCCGCCGCGACGGGTGCGCTGGTCGCCCGCGTCGCCGCGCCTGCGGGCCGGGCGTGGCTGCTCGCGGTGCCGTTCACCCTCGGCGTCGTCTGGCTGCGATCGAACCCCGACCAGGTCGCGCAGATCGAGGAGTGGGTGGCGTTGCCGCTGTCGGCGATCCTGCTGCTCGCGTCGCGCGCCGAGCCGGCGGGCGCGCCGGCGCGCGGCCGGTGGGTCGCGATCGGCGCGCTCGCCGGCGTCGTCGCGCTGCTCAAGCTCGTGCTCGCGCCGGTCGCGGTCGCGATCGTCGCGGCGGTGTTCGTCGTGCGGATGGCGACCGACCGACTGCCGGTCCGACACCTCGCGGTCGCGCTCGCCTGCGCGAGCGCGGGCGTCGCGCTCGTCTGGTTGCCGGTGCTCGCCGGGTTCGCGGCGCGCGGGGCCTGGGACGCGTTCTGGTGGA
The DNA here is from genome assembly GCA_020248665.1 of Burkholderiales bacterium. Taxonomy (GTDB): domain Bacteria; phylum Pseudomonadota; class Gammaproteobacteria; order Burkholderiales; family Burkholderiaceae_E; genus UBA4615. The sequence goes on along the minus strand of JADCHE010000043.1, from coordinate 67,731 downwards.
CGACCTTCGAGTATCCGCGCCTCGCGGTCGGGGCGACCGAGCGTGCGCCGACGGCCCGACTCGTCTCCACCCTCGGCTGGCTCGCGAAGTCGACGTTCATGCTGGTGCCGGGCTTCGCGCTCGCGCTCCTCGCCGCATGGCGCGCACCGCGCTCGCCGCTCGCACGCGTCGTCGCCGGGGCGCTCGCCTGGGGCGTCGCGGGCCTCGCGATGGTCCTGGCCCAGAAGTTCTCCTGGTGGGCGTACCACATGCCGCTGCTGGTCTGGCCGATGGGGCTGCTTGCCGCGATCGGTTGCGCGTCGGCGTGGTCGGGCGCGGGAGCGTCGCGGACCGCCGCGCGCGTCGCGTTCGTCATCGGCCTGGCGGGCCTCGCGCTGCACGGCGCGTGGCTCGGCTCGAAGTGGCTGCGCGGCACCGACTGGCCGTACGCGACGAAGGACCGGGCGGCGATGGTGACCGCGCGGGAGGTCGCGCGGACCGCGACGCCGGTCTGCGGCACCTCGGTGGCGATCGGCGACCAGAACGGGCTTCAGTCCGCGACCGGGCTGAAGCGCGCGATGGCGACCAATGCCGTGTTCTGGGGCGCGTTCCTGCCCGCGCAGGTCGAGAGGTTGCCCGACGAACTGCACGCGGCGCGCCCGGACCTGGTGTTCATGGATGCCGACCAGCGCGATGACCTCGCGCGCCGCCATCCGGACGTGCTCGCACGGATCGAGGCCTGGCTCGCCGTCGACTACATGCCGAGGGCGACCGACGCGCTGGGCGGCCGGTGGTGGGAGCGCGCGCCCGCTGCGCGCGGCGCGGCCTGCCCGGCGTCGCGCGCGCCGTTCGCGATCCCGGGGCGCTGAGCGCCCGGCCGGCGGGTCAGCGGTCGCGCTCGACCGCGTGCTCGGCGAGCGCGATCAGCGCGCGGCGGTGCTCGCCGTCGGGGAAGCACTCGAGCGCGGCGCGTCCCGCGTCGACCTCCTCGCGGGCGCGGCGGCGCGCGTAGTCGAGCGCGCCGGTCGAGCCGATCGCCGCCATGATCGCGTCGAAGTGCTCGGTGTGCCCCTGCCGGATGGCCTCGCGGACCTGCTCGCGCTCCTCGGGCGCGCCGTGCTTCATCACGTGGATCAGCGGCAGCGTCGGCTTGCCCTCGCGCAGGTCGTCGCCGACGTTCTTGCCGGTGTCGGCGGTCACGCCCGAGTAGTCGAGCACGTCGTCGATCAGCTGGAACGCGGTGCCGATCCGGCGGCCGAACTCGGCTGCGGCCTCCTCGACCTCGGGCGCCGCGTCGCACAGCACCGCACCCAGCCGCGCGGCCGCCTCGAAGAGGCGCGCGGTCTTGTAGCGGATCACCTGCAGGTAGCGCGTCTCGTCGACGTCCGGGTCGTTGCAGTTCATCAGCTGCAGGACCTCTCCCTCGGCGATGGTGTTGGTCGCGTCGGCGAGGATGCGCATCACGCGCATCCGGTCGACCTCGACCATCATCTGGAAGGCGCGCGAGTACAGGAAGTCGCCGACCAGCACCGACGCGGCGTTGCCGAACGCGGCGTTGGCGGTCTCTCGCCCGCGGCGCAGCTCGGACTCGTCGACGACGTCGTCGTGCAGCAGCGTCGCGGTGTGGATGAACTCGACCACCGTCGCGAGCAGCACGTGGTGCGCGGCGGCGTGCTCCGGCCGCCCTCCGTAGCCGAGCGCCCGCGCCGACAGGAGCAGCATCACCGGGCGCAGCCGCTTGCCGCCCGCGCCGACGATGTAGTCGGCGACCGTGTTGACCAGCACCACCTCGGAGCGCAGGCGCTGGCCGATCAGGCGGTCCATGTCGGCCAGGTCGGCGACGATGGAGGGGGGCAGGGAGGGGGTTCGCAAGATGCGATCCGGAAGGGGTGGCGTCGCCGAGGACCGAAGACCCTGGATTATAACGACCGGTGCCTCCGGCCACCCCGCGAGTTGACCCGGCGGGCCTGGTTTCGTAGAATAGAGGGTTCCCTGCTTCCCGGGCGGCGTTCTCGCGCCGGCGGGGTCCCCGGCAGGCATCGCTCGGGGGCGGCCGGAAGGCGGCGGCACACCATCCCATTCGAGGTTCCACAATGTACGCGGTCATAAAAACCGGCGGGAAGCAGTACAAGGTCTCCGCCGGCGAAAAACTCAAGGTAGAACAGATACCTGCGGACGTCGGAACCGAGATCGTGATCGACCAGGTGCTCGCGGTCGGCGAGGGCGAGACGCTCTCCGTCGGCGCGCCGCTGGTGTCGGGTGCAACGGTTTCGGCAACGATCCTGGCCCACGGGCGGCACGACAAGGTGCGCATCTTCAAGATGCGCCGGCGCAAGCACTACCAGAAGCGCCAGGGCCACCGTCAGAACTTCACCGAGCTGTTCATCGCCCGCATCGCCTCGGAGCTCGGCACCGCCTCGGCGGACGTCCCCGCGACGGCCCCGGCGGCCGGCGACGACCTCGTGAGGATCGAGGGCATCGGCCCGAAGATCAACGAGCTGATGGTCGGTGCGGGCATCACCACGTTCGCGCAGCTGGCCGCGACGCCGGTCGAGCGCCTGCGCGAGATTCTCGCGGCGGCGGGCCCGCACTTCGCGACGCACGACCCCGCGACCTGGCCCGAGCAGGCGGCGCTCGCCGCCAAGGGCGACTGGGCGGCGTTCAAGGCGCTGACCGACGAGCTGGTCGCCGGCAAGCGCGGCTGAGTACAGGAGCACACGACATGGCACAGAAGAAGGGCGGCGGCTCGACGCGCAACGGCCGCGATTCCGAGGCGAAACGGCTCGGCGTCAAGGCGTACGGCAGCCAGGCGATCCACGCCGGCTCGATCATCGTGCGCCAGCGCGGCACCCAGTTCCACCCGGGGACCAACGTCGGCATCGGCAAGGACCACACGCTCTACGCGCTGGTCGACGGCACCGTGCGGTTCGCGGTCAAGGGCCCGATGCGCCGGCAGACGGTCAGCGTCGATCCGATCCAGTAAGCCCCGCCCCGCGGCGCTGCTGCACGAGGGCCCCGCGACGCGGGGCCTTCGTTTTTGCGGTCTCCCGCGGGTACCTCAGCCCTCCGGGGCCGATCCAGGCCGCCCATCATGAAGTTCGTCGACGAAGCCCGCATCGAGGTGATCGCCGGAGACGGCGGCAAGGGCGCCGTCGCGTTCCGGCGCGAGAAGTACATCCCCAAGGGCGGCCCGAGCGGCGGCGACGGCGGACGCGGCGGCTCGATCTGGGCGGTCGCCGACCTGAACGTCAACACGCTGATCGACTACCGCTACGCGCGGCTGCACCGTGCGCGCAACGGCGACGGCGGCGGGGGCTCCGACCGCTACGGCCGCGGCGCCGACGACATCGTGCTGCGCATGCCGGTCGGCACGCAGGTGTTCGACGAGGACAGCGGCGAGCTGCTGTTCGACCTCACGCGGCACGGCGAACGGGTGCTGCTCGCCAAGGGCGGCGAGGGCGGCCTCGGCAACCTGCACTTCAAGTCGAGCACCAACCGCGCGCCGCGCCAGTCGACGCCGGGCACGTCCGGCGAGGCGCGAAAGCTGCGGCTCGAGCTGAAGGTGCTCGCCGATGTCGGCCTGCTCGGCATGCCGAACGCCGGCAAGTCGACCTTCATCGCGCAGGTCTCGAACGCGCGGCCCAAGATCGCCGACTATCCGTTCACCACGCTGCATCCGAACCTCGGCGTCGTGCGCGTGGCCGACGAGAAGAGCTTCGTCGTCGCCGACGTGCCCGGGCTGATCGAAGGCGCGGCCGAGGGCGCGGGGCTCGGCCATCAGTTCCTGCGGCATCTGCAGCGCACGCGGCTGCTGCTGCACCTGGTCGACCTGTCTGCGTACGACGACGCGCGCGACCCGGTCGCCGAGGCGCGCGCGATCGTCAAGGAGCTGCGCAAGTACGACGCGGCGCTGCACGAGAAGCCGCGCTGGCTGGTACTCAACAAGCTCGACACGCTCGAGGGCGAGCCCGGCGAGCGCGGCACGCCGCGCGCGAAGGCGGTGTCGGAGTTCAAGCGCCGCTTCCGCTGGAGCGGGCCGACCTTCGAGATCTCCGGGCTGACGGGCGAGGGCTGCGAGGCGCTGTGCCGTGCGATCTGGGAGCACCTCGCGGCCACCCGCGAGCCGGTGCCGTCGATCGAGGACGATCTGCCCGCCACGGCCGCCGCCGCCGCTGCGGCGAGCGAGCCCGAGGCCGTGCCGGCGGCGACCGCGCCGGACCCCGACGACCCCCGCTTCCGACCCGTCGACCTGTCATGAGCGAGACCTCCTGCATCCGCGACGCACGCCGTCTCGTCGTCAAGGTCGGCTCCACGCTGGTCACCGACGAGGGCCGCGGGCTCGACCCGGTCGCGATCGACCGCTGGGGCGCTCAGCTCGCGCGGCTTCGTGCGTTCGGCAAGGAGGTGGTGATGGTGTCGTCCGGCGCGATCGCCGAAGGCGTCAAGCGCCTCGGCTGGCCACGCCGCCCGAGCGAGATCCACGAGCTGCAGGCGGCCGCCGCGGTCGGGCAGATGGGTCTCGCGCAGGTCTACGAGTCGTGCTTCCGTGCGCACGGGCTGCAGACCGCGCAGGTGCTGCTGACCCACGAGGACCTGGCCGACCGCACGCGCTACTTGAACGCGCGCTCGACGCTGCTGACGCTGTTGCGGCTCGGCGTGGTACCGATCATCAACGAGAACGACACGGTGGTCACCGACGAGATCAAGGTCGGCGACAACGACACGCTCGGCGCGCTGGTGACGAACCTGATCGACGCCGACGCGCTGGTGATCCTGACCGACCAGAAGGGCCTCTACACCGCAGATCCGCGCCGGGACCCCGACGCACGGCTGCTGCCGAGCGTGATCGCCGGCGATCCCGCGCTCGAGGGCATGGCGGGCGGCGCGGGCAGCTCGATCGGCAAGGGTGGCATGATCACCAAGGTGCTCGCGGCCAGGCGCGCCGCATACGGCGGTGCGTCGACCGTCGTCTGCTCGGGGCGCGAGGCCGACGTGCTGGTGCGGCTCGCGGGCGGCGAGCGGGTCGGTACCGAGTTCGTCGCGCAGACACCGCGGCTCGCCGCGCGCAAGCAGTGGCTTGCCGATCACCTGCAGCTGCGCGGCGCGGTCCGCGTCGACGCCGGCGCCGAGCGCGCGCTGCGCGACGACGGCAAGAGTCTGCTGCCGATCGGCGTCGTCGAGGTCGTCGGCGATTTCGAGCGCGGCGAGGCGGTCGCGGTGCTCGACGCGCAGGGCCGCGAGCTCGCGCGCGGGCTGATCAACTACGGCGCGTCCGACGCGCGGCGCATCGCGCGCCGGCCATCGTCGGAGATCGAGGCGGTGCTCGGCTTCGTCGAGGAGTCCGAGCTGATCCACCGGGACAACCTGGTCCTGCGCTGAACGGGGCCCCCGTACGGGACGCGGCGCGCGCCGCGTCACGGTCGCTTGCACGCCGTCCCCCCGCGCGCGGGCACCATCGCACCCATCCGGTCCTGTCCCGTCCCCGTCCCTGTCCCGTCCCCGCCAACCGCCCGCCGTCGCTCCGGCGCCCACGCCCGCAGACCCATGTCGAGCGTCGAGCGTCGCGCGTCGACCGTCGATCGGCCTCGCGACGCCGCCCGTCGGCCGGACGCGTCCAGACGGGGTCGCACCGGGCGTCTACCCGGGTCACGGCCGGCGACACCTTCCGTATCTTCCTCGACATGAACGTAGCGATTCTCGACGACGACCCGTACCAGCGGCGGCTGCTGTGCATGCTGGCCGAGAGCGGCGGCCACCGCGCGAGCTGCTTCGAGAGCGGCGCCGCGCTGCTCGAGGCCATCGCGCGCGCCGACGCGATCGACCTGCTGCTGCTCGACTGGGTAATGCCCGGGATGTCCGGCGAGGCGGTGCTGCGCGCGCTGCGCGACGGCGCGTCGCCCGAGCTGCCGGTGATCGTGGTGACGTCGCGCGACGGCGAGGCCGACGTGGCCGGCACGCTGCGGCAGGGCGCGGACGACTACGTCGTCAAGCCGCCCAAGGGGCTGGAACTGCTCGCGCGCATCGAGGCGCTCGCGCGTCGCGCGGGCGTCGGTCGCTCGGTGCCGGTGCGAGCCGGCCGCTTCGAGGTCGACCTCTCGCGTCGCGCCGTGCTGCTCGACGGCCGCGAGATCGTGCTGACGTTGAAGGAGTTCGACCTCGCGGCCCACCTGTTCCGCAACCCGGGCGCCCTCGTCACGCGCGCGCAACTGCTCGAATCGGTCTGGTCGGTCGGGCCGGGCCCGGACACCCGCACCGTCGACACCCACGCGAGCCGCGTGCGCCGCAAGCTCGGCCTCGACGGCAGCACCGGCTGGACGCTGCAGTCGGTCTACGGCTACGGCTACCGGCTCGTGCCGGCTTGACCGGACCCCCCGCGTGGCCACGGTAGGCATCGCGCGTCGATGGTGATAACGTCGCATTGCTGCCCTCAACCATCGAAAGGAGGTGATCCGTGAAGAAACTGTCCGTCGTGCTCGCCATGCTGTCCCTCGGCACGTCCGTCGCGGTCGCCTGCCCGGGCAGTTCGATGAAGGACGCCAAGGCCGACCGGCCGGTCCCGCAGCAGTCGAAACCGGCACAGTCGTCCTGATCCGTCATCCAGAGCACGAACGAAGGGGAGCGCGAGCTCCCCTTCGTCTTTCAGGAGCGCACCCCCGATGCCCGTGAGCCGCCGCCTCGCCGCGATCGCGGCGTCGCTCGCCACCGTCGCGGCCACGACGGCGACCGCGCAGCCGTCGACCCCCGCGCCACCGCCGTCCACCTCCACGTCGGCCGCCGCCGCACCGGCAGCGCCGAACCCGCCTGCCTTCGACGCCTGCCTCGCGCGGCTGCGCTCCGACGCGGTCGCCCGCGGCGTGCCGGCGGCGGCCGCCGAACGCCACCTCGGCGCCGTCGAGCGCGATCCCGCGGTACTCGAGTCCCTCGACTTCCAGCCCGAGTTCAGGACGCCGATCTGGGACTATCTCGCCGGCCTCGTCGACGCGCAGCGCGTCGACGACGGCCGCGCGATGCTCGAGCGCTGGCGCGACGCGCTCGCGGCCGTCGAGGCGCGCCACGGCGTCGAACCGGCCACGGTCGTCGCGGTCTGGGGCGTCGAGAGCGACTTCGGCCGCTCGCTCGGCCGCAAGGGCATCGTGCGTTCGCTCGCGACGCTGTCGTGCGAGGGCCGGCGCCAGGCGTTCTTTCGCGGCGAGCTGATGGCCGCGCTGCGGATTCTCGTCGACGGCCACGTCGCGCCCGAGCGCTTCACCGGCTCGTGGGCCGGCGCGTTCGGGCAGACCCAGTTCATGCCGACCACCTTCCTCGAGGCGGCCGTCGACTTCGACGGCGACGGCCGCCGCGACATCGTCGACACCGTGCCCGACGCGCTCGCGTCGACCGCGAACTACCTGAGGCGCGCGGGCTGGCGCTCCGGCGAGCCGTGGGGCTGGGAGGTGCGACTGCCGCCGGGCTTCGACGCGTCGCTCGCCGGCCGCACCAAGCGCCGTCCGCTCGCCGATTGGGCGGGGCGCGGCGTCAGGCGCGTCGACGGTCGGCCGCTCGAGCCCGCCGGCGCGGTGGCCGGGCTGATCCTGCCCGCGGGCGCGAGCGGGCCGGCCTTCGTCGTACTGCGCAACTTCGACGCCATCTACGCGTACAACGCGGCCGAGAGCTACGCGCTCGCGATCGCGCACCTGGCCGACCGGCTGCGCGGCGGCGAGCCGTTCGCCACGCCCTGGCCCACCGACGATCCCGGCCTGTCGCGCGCCGAGCGGCGCGAGCTGCAGACGCTGCTGCTCGCGCGCGGCCACGCGATCGGCGAGCCCGACGGGTTGGTCGGCTCGCTGACGCGACGCGCGATCCGCGACGAGCAGGCGCGGCTCGGCGTCGCGCAGGACGGACGCGCCGGAATGAAACTGCTGCGCGCGCTGCGCGCCGAGGCGCCCGCCGCGCCGCGCTAGCATGCGCGACCGACAGCGAAGGAGAGGGGCATGAGCGGTGAACGCATCGGGTTCATCGGCGCATCCGGCCTGATGGGCCACGGCATGGCGAAGAACCTGCTGGCCAAGGGCCACCCGGTCGCGATCACGGTGCACCGCAACCGCGAGCGCGTCGCCGACCTGCTCGCCGCCGGCGCCACTGAGGCGCCGAGCCCGGCCGCGCTCGCCGAGCAGTCGAGCATCGTGTTCATCTGCGTCACCGGCTCGCCGCAGGTCGAGGCGGTGGCCGCCGGCGCCGACGGCCTGCTGTCGACGAAGCGCCGGGGTCTGACGATCGTCGACTGCTCGACCAGCGAGCCGGACTCGACCGCGAAGCTGCGCAGCATGGCCGCCGCGGTCGGCGCGACCTTCGTCGACGCGCCGCTCGCGCGCACGCCGGTCGAGGCCGAGCAGGGTCGGCTCAACGTGATGATCGGTGCCGACGAGGCGACCTTCGCGAAGCTCGACCCGGTGATCCGCGCGTTCGCCGAGAACGTCTTCCACGTCGGCGGCCCGGGCGCGGGCCACATCGTCAAGCTGCTGAACAACTTCATCGCGCAGGCGATCTGCACCGCGACCGCCGAGGCCTTCGCGGTCGGCCAGCGGGCCGGCATCGACCCGCGCAAGCTGGTCGAGCTGGTGTCGGCCGGCGCGGTGAACTCGGGCCTGTTCCAGGCGATGGCCAAGACGCTGACGGGCGACCTGGCCGGGCTCAGGTTCGAGCTCGACAACGCTCGCAAGGACGTCCGCTACTACACGCACCTGGCCGAAGGGCTGTCGATCCCGACGGTCGTCGGCGAGGCGGTCCACCAGTCGCTCGCGCTCGCGAGCGCACTCGGCCACGGCCGCAAGTTCGTGCCCTCGCTCGTCGAGGCACAGGAGCAGCTGACCGGCGCGCGGATCGTGCCGCGCGGCTGACCGGCGGCTCCGGGCCCGCCGCGGCGGCCGTCCGGCGCGCGCCCGAGCGGCATCGTCCACGCCCCGGCGGCCGCATCCCCGGCTCCGGCTGCTGCACGCTCGCTCCAGCTGCACCCGAGGCCCCCCTACAGCCGCGCGACATGCAGCCCGCCGTCGACGTGCACCGCCTCGCCGGTCGCGAACGGCAGCGCGCCCGTCGCGAGCGCCGTCACCGTGCGCTGGTCGACACCGCCGAGATGTACGCCGACGGCGGCGCGGAGAGGGTCGTCGGCGAAGCGATCGCCGGCCTCGGCGACCGTCCGTTCGTCGTCTCGAGGTGCTGCCGTCGAACGCATCGGCCGCCGGGACGGTCCCCGCGTGCGAGCGCAGCCTGAGGCGGTTGCGGCGCGAGCGCATCGACCTCTGCCTGCTGCACTGGCCGGGCCGACATCCGCTCGCCGCCACGGTCGAGGCGTTCGAGCGACTCGTCGCGCAGGGCAAGATCGGCGCGTGGGGCGTCTCCAACTTCGACGTCGACGGGATGCGCGAGCTCGCCGCGCTGCCCGGCGGCGCACGTTGCGCGACGAACCAGGTCTGCTACGCGCTGTCGCGGCGCGGTGCGGCCTTCGACCTCTTCCCGTGGATGGGCGCGCGGGCGGTGCCGGCGATGGCCTACTGCCCGCTCGACGAGGGACGGCTCGTCGAGCACCCTGCGCTCGCACCGATCGCGCGCGAACTCGGCGCGACGCCCGCGCAGGTCGCGCTCGAGTGGCTGCTCGCGCCGGGCCCGCACGGCGCGGGCGTCATCGCGATTCCCAAGACCGCCTCGGTCGCGCGCGTCGAGGAGAACGTCGCGACCGCGGCGCTGCGGCTGTCGGTCGAGCAGCTCGCCGCGCTCGACCGCGCGTTCCCTCCGCCGGCGCGCAAGGTGCCGCTCGCGACGGCCTGAGTGCGAGCCCCGCGGCCCATCCGTGCGGCCCGGTCGTCCGCTGGGACGTGTTCCCGCCGCGCCTCGCCGCTGCCGTTCGCCGCCCGCGCGCAAGGCGCAGCCGGCTGGCCGAGCAAGCCGATCCGGATCTTCGTCGGATTCCCGCCCGGCGGGCTCACCGACGCCTACGCCCGCCAGTACGGCGAGTTCCTGGCGACGAAGGTGAACCAGCCGGTGACCGTGGAGAACCGTCCGGGGGCCGGTGCGATGATCGCGCTCGAGGCGCTCTCGAAGTCACCGCCCGCCGCGCGGTCGCCGCGGTCGCCGCGGGTCGGCGGCGCGGGCCCGACGGACCGGGCCGGCCACCGGGTCAGGCGCCGGTGTACTTCGGCGGGCGCCGCTCGAGGAACGACGTCATGCCCTCGGCGTAGTCGCCCGACTGTGCCGCGAGCGCGAACTGGTCGAAGTCGGCGTGGCTCGTCGAGCGGTCGAGCGCGCCGACCGCGGCGTCCACCGCCTGCTTGATCATCCGCAGCTGCACCGGCGGCAGGCTCGCCGCCCGCTCGGCGAACTCGAGCGCGGCCTCGAGCGCGCCGCCGCGCGGCGCGACGCGGTCGACCAGCCCCCAGTCGAGCGCGCCCGCGGCGTCGAGCTTCTCCGCGAGCACCGCGATGCGCTTGGCGCGCGCGGGGCCCACCAGATGCGCGATGCGCGGCACCGCATTCCACGACAGGTTCATGCCGCGCTCGATCTCGGGCACGTAGAAGGTCGCGCCCTCGCCGGCGACGCGCAGGTCGCAGGCGACCGACAGCGCGGCGCCGCCGCCGATGCACCAGCCCTCGATCGCGACGATGGTCATCGCCTCGATCTCGGCCCACGCGCGGCACATCCGGCCGCCGGTCTGCATCGCGAGCCGGCGCTCGGCGAGCCGCGCCTCGCGCGAGCGCCGCAGCTCCTCGTCCTTCAGGTCGGCCCCGACGCTGAAGACACCGGCGGTGCCGGTCAGCACGACCGCCGACACGTCGGGGTCGTCGTCGAAGGCGCGCGCCGCGCGGGTCAGCTGGCGGCAGGCCTCCAGCGACAGCGCGTTGCGCCCGTCGCCGCGGTCGAGGCGGACGATCGCGACGCGCCCTCGCCGTTCCGTGGTCACGCACTCCATCGTGGCCTCCGGGCTCAGGCGGGCGTGGTCTCGAAGTCGGCCGGCAGCACGAGCTCGATCAGCTCGAGGTCGGCCGAGTGCTCGATCTCGCGGTGGCGGATGCCCGGCGGCTGGTGCACGCAGGAGCCGGCCTCCAGCCGCACCTCGCCGACCCCCTCGTACTCGAAGCGCACCCAGCCCCGCAGCACGTAGACCAGCTGCAGCTGCACCGCGTGGCGGTGCCACTCGCCGGTCGCCTGGTGGCCCCCGCGCGCGCGGATCACGTGCATCACGGCGGCGCCGCCGGTCGAGGCGCGGATGCCGAGGTCGCGGTACTCGAAGTACGGACGCAGGCCGTCGGCGACGAACGCCTCGGGGCTCGCGTGGCTCACGGCGAAGCGCATCGGCGCGGCGGGGTCGGTCGCGGCGTCGCGCGGCGGGGTCGGTGCGTTCATCGGGGTCTCCTCCTCGGTTCGGCGAGTCCCGATGCTAACCGCGCCGCGCGCGGGCGGGCGGATCGGCGTGGCCGGTTGCGGCACACTGGCGGCTCGCCCCGCCGCCGATGACCACGCCCGACCCGACCGGACCGCCCCCCGACGCACGCGCCGCCGTGCCGCCGCCCGATCCCGCGCGCCCGGCGCCCGGCGCCGCGCGGGGCGGCCTGCCCGGCCTCGAGATGCTGCGCGGCTATCGGCGCGAGTGGCTCCCGCACGACGTGCTCGCCGGCCTGGCGCTGACCGCGGTGCTGATCCCCGTCGGCATGGGCTACGCGGTCGCCTCGGGCCTGCCGGCGATCCACGGGCTGTACGCGACGATCGTGCCGCTCGCGGTCTACGCGCTGCTCGGCCCCTCCCGGATCATGGTGCTCGGACCCGACTCGACCTTCGCCGCGGTGATCGCCGCGACGGTGCTGCCGCTCGCCGCCGGCAGCGTCGAGCGTGCGGTCGCGCTCGCCGGCGCGCTTGCGCTGCTGACCGGCGCGTGCCAGCTTGCCTTCGGCCTGGCGCGGCTCGGGGGGCTCGCGGACCTGTTCTCCAAGCCGATCCGCATCGGCTTCCTCAACGCGATCGCGCTGACCGTGATGGTCGGGCAGCTGCCGAAGCTGCTCGGCGTCGAGGTCGACGCGGACACGCTGTTCGGCCGTGTCGCCGGGCTCGTGCGCGGCGTCGTCGAGCGCGAGGTCGACGGCCTGGCGCTCGCGGTCGGTGGTGCCGCGCTCGCGGTCGTCCTCGCGACGCGCCGGTTCCTGCCGCGCTGGCCGGGCGTGCTGATCGCGGTGGCGGGCGCGACGCTCGCGTCGGCCGCGCTCGAGCTGTCGGCGCTTGGGCTCGCGGTGCTCGGGCCGTTGCCGCAGGGGCTGCCCGCGCTGCGCGTGCCCTGGGTCGGTTGGCGCGATCTCGCGCAGCTCGCGCCCGGCGCGATCGCGATCGCATTGCTGTCCTTCGCCGACACCAGCGTGCTGTCGCGCGCGCTCGCCGCGCGCGGCGGCTACCGCGCCGACCCGAACCGCGAGATGCTCGCGCTCGGCGCGGCGAACCTCGCCACCGGCCTGCTGCAGGGCTTCCCGGTGAGCAGCAGCGCGTCGCGCACGCCGGTCGCCGAGGCTGCCGGCTCGCGCACGCAGCTGACCGGCCTGGTGGGCGCCGCGACGATCGTCGCGTTGCTGCTCCTCGCGCCCGCGCTGCTGCAGGACCTGCCGCAGGCCGCGCTCGCGGCTGTGGTCATCGCCGCATGCCTGAGCTTCGCCGATGTGCGGGGCATGTTCGCGCTGTGGCGGCAGCGGCGCATCGAGTGCCTGCTGTCGCTCGCGAGCTTTCTCGGCGTCGCGCTGGTTGGCGTCATCGAGGGGATCGGGCTGGCGATCGTGCTGTCGATGGCGGTGGTCGTCCGCAAGGCGTGGCACCCGTACCGCGCCACGCTGGTGCGCGTCGACGGCCGCAAGGGCTACCACGACGCCTCGCGCCACCCCGAGGGCCGCGCGGTGCCGGGGCTGGTGATCTTCCGCTGGGACGCGCCGCTGTTCTTCGCCAACGCCGAGCTGTTCCACGACGAGGTCCTCGCCGAGGTCGCCCGGGCCGGGCCGGGGGTCCGGATGGTGCTGGTCGCCGCCGACGCGATCGTGGACGTCGACGTGACCGCGGCCGACGTGCTCGTCGAGCTCGACGCAGCGCTTCAGCGCGCGGGCGTCGAGCTGCACTTCGCCGGGCTCAAGGGCCCGGTCAAGGACCGGCTCGTGCACCTGGGGCTGTCCGGCCGCTTCGACGCCGGGCACTACGAGGAGACCGTCGGCAGCGCGGTCAACCGCTACCGGGAACGCTTCGGCATCGACTGGAAGGACTGGGACGAGTCCTGACGCGCGCTGGCGCGCCGGACCCCGCGCGGCGGGCCCGCCGTCGCGCGGCCGCACGCACGCCGCCCGGTACAATGCGCTCCGACCCCCGATCCGACCGAGCACGCCACGATGGCCCAGTACGTCTTCACCATGAACCGCGTGGGCAAGATCGTCCCGCCCAAGCGCCAGATCCTCAAGGACATCTCGCTGTCGTTCTTCCCGGGCGCCAAGATCGGCGTGCTCGGCCTGAACGGCTCGGGCAAGTCGACGCTGCTGAAGATCATGGCCGGCGTCGACAAGGACATCGAGGGCGAGGCCACGCCGATGCCCGGCATCAAGATCGGCTACCTGCCGCAGGAGCCGCAGCTCGACGCCGACAAGACCGTGCGCGAGGAGGTCGAGAGCGCGCTCGGCCAGATCGCCGCCGCGAAGAAGCGGCTCGACGAGATCTACGCGGCCTACGCCGAGCCCGACGCCGACTTCGACAAGCTCGCGACCGAGCAGGCCGAGCTCGAGGCGGTGATCTCCACCAGCGGCGGCGACAACACCGAGGGCATGCTGGAGGTTGCCGCCGACGCGCTGCGCCTGCCGCCGTGGGACGCGAAGATCGGTCCGCTGTCGGGCGGCGAGAAGCGCCGCGTCGCGCTGTGCAAGCTGCTGCTGTCAAAGCCCGACATGCTGCTGCTCGACGAGCCGACCAACCACCTGGACGCCGAGTCGGTCGACTGGCTCGAGCAGTTCCTGCACCGCTTCCCGGGCACGGTGGTCGGCGTCACCCACGACCGCTACTTCCTCGACAACGCCGCCGAGTGGATCCTCGAGCTCGACCGCGGCTCGGGCATCCCCTGGAAGGGCAACTACAGCTCGTGGCTCGAGCAGAAGCAGAACCGGCTGAAGAACGAGGAGGCCTCCGAGTCCGCCCGCCAGAAGGCGCTGAAGAAGGAGCTCGAGTGGGTCCGCCAGAACCCGAAGGGCCGCCAGGCGAAGAGCAAGGCCCGGATCGCGCGCTTCGAGGAGCTCGCCTCGCACGAGTACCAGAAGCGCAACGAGACCGCCGAGATCTTCATCCCGGTCGGCGAGCGGCTGGGCAACGAGGTCATCGAGTTCGTCAACGTCAGCAAGGCCTTCGGCGACCGGCTGCTGATCGACAACCTGAGCTTCAAGGTGCCGCCGGGCGCGATCGTCGGCATCATCGGCCCGAACGGCGCCGGCAAGTCGACGATCTTCCGGATGATCACCGGCATCGAGAAGCCCGACTCGGGCGAGGTCAGGGTCGGCCCGACGGCGCAACTCGCCTACGTCGACCAGTCGCGCGACGCGCTGGAAGCGAACAAGAACGTCTGGGAGGCGGTCTCGGGCGGTGCCGACATCCTCACCGTCGGGCGCTTCGAGATCCAGTCGCGCGCCTACATCGGCCGCTTCAACTTCAAGGGCCAGGACCAGCAGAAGCTGGTCGGCTCGCTGTCCGGCGGCGAGCGCGGCCGGCTGCATCTCGCCAAGACGCTGCTCACCGGCGGCAACGTGCTGCTGCTCGACGAGCCGTCGAACGATCTCGACGTCGAGACGCTGCGCGCGCTGGAAGACGCGCTGCTCGACTTCGCCGGCAGCATCATGGTGATCTCGCACGACCGCTGGTTCCTCGACCGCATCGCGACGCACATCCTCGCGGCGGAGGGCGACTCGCAGTGGACGTTCTTCGACGGCAACTACCAGGAGTACGAGGCCGACAAGCGTCGCCGCCTCGGCGAGGAAGCCGCGAGGCCGCACCGGCTGCGCTTCAAGCCGCTCAAGTGAGATGAGCCCGGCGCGCCGCGTGGTGCCACTGCGCGGTGCGTCCCCCGATCGTCGCGACCGATGTCCGAGTCCGACCGTCCCGCCGTCGCCTCGCGATCGCGCGAGATCCCCGCGTGCACGCGCACCGTCCGCGTGGCCGCGATCGTGGCGGTGCGGACCCGGCCCGGCCGCGTCGAGATCGAGCGCCTGAGCGTCGCGGCGCCCGGGGGCTGGCCGGCACGGGAGACGCTGGCCGCGCGGCGTGTGGTCGTCGTGCCAGAGCTGTCGACGCCGCTTGGGCTGGTGCTGCCGGCGCCCGACGCGCGCACGCGGCTGCGCCTCGACGACAAGGTGAAGGCCGCTGCCGGACGTTCGCCCGCGTACGACGGTCGGGTGTCGATCGAAGGCTGGCCGGTTCCGTCGATGCGCGACTCGCAGTTGCGCACGACGCTGCGCGACCTCGACCTCGTCGCACTGCAGCCCTGCCTGCTCGAGGCGGCCGGGCTCGAGCTCGCCTTCGTGCTCGGCGGGCGCCTCGACGACCCGCGCTTCTCGCTGTCGGAGGACCCCGCCGTGCGCGTCGCCGCCGGCCTCGCCGAGAGGCTCGGCGTCGGCCTCGGCGACCCGGCGCGCGGCGTCGGCGGTGCCGGGCGGCGCGTGATCGACGCGGCGAGCGGCGCGCTGCGCGGGCTGCTCGGGCGCTGAGCGCGCGGCCGTGGCCCGCCACCGCCACCACGTCTACGTCGTGCTGCTCGACGACGTCGTGATGAACGACCGTCGGTTCGCCCAGGCCAATCCCGACTGGAACGCGGCGCGCCCGTGCGTCTACGTCGGCATGACCGGCCTCACGCCCGAGCTGCGCTTCGCGCGGCACAAGGCGGGTGTCAAGGCGAACCGGTTCGTGCGCGCGCACGGGCTGCGACTACTGCCCGATCTCTACGCGTATGCGAACCCGATGCCCTACGCGGCGGCGCGCGAGATGGAGGTCGAGCTCGCGCTCGGCCTGCGCGCGGAGGGCTACGCGGTGTGGCAAGCGTGAGCCGGGGGCCGGCTCACGGGGTCCCGGCATGGTTGCCGGGAGCGTGCGCCGCACGGGCGACCGTTCCCTCGCCCTGACGGCCCCCGCGCTTTTCTTGACTACACTCGCTCGGTGCGCAGCAGGGCGAAGCAAGGCGAGGCGACGTCGCGGGGATCGAGGACGATCAGCCTGCAGACGCTGCTCGTCATGCTGCCGGCGCTCGCGACGCTGCCGCTGATCGCGTTCGCGCTGTGGCTGCTGCACCTGGTCTGGCAGAACGGTCAGGCCGAAGCGCGGCGCGACCTGCAGCAGATGGCGACGACGCTCGCGGTCGCGCTCGACCGCGAGGTGGCCGGCTCGATCCGCGAGCTGCAGCGGATCGCCGAGTTCCCGACCCTGGTCGAGCAGGACCTCGCGGCATTCCACGCCTACGCGCGCGAACTCGTCGCGCGCAACGACGGCTGGGACAACGTCGCGGTCATCGACCGCGGCGGCGCGGTCGTGCTCAACGCAGCGCTGCCGTTCGTGCCGCGGCCGGGGATCCACATCGACCTGCCGCACATCCGCGCGACCGTCGAGACCGGGCGGCCGCAGGTGTCGGACGTCTACCAGAGCCAGCGCACCGGCGAGCGCGCGATCGGCGTCGCAGTGCCGGTGATGCGGGGCGGCGGGGTCGGGTGGGTGCTGACCGCGGGCCTGAGCTACGAGGTGCTGTCGCGCTTCGTCGGCGAGCAGCTGTACCGCAACGGTGCGCTCGCCTCGGTCGCCGACCGGCAGCTGCGGATCGTCGCGCGCAGCCGCGAGGCGGCCCGTTTCTTCGGCCACCCGGTCACCGACGACCTGCGCGCCGCGCTCGCGGCGAGCCCGGAGCGCGGCACGCGCAGGCTGGTCACGCTCGACGGCGCCGCGGTCCTCGCCGCGTGGGAGCGCATGCCCTCGGGCTGGACGGTCACGATCGGGGTGCCGGTCGGCGTGGCCGACGCGCCGCTGCAGCGCTCGTTCGGCGGGCTGCTCGCGTTCGGGCTCGTGGTGCTCGCACTGGGCGTCGGGCTGAGCCTGTCGCTCGGGCGGCGGATCTCGGCGGCGATCGACGCGGTCGCGACCGACGCGCGGGGCCTCGCAGACGGCGACCCGATCGCCGAGCGCCGCTCGTCGATCCGCCAGGTCTCGACGCTGTTCGCGTCGCTGCGCGAGGCGAGCCGCGTGCAGCGTGACAAGGAGCACGCCCGCGAGTACGCGGTCGAGGCGCTTCGCGAGGCCGATCGTCGCAAGGACGAGTTCCTCGCGATGCTCGCGCACGAGCTGCGCAACCCGCTCGTGCCGCTGCGAAACGCGATGAACGTGCTCTCGCGCACGCTGCCCGGGGGCACGCCGCAGCGTCTGGCGGTCGAGATGTCCGACCGGCAGGTCCGCCGGCTCACGCGCCTCGTCGACGACCTGCTCGACGTGTCGCGCATCACCCAGGGAAAGATCGCGCTGCACCGCGGGCCGGTGTCGGTCGCCGACGCGGTCGCCGATGCGGTCGAGGCGGTGCGCCCGGCGATCGAGCAGCGCCGGCAGCGGCTCGGGCTGCGGCTGCCGGACACCGCGCCGGTGGTGCTCGCCGACGGCGTGCGGCTCGCCCAGGTCTTCGAGAACCTGCTGTCGAACGCGTCGAAGTACACCGACCCGGGCGGTGAGATCGAGGTCGAGGTGGAGGACGCCCCGGATGCGGTGCGCGTGCGCGTGTGCGACACCGGCATCGGTCTGCCGCCCGACCAGCTCGAGCGCGTGTTCGAGCTGTTCACGCAGGTCGAGTCGAGCCGAGACCGCGCGCAGGGCGGTCTCGGCATCGGCCTGTCGCTGGTCCGCCAGCTGGTCGAGCTGCACGGGGGCACCGTCAGCGCGAGCAGCGAAGGCCCGGGGCGGGGTGCGTGCTTCGTCGTCGCGCTGCCGCGCGCGTGCGACACGACCGCGACCGCCTGAGCCCGCCGGGCCGCGGTTCCGCGAGGCGGGCGCCGCGGTCGCCAACCGGCGGCGCCCGGTGCATGATGCCAGCTCGTCGACATCGAGACAGGGAGACACGCCGATGGACTATCGCTGCGCGCACCGCTGGGCGTTCCCGAAGTGGGGCGCCGCCCTCGAGCGGATCGAGGAGCGCCTCGAGGCGCCCGCCGGCCGCGAGGTCACGGTGCGGGTCACGCACTGCGGCATCTGCCACTCCGACCTGCACATCCAGCAGGGCGGATTCGACATGGGCGGCGGCAAGCTGTCGTCGCTCGAGCGCGCCGGCACGAAGCTGCCGGTGACGATGGGCCACGAGATCGGCGGCGAGGTCGTCGAGGTCGGCCCCGACGTGACCGACGTGAAGCTCGGCGACCGCGTGGTCGTCTACCCGTGGCTGGGCTGCGGCGAGTGCCCGACCTGCCTGTCGGGCAACGACCACCTGTGCAACCGGGGTGCGCGCAACCTGGGCATTCAGCTGCCCGGCGGTTACTCCGACCTGGTCCGCGTGCCGCACGAGCGCTACCTCGTGCCGGTCGGCACGCTCGATCCGGCGCGCGCGGCGACCTTCGCCTGCGCCGGCATCACCGCGTACGGCGCGATCCGCAAGCTGCCCGAGGCCGGCTCGGACGACTGGATCGCGGTGATCGGCTGCGGGGGCGTCGGCATGACCGCGGTCGCGCTGCTGTCGGCGCTGTCGAAGGCGAAGGTGGTCGCGGTCGACCCCGACCCCGCGAAGCGGGAGACCGCGCAGCGCTACGGCGCCGCGCTCGTCGTCGATCCGGCCTCGGCCGACGCGACCCGCACGATCCTGAAGACGACCGGCAACAACGTGCTCGGCGTCGTCGACTTCGTCGGCGGCGAGTCGAGTTCGGCGATGGGCGTGGCGATCGTGCGGCGCGGCGGCACGGTGGTGATCGTCGGTCTGTTCGGCGGCGAGTTCCGCACGCCCGTGCCGATGTTCCCGCTGAAGTCGATGGCGGTTCAGGGCTCGTACGTCGCGGGGCTGAACGAGCTGCGCGAGCTCATGGCGCTCGCGCAGCGCGTGGAGCTGCCGCAGATCCCGCTGACGCTGCGGCCGCTGGACCAGGTCAACGCGTCGCTGGAGGACCTCGCGGCCGGACGCGTCGTCGGCCGCGTGGTGCTGCAGCCCTGAGGGCGGCGCGAATGAGCGCCCGGTCCTCGCGGTGCCGTGCGAACGCGGCGACGCGCGAGCCGCGCGGGGCCGGAGCGGCCTCGACCGCGCGGCGGCGCGTGGTGGTCGCCGCGGCCGGAGCCGCGCTTGCCGGCGTGATGCCGGGCGTCGCGCGCGGGCAGGACGCGGCGTACCCGTCGCGTCCGGTCACGATGGTCGTGCCCTTCCCGCCGGGCGGCGTCGCCGACCTGGTGGGCCGCCCGGTCGCGGCCGCGCTCGAGAGGCAGCTCGGCCAGCCTGTGGTGGTCGAGAACAAGGCGGGCGCGGGCGGCGGCCTCGGCATGCAGCAGGTGGCGCGCTCGAAGCCCGACGGCCATACGCTGCTGGTGGCGCTGTCGTCGATCTCGATCCTGCCCGAGGCCGACCGCGTGCTCGGCCGGCCGGCGATGTACGGGTTCCGCGATCTCGTACCGGTGGCGCGTTTCACCGCGGACCCGGTGGTGCTCGCGGTCCGCGCCGACGCGCCGTGGAAGACGCTGGCCGACTTCGTCGCCGACGCGAGGAAGCGCCCCGGGCAGATCCCGTACGGCTCCTCGGGCAACTACGGCACGATGCACGTGCCGATGGAGATGCTGGCGGGTCGCGCCGGCGTGAAGCTGCTGCACGTGCCCTACACCGGCGCCGGGCCGGCGGTGGTGGGCCTGCTCGGCGGTCAGGTGGACGCGCTGGCCACCGGGCCCTCGTCGATCGTCCAGCACCTGAAGGCCGGCAAGGTCCGCGTGCTGGGTTCCTGGGGCGGCTCGCGGCTCGCGGCGCTGCCCGAAGTGCCGACGCTGAAGGAACTCGGCCTGGACGTGGAGTTCACGCAGTGGGCCGGGCTCTTCGTGCCGGCCGGCACGCCCGAGCCGGTCGTGGCGCGGCTGCGTTCGGCTTCGAAGGCGATCCTGTCGGACGCGCAGCTGCAGCAGCGCTTCGAGACCCTGGGCACGCCGCTGCAGTACCTGGACGCGCCGGAGTTCGCGCGCTTCTACGATCACGAGAACGAGGTGCTGTCGGAGGTGGTCCGACGCATCGGAAAGGTGGAGTGACCCCGCGATGCCGCTCGATCCCCAGGTCCGCGCGCTGCTCGACCAGCTGGTCGTCGGCCGCCCCGCGCTGAACACGCTGCCGGTCGACGTCGGCCGCCGCGCCTACGCCGAGTCCTCGGCGAAGCTGATCCCGAAGCCCGCCGCGCCGGTCCGCACCGAGGACCGGTCCGTCGACGGGCCCGCCGGCCCGATCCCCATCCGGGTCTACGTGCCCGACGCGGCCGCGACCGGTCCGCGCCCGCTGGTCGTCTACTACCACGGCGGCGGCTGGGTGGTCTGCGACCTCGACACCCACGACGCGGTCTGCCGCCGACTCGCGCTGGGCAGCGACGCGGTCGTCGTCTCGGTGGACTACCGCCTCGCGCCCGAGCACCGCTTCCCCGCGGCGCCCGACGACTGCGCGGCGGCCACCCGCTGGGCGTTCGCGAACGCGGCCGCGCTGGGCGCCGATCCGGCGCGGGTCGTGCTCGCCGGCGACAGCGCGGGCGGCAACCTCGCAGCCGCGGTCGGGCTGCGCCTGCGCGACGAGGGCGGCCCGAAGGCGGCCGGCCAGCTGCTGATCTATCCGGTGACCGACCATCACACCGCGGGCTTCGCCTCCTACGCGCAATGCGCCGAAGGCTACGGCCTCACGAGCGCGGTGATGGGCTGGTTCTGGGACCACTACCTCGGCGGCCCGCTCGACGCGGACGCGGCGGCCCGCCTGTCGCCGCAGGCCGTGCCGCTGCGCGCGCCCGACCTGCGCGGCCTGCCGCCGGCGCTCGTGCTCACCGCCGAGTACGACGTGCTGCGCGACGAGGGCGAGGCCTTCGCCGCGCGGCTGCGCGAGGCCGGCGTGCCGGTCGAGGCGGAGCGCTGCGCCGGCATGCACCACGGCTTCTTCAACTGGGGCGGCGTGCTCGACGGCGCGGACCGCGCGGTGGACCGCGCCTGCGACTGGATCCGGGCGCGGACGCGATGAGCGGCCCGCGCGACGCGCACGGCGGGCTGCGCCTGTTCGGCCATCCCGCCACCGCGGCGATGATCCCCCATCTCGTGCTGCGCGAACTCGGCGTGCCCTTCGACTGGGTGCACGTCGACCGCGACCGCGACGCGCACAAGGCGCCGGACTACCTGAAGCTGAACCCCAACGGCCTGATCCCGGTGCTGATCGACGCGCGCGGCCCCGAGGAGATCGTGCTCTACGAGACCGCGGCGATCGTCTGGCACCTCGCCGACGCGTTCCCCGAGGTCGGCCTCGCGCCGGCGGTCGGCACCGCCGCACGCGCGCACGCCTACAAGTGGGTGGCCTGGCTGTCGGCCACCCTGCAGCCGACGCTGCTCGCGTACTTCTACCCGGATCGCTGGGTCGACTCGGGCAACGCGTCCGGCGTCGACCAGGTGCGCCGGCACGCCGAGGCGAAGGTGGGCCCGATGCTCGACCAACTCGACGCGCACCTGGCGGCGCACCGTGCGCCGTGGATGCTCGGCGAGGCGTTCTCGATCGTGGATCCGTACGCGTTCACGCTGTGCCGCTGGACACGCGGCTTCGCGCATCCGGCGCGCGCCCGGCCCGCGCTCGGCGCTTACCTCGGGCGGATGCTCGATCGTCCCGCGATGCGGCGAGTGCTCGCCGACGAAGGCATCGAGCCGCCGTTCGTGTGAGCCGGCCGCGCGGCGGCGCGGGCTGGTGATCGACGCGTCGCCGTCGCGGTGGTACGCGTGGAACACCGAGAACTCCGGATCGGCCACCGCGATCCGCGTGGCCGCGTAGCTCGGCCGGTAGCGGACCCAGCGCCCGAGCGTGGCCGAGGTGCCGCCGGTGCCCGCGCCCACGACGACCCAGGCCGGCACGCGCACGCATTCGCCGCCCAGCAGCACGATCTGCTCGAGCTTGCGCGACGCGGTGGTCGGCGGCACCACCGCGACGAAGGGCAGGCCGAGCAGCCGCGCGAAGCAGGCCTCCGGCATCGCGGTGCTGCCCGACGAGGCCTCGATCACCGGCGTGCCCTCGCGCAGCGTGCCGTTGACCAGGCCGTCGAGGAACGGCGAGCGCGCGAGCCGGTGCCTGAGGCTGCCGGTGGGATGCGTCGACTCGTCCTTCAGGTACAGGTCGACGCCGGGCTCGCCGGCAGCGGCAGCTTCGGCAGGTGGGTGTCGGCCGAGCGCGAGAGCTCGGCGCGGAGCGCGGCGATCGCGTCGGCGACCCAGGCGCGGTGGCGATCGGGCGGGGGCGGGGCGGAGGCGGGCGTATCGGACATGACCGAGCGGACCGGGGCGGGGCGCCGATCATCGCACCGCGGGACCGCGCCGGGCCAGCCCGCCGGACCGCGGGGGCCGGTCAGAGCTTCTCGAAGATCGCGGCGATGCCCTGGCCGCCGCCGATGCACATCGTCACCAGCGCGTAGCGGCCGCCGACGCGGTGCAGCTCGTGGATCGCCTTGGTGGCGATGATCGCGCCGGTGGCGCCGATCGGGTGGCCGAGCGAGATGCCCGAGCCGTTCGGGTTGACCTTCTTCGGATCGAGGCCGAGCTCGCGGGTCACCGCGCAGGCCTGCGCGGCGAACGCCTCGTTCGACTCGATCACGTCGAGCTGGTCGCCCTGCAGGCCGGCGCGCTCGAGCGCGCTGCGCGAGGCAGGCACCGGACCGATGCCCATGATCTTCGGATCGACGCCGGCGTGTCCGTAGGACATCAGTCGCGCCAGCGGCTTCAGGCCCGCGCGCTCGGCTGCCTGCCGCTCCATCAGCACGACCGCGGCGGCCGCGTCGTTGATGCCCGAGGCGTTGCCGGCGGTGACCGTGCCGTTCTCCTTGAGGAACACCGGCTTCAGCTTCGAGAGGTCGTCGAGGGTCGCGTCGTGGCGGACATGCTCGTCGGTGTCGAACAGCACGACGCCCTTCTTCGACTTGAGCTCCACCGGGACGATCTGGTCCTTGAAGTAGCCGGCCCGGCTTGCGGCGGAGGCGCGTCGGTGGCTCTCGAGCGCCAGCGCGTCCTGGTCTGCGCGGGTGATGCCGAACTTCGCCGCGACGTTTTCCGCGGTCACGCCCATGTGGATCACGTCGAACGGGTCGTGCAGCGCGCCGGTCATCATGTCGAGCGTCTTGAAGTCGCCCATCCGCGCGCCCCAGCGGGCGCTCGGTACGACGTACGGGCCGCGGCTCATCGATTCGGCGCCGCCGCCGATCGCGACGTCGGCGTCGCCGAGCATCACGCTCTGCGCGGCCGAGACGATCGCCTGCAGGCCGGAGCCGCACAGGCGGTTGACGTTCATCGCGGGCACGTCCTGCGAGAGGCCGCCGTCGATCGCGGCGACGCGCGACAGGTACATGTCCTTCGGCTCGGTGTTGATCACGTGGCCGAACACCACCGCGCCGACCTGCCTCGGCTGCACGCCGGCGCGGGCCACGGCCTCGCGGACCACCAGCGCCGCGAGCTGGGTGGGCGGCACGTCCTTCAGGCTGCCCCCGAAGGTTCCGATCGCGGTGCGGACCGCGCTGACGACGACGACTTCCCTCATGTCGGCTCTCCCTGATTCGGCCTGTGACGGGGTGCTTCGGTTCGAGCGCGAGCATGCCGCATCCGGCTGACGGACGCCTTACGGCCCGCGAGTTCTCTATGATGCGGGTGAAATGACGCCGATGCACCGTCAGCGCGCGGGCCTGCTCGCGCCCTTCGCCGATGGCCGCGCCTGAGGACATGGCGGGTGGCGCGGGCACGGCCGTCGGCGACGCGATCGTCGCGGTCGTCTCGCGCGTGCCCGAGACGCGCGAAACGCCGGTCGCCGACCCCGACGCCCGCGTGCGCGAGCTGGCGCGCGCCGCCGCCCGCCGCGCGGCGGCGATCTCGGGCGGGCTCGCGCTGCCTCCCGGTCCGCTCGGCGTGTTGACGCTCGTGCCCGACCTGATCGCGATCTGGCGGATCCAGGCGCAGCTGGTCGCCGACATCGCCGGCGCGCGCGGTCGCAGCGGGTCGCTCACGCGCGAGCAGATGCTCTGGTGCCTGTTCCGCCACACGGCCTCGCACGTGCTGCGCGACGTCGTCGTGCGCGGCGGCCAGCGCGCGATCGTCCACCGCCTGACGGTCTCGGCGCTGCAATCGATCGCGACGCGGCTCGGCATGCAGATCAGCCACCAGATGGTCGCGAAGGCGGCGAGCCGCTGGGTGCCCGGCCTCGGCGCGGCCGCGGTCGCGGCCTACGCCTGGTGGGACACCGAGCGCGTCGCGCGGATCGCCGACGACCTCTTCTCGCGCGAGATCGTGCTCGATCCCGAGCCCGGCGCGAGTCCCGCGCCGCAGGTCGAGGAGACCGACCGCGGGAGGCGGCTGCGCGCCGCGTCCGGGCGGCCCGTCCCATGAGTCGCGCCACGGTCCGCGAGGCCGAGATCGAGCTGACCGCGATCCGCGCGCAGGGCGCGGGCGGGCAGAACGTCAACAAGGTCTCGAACGCGATCCACCTGCGCTTCGACGTGCGAGCCTCGTCGCTGCCCGAGGACGTGAAGGCGCGGCTGCTCGAGCGGCGCGACGCGCGGATCAGCGACGAAGGCGTGGTCGTCGTCAAGGCGCAGCGCTTCCGCAGCCTCGAGAAGAACCGCGAGGACGCGATCGCGCGGCTGCAGGTGATCGTCGACGCGGCGGCCGAGGTGCCGATCGAGCGCCGGCCGACGAAGCCCACGCTCGCCTCGAAGCGGCGGCGGCTCGACGAGAAGGCCCAGCGGGGCCGCGTGAAGGCGCTGCGCGGGCGCGCCGGCGGCGTCGAGAGCTGATCCGGTGTTTCGCCGCGCATGCGCGGCGGTCCCGAGCGGCGCTACTCGAGCGCCTCGTAGCAATCGGGCACGAAGCGCGGCGTGCAGATCGCGAGGAACACCAGGTCGCCGTCACCGACGTTGGCGATGCGCTGGGCACACATCGGCGGGATCGCGACCACGTCGCCCGGTCCGACCTCGGCGGGCGCGAGTCCGCCGACCTCGACGCGGCCGCGGCCCTCGAGGATCAGGTAGCGCTCGGCGGTGCCGCGCAGCCGGTGCCACGCGGTGACGACGCCGGGCGCGACGCGAGCGCGCGCGATCGACACCTCGGGATCGGCGGCGACGTTCGACAGCTCGAGGATCGCGCAGCGCTCGGCGGTGTCGTATTCGGCGGCCGCGTCGACGCGGCGCAGGGCGGGTGACTGCATCGGGCGATCCCAGGCCGGCGCGGGCGGTGTGCCTACCGCCGATGCGGGATGGTACCCGCCGCGGGCGTACGGAGAATCCGCCCGGCCATGACGCTGCCCGACGCGACGCTCGCCGCGTTCTCGTTCTTCAACCTGCTGCGACTGGGGTCGTACCTGCCGCAGCTGTGGCGCATCGCGCGCGACGACCACGGTGCGACCGCGATCTCGTACGCGACCTGGGGGACCTGGATCGGGGCGAACGCGTCGACCACCGCATACGCGTGGGTCAACCTGGGCGACGACTGGCTGGCGCTGGTCAACGGCGTCAACACCGGGTGCTGCGTCGGCGTGTGCGCGCTGACCGCATGGAAGCGGCGCAGCTGGCGCCGCGAGCAAGCGGCCCGCCTGCAGACCTCTGGCTTCGCGCCTCAGTGCAGCCCGGCCGACAGACGCCGGCGATAGTCGCGCACCAGTGCGGCGTCGTCGCACAGCTCGAAGACCGCGAGCAGGCCGCGACGGCCCGCGTCGTCGCCGAACGCGCGGTCGATTCGCACCAGGTCCAGCAGCGCGTCCATCGCGTCCTGCCACCGGCCGCGCGCCATCCGCCACTGCGCGAGTCGCAGCCGTGCGGCCGGGTCGGCCGGCGCGGCGTCGAGCGCGGCCTGGAGCGGCGCCTCGTCGTCGACGCCGGCGGTCGCGTCGGAGGCGTCGATCATCGCCGCGAGCGCCGCGAGCTTCAGGTCGGCGCGGGCGCGGGGGCGCAGCGGCTCGAACGCGTGCCGAGCGAGCGCCGGGTCGCCCTGCCTCAGCAGCGCGTGGACATAGGTGGCCCGGACCGCGTCGAGCGACGGGTTGAGCGCGAGCACGGTGCGCAGCACCTCGGCCGCGCGCGTCCATTCGCCGAGCGCCAGCAGGTTGCGCGCCTGCTGCAGCAGGTCCTCGCCGGGCCGTGGCGCGAGGCGGGCGACGAACGCACGGACCTCGCCCTCCGGGCGGGCGCCGACGAACCGGTCGACCGGGCGGCCGCCGCGGAAGACGACGACCGTCGGGAGGCTGCGCACGCCCCAGGCCTGCATCAGCGCCGGGCTGTCGTCGGCGTCGACCTTCACGAGCTTGAAGGCGACGCCGCCCTCGCGCTCCAGCTTCTCGAGGATCGGTCCGAGCACGCCGCAGGGCGCGCACCACGGGGCCCAGAAGTCGACCAGTACCGGTTGGTCGTGCGAGGCCTCGATGACCTCGGCCTGGAAGGTGGTGGGGTTCGCGTCGATCATGGCTGCGTCCGTCTTGATGGTCCGCAGGTCGGGGCGGCGGCGACGGTTCTCAAGGGGGCGGGCTCCCGGGCGGGCGGGCCGGCCGGCTCGGACAGGGTCCGCAGGAACGCGACCAGGTCGGCGCGGGCCGCGGGGTCGAGCTTCAGCGGGCGCAGCAGCGCCTCGCCGTCGGCGTGCAGGCGCTCGATGTCCAGGTCAGAATAGTGGGCAACCACTTCGTCCAGAGTGGTCATAGATCCGTCGTGTCCGTAGGGCGCGGTGTCCGACAGGCCGCGCAGGCCGGGGGTGCGGAACTCGCCGAAGTTGCGGTGCGAGGGCGCGAGGTGGCGGGTCCGCACCGCCGCCTCCGGCGTGGTGGCGTCGGTCCAGCGG
This sequence comes from Burkholderiales bacterium, assembly GCA_020248665.1. GTDB lineage: Bacteria > Pseudomonadota > Gammaproteobacteria > Burkholderiales > Burkholderiaceae_E > UBA4615. The sequence goes on along the minus strand of JADCHE010000043.1, from coordinate 40,722 downwards.
CCGAGCCGGTTGTACGGGTCGGCGAGCACCGCGCGGATGCCGCCGTGCCGCCCCGGATCGGGCCGGCCGGGGGCGGCCATGTACGGGCGTCCGACGTCGTGGAACTCGCCGTTGGTGAACGTCGGGCCGACGTGGCAGGCCGCGCAGCGCCCGTCGCCGACGAAGCGGCGCAGCCCGCGCAGCGCGTCGGCAGGGTACGCGCGGGCCGCAGAGAGCGCGGCGGCGTCGCCCGGAGGCGCCGCGAGCGCGTCGCGCAGCGCGTCGAAGCGGGTGCGGGGCGACTGCAGCGTCTCGACGTACGCCGCGATCGCCTTGGCGACCTGCACGCGCAGCGCCTCGGCGTCGGGCGGCGCATCGCCGAACGCTGCCTCACGCAGGCAGGCGAGGGCCGGGTCGCCGGCGAACAGCGCCGCGAGGCGGGTGTCGTCCGCGCCGATCTCGCGCGGATCGAGCAGCGGCCGAAGCACGAACGCCCACAGCGAATCGGCGCCACCGTCCCAGCCGAACCAGTTGACCAGGCGCGCGTCGCGCAGCCCCATGGCGTTGCGGTCGAGCGGGTGGCCGTCGACGCCCGGGCTGCGCGGCAGGCCATCGGCGAAGCCGCGCGCCGGGTCATGGCAGGTCGAGCACCGGCGCGTGCCGTCGAGCGACGCGCGTGCATCGTCGAAGAGTCGCCGACCGAGCTCGATCGCCGCGGGCCGGCCGGACGCGCGGTTCGTGGGGTCGGGCTCGAACGCCGGCGGCCACGGGCCGTGCGAGACGATCGCGGCGACCTCGTCGGCCGACAGGCCGAGCGTGGTGCCGGCGTCGGTGGTGGGCGAGTCCGGCAGCGCGCGGCAGCCGAGCGCGAGCGCCGCGCAGGCGGCGGCGACCGCGAGGGCCGGTGCGCGTCGGACGCTCACCTCACCGCGACGTCGTCGACCAGCCGCAGCGCGCGGCCGTCGTGGCGCAGCTCGAACACCACCTGCCACGCACCGGGCATGTGGAACAGCAGGCCCTCGGCGCGCATCGGGCCGCCCGGCGCGCCGCTCAGCGTGGGCGCGTAGTTCATCCCGTGGCGGTGCGCGGGCATCCACGCGTCGACCTTCACGCGATCGATCGCGGCGGACGCGCCGCCCCGCGGGCACAGCGCGAACTCGATCGCGAACGGGCGGCCGACCGCGGGCGCCAGGGACACGCGCCAGGCGACATCGAGCGCGTCCCCGGCGATCCGGCGATCGGTCGGTGCGGCCGCCGCGCGGTCGCAGGACGGGCCGGCCGCGGGGGTCTGCGCGCGGGCGGGCGGCGCGAGCGCCGGCGGGCCCGATGCGGCGAGCAGCAGCGACAGCGCCGCGACGGCTCGCGGCGCGCGCGGCCACCGTGCAGCGGCCGCCGGCGGGCGCGGGTGGGGGCGCACGGCGCCCCCCGGGATGGCGACGCGCATCACGGCGCGAGCGGCGCACGCCGGCTCGCGAGCATCGCCTCGGCGTTGCGCCACGCGATCCTCTCGGCGAGCTCGCGAGGCAGGTCCGCGAGCCAGCGGCGCGCCCAGGCCGCGTGCTCGGTGACGTACCACCAGCGCTCCGGCGTGAACGTGTCGGTGCCCAGCATGAAGCGATCCGGGAACTCGACGAACGCGTCGCGCCAGTCGGGCGCCACCCGGTCGTTCGACGCGGGGTCGCTGCGGAACGCGAGGTCGGCCCACAGCATCGGATGTCGGCGCAGCGTCGCGCGCACGTCGGCGGGGCTCGCGAAGCCCGCGTGGGCCCACAGGATCCGCGCGCCCGGGTCCTGGCGGAACACGCGCTCGACCGCCTCGGCGTCGCCGTGCAGGTGCAGCAGCAGCCCGTGCTGGCGCGCGAGCTGCACGACCCGCCGCATCACCGGCAGGTCGGCGTCGGCGCCGTAGACGTGGAACTCGCCGATCGCCGCGTAGCGGTGCCTCGCGAGGCGCGACTCGAGGTGCGCGACCACCGTCTCGTCGCGGACCCAGGTGCCGATCTCGCTGCGCGTGCGGTACGGGCGCAGCGACGGGACCACGAGGTCGGGCGCCTCGGCGAACAGCATCTGCGTGCCGTCGTCCGAGGAGCTCGACACCATCGCCTTGCGCAGCCCCGCCTTGCGCAGCAGCGCGACCGCCTCCTTCGGCGGCAGCGACTGCCACGCGTCGTGGCTGTAGTGCACGTGCGCATCGAAGATCGGCAGCTCGGTGGCGTGCGCGTCCGGGGCGGGCGCGGCCAGCGCGAGCAGGCCCGCCAGCACCGCGGCGACGGCCGCCGCGCGGCGCGGGGCGGCGGGGACGGTGGGTGGGATGCGGCGCATCGTCGGGCTCCTGGGTCGGGCGGGATCGGCGCGGCGGGGCCGCGATGGGCATGCCGGCGCGCGACGAGCATACCTGCGCCGGGACCGCGGCGAAGGGGATCCGGAGCGTCGCGCGCGGGCGCGCGGAGGACGCGCGGCGTCAGGGCCGCCCGCCCTGGGCGACCGTTCCGCGGGGTGTCGGCTTGCCGCCCCGCACGGCCGGCCGCAGCATGCGGTATCCCCCTCACGACGGAGCGGCCGATGGCCGAGTACGACTACGACCTGTTCACGATCGGCGCCGGCTCCGGCGGCGTGCGCGCGAGCCGCGTCGCGGCCGGCCACGGCGCGCGCGTCGCGCTCGCCGAGGACTACCGCGTCGGCGGCACCTGCGTGATCCGTGGCTGCGTGCCGAAGAAGCTGTTCACCTACGCCGCGCACTTCTCGCAGGACTTCGAGGACGCCGCCGGCTACGGCTGGCGCATCGCCGGCGCCGAGTTCTCGTGGCCCGCGCTGATGGACGCGAAGGACCGCGAGATCGCACGGCTGGAAGGCATCTACCGCAACCTGCTCGCGCAGTCGAAGGTCGAGACGATCGACGGCCGCGCGACGATCGTCGGTCCGCACACCGTCGAGGTCGCGGGCCGCCGCGTGACCGCGCGCCACATCCTCGTCGCGACCGGCGGCGCGCCGAGCCGGCCGGAGATCCCGGGCGCCGAACTCTGCATCACCTCCAACGAGGCGTTCGAGCTGCGCGAGCTGCCGCGGCGCGTGCTGGTGATCGGCGGCGGCTACATCGCGGTGGAGTTCGCCGGCATCCTGCGCGGGCTCGGCGCGCGCGTGACGCTCGCCTACCGCGGCGAGCAGGTGCTGCGCGGCTTCGACGACGACGTGCGCGCGCACCTGTCGATCGAGCTGGTCAAGCACGGCATCGACCTGCGGCTGAACGCCGCGCCGGTGTCGGTCGAGCGGCGCGTGGACGGCTCGCTGCGCGCGACGCTGCGCACTGCCGCGGGCCTGGAGACGCAGGACGTCGACGCGGTGATGCTCGCGACCGGCCGCGCGCCGGCCACGCGCGGCCTCGGGCTGGAGGCGCTCGGCGTCGCGCTCGACGCGGACGGCGGCGTGGTCGTCGACGCGTACGGCACGACGAACGTTCCGGGCATCCACGCCGTCGGCGACGTCACCAACCGGATCGCGCTGACGCCGGTCGCGATCCGCGAGGGCGCCGCGCTCGCGACGACGCTGTTCGGCGGCCGGCCCGTGCCGGTCGACCACCGCGACGTCGCGCACGCGGTGTTCTCCGACCCGCCGGTCGGCGCGGTCGGCCTCACCGAGGGTGCGGCGCGCGCGTTGTCGGACGCGGTGATCGTCCACAAGGCGAGCTTCCGGCCGCTTAAGGCGACGCTCTCCGGCCGCGACCAGAAGACGCTGATGAAGCTGGTCGTCGACGCCGGAACGCACCGCGTGCTCGGCGCGCACATGGTCGGACCGGACGCGCCCGAGATCATCCAGGGCATCGCGATCGCGGTGAAGGCGGGGCTCACGAAGGCGCAGTTCGACGAGACCGTCGCGATCCATCCGACCGCGGCCGAGGAGTTCGTGACGATGCGCTGAGGGCCGCGGCCTCGCTACACTTCACCTCCGTCCCACCGGGAGCGAGCCGGCATGAGCCTGGAGCTGTGGATCGTCTACCTCGCCGCCGCGGTCGGCCTGTCGCTGACCCCGGGGCCGAACGGCCTGCTCGCGCTGACCCACGGCGCGCGCTTCGGCGCGGCCCGCGCGAGCTTCACGGTGCTCGGCGGCGTGACCGGCTTCCTCGTGCTGATCGCCGCGTCGCTCGCGGGGCTGGGCGCGCTGCTCGCCGCCTCCGAGCAGGCGTTCACCGTCGCCAAGTGGCTCGGCGCCGCCTACCTGGTGTGGCTCGGGATCCGGCTCTGGAACGCGCCGCCGACCCCGGTCGACGCGGCCCGCGAGGCCGCCGACCACGCCGACCGGCGCCGCTCCCGGCTGTTCGCGCAGGGCTTCCTCGTCGCGGTGTCCAACCCCAAGGCGCTGATCTTCTTCGCCGCGTTCCTGCCGCAGTTCATGATGCCGCACGCGTCCTACTGGATGCAGCTCGCGGTCCTCGGCGGCACCTTCGTCGTCGTCGAGTTCCTCTACGAGCTGATGGTCGCCGGCTTCGCGCAGCGGCTCGCGCCGTGGCTCGCCCGGCATGGCCGCTGGTTCAACCGCGTGACCGGCTGCACCTTCGTCGGCATCGGCGCGCTGCTCGCGACCGCGCGGCGCGGCTGAATCGACCGACGATGCCCGATCGAGCCCCCACGTCTTCCGAGGTCCCATACATGTCCCTGCGCCCCGCCACGACCGTGGCCCTCCTCGCCCTGCTCGCCGCCACGCCTGCCGTCGCACAGCCCCGGAGCGGCCAGGCGGCGTACGAGGAGGTCTGCAAGGCCTGCCATGCGACCGGAGAGCTCGGCGCGCCGAAGCTCGGCGACGCGAAGGCCTGGAAGCCGCTGATCGCCGAGGGACAGTCGGCGCTGTTCCGGACATCGATCAAGGGCATCCGCAAGATGCCGGCCAAGGGAGGCCGGCCGGACCTGTCGGAGCTCGAGGTCAAGCGCGCGGTCGTCTACATGGCGAACGCGGGCGGCGCGAAGTGGGTCGAGCCGGCGAAGTGACGCGCGTCGCCCGGCCGGCGCGGCCGGGGCGCGCGGTCAGTGCACCGGCAACGCGTCGCCCGAGGCCATCGCGCTCGGCCAGCGGCGCGCGAACGACAGGTACAGCGCCGGCAGCGCCACCAGCGTCAGCAGCGTCGCGCTGACCAGCCCGCCGATCACGACGATCGCGAGCGGCCGCTGCGTCTCGGCGCCGATGCCGTGCGACAGCGCCATCGGCAGCAGGCCCAGCATCGCGAGCAGGGCGGTCATCATCACCGTGCGCAGCCGCACCAGCGCGCCCTCGCGCACCGCGGCCCGGATCGCCTCGAACTCCACCAGGCCCGCGGCGCGCGCGTTGAAGTCCGAGACCATCACCACCCCGTTGAGCACCGCCTGCCCGAACAGCGCGATGAAGCCGATCGCCGCCGACACCGACAGCGGGATGCCGGTCAGCCACAGCGCCACGATGCCGCCGATCATCGCGAGCGGGATGTTCGCGATGATCAGCGCGGCGCTCGCGAGCGAGCCGAACGCATCGAACAGCAGCAGGAAGATCAGCAGGATCGACAGCGGCACGACCCACGACAGGCGTGCCATCGCACGCTGCTGGTTCTCGAACTCGCCCGACCACGCGATCGAGTAGCCGAGCGGCAGCTTGATCTCCGCGGCGACCAGCCGCTGCATGTCCGCGACGACGCTGCCCATGTCGCGGTCGCGGATGAACACCCCGATCGCGGCGACCCGCTGGCCGTTCTCGCGCGAGATGTTCATCGCGCCCTCGGTCACCCTGAAGGTCACCAGCTGCGACAGCGGCACCGGCGCGCCGGTCGAGCTGCCGACCAGCACTTCGGGCAGCCGCGGCAGGTCGCGCTGCTCGGGCTTCAGGCGCACGACCACGGAGAAATGTCGCTCGCCCTCCCACAGCTCGGTGGTCGCCTTTCCCGCGAGCGCGGACTCGACGACCTCCTGCAGGTCGGCGACGTTGACGCCGTAGCGCGCAGCGGTCGCCCGGTCGATGTCGATGCGGAACTGCGGCAGCCGGCCGTCGCGGTCGACGAAGCTGCGGGTCACGCCGGCCACGCCCGCGATCCGCTGGCGGATCTGCCGCGCGAGGTCCTTGATCGTGTCGAAGTCGTCGCCCTGCACCTTGATGACGATCTGTCCGTCGATCTGCGAGATGCTCTCGAGCACGTTGTCGCGGATCGGCTGCGAGAAGCTCGGCTCCAGCCCGGGCAGCCGCCCGATCGCCGCGTCCATCTCGCGGATCAGCGCCGCCTTGGTGTAGCCCTTGCGCCAGCGCTCCTCGGGCCGCATCTCGACGAAGAACTCGGCGCTGTTGAAGATCTTCGGGTCGGTGCCGTCGTCGGGCCGGCCGACCTTCGAGATCACCGACGCGACCTCGGGCACCGAGGTCAGCGCCTGCCGGACCGAGCGCGCGGCGCGTTGCGCTTCCTCGGGCGCGACCGACGGCGCGAGCGTCACGTTGACCCAGATCGAGCCCTCGTTGAGCTCGGGCAGGAACTCGCTGCCGAGCTGCGTCGCGACGACGCCCGCCGCGAACAGCGCCGCGAGCGCGAGCGCCGTCACCGTGCGGCGCGCGCGCAGCGCCCAGTCGAGCACGCGCGCGTAGCCGCGCTTGGCCAGCCGCACCACCGCGTTGTCCTCGTGCGGCACGCGGCGCAGGAACCACGCGCAGGCGAGCGGCACCACCGTCAGCGACAGGATCAGCGAGCCGATGAGCGCCGAGCTCACCGTCCAGGCCATCGGCGAGAAGATCCGGCCCTCGTGGCGCTGCAGCGTGAAGATCGGCACGTGCGCGACGATGATGATCAGCATCGAGAACAGCGTCGGCCGCCCGACCTCGACCGCCGCCTCGAGCACCGCGTCGCGGCGCGCGGCCGGGTCGTGGATCTCCGCGTCCTTGAGCTGCCCCAGCCGCCGGAAGATGTTCTCGACGACGATCACTGCGCCGTCGACGATGATCCCGAAGTCCATCGCGCCGAGCGACAGCAGGTTGGCCGGGATGCCGACGAAGGTGAGTCCGAGGAAGGTCGCGAGCAGGGACAGCGGGATCACTGCCGCGACGATCAGCGCGGCGCGCACGTTCGTGAGGAACAGCACCAGCACGAGGCACACCAGCACCGCGCCCTCGAGCAGGTTGCGGAAGACGGTGCCGAGCGTCCGGCCGATCAGCCACGACCGGTCGTAGTACGGAACGATCTCGACGCCCTTGGGCAGGTGCGCGCGGTTGATCTCGTCGATCTTCGACTTGATCCCCTCCAGCACGCGCGACGGGTTCTCGCCCTTTCTCATCACGAGGATGCCGTTGACGATGTCGTCGTCGTCGCGTCCCTCCAGCGTCTGGCCCACCAGCCCCTGCGCCGGCGCGCCGCCGACGCGCACGTCGGCGACGTCCTTGACCAGCACCGGCACGCCGCGGTGCACCGAGACCATCACGTTGCCGATGTCGGCCGAGCTGCGCAGCTCGCCGATCGAGCGGATCAGGTACTGCTGCGCGCCGTGGCTCACCGCGCCGCCACCGGCGTTGGCGTTCGCCCGGGCGAGCGCATCGAACAGCTGGCCGAGGGACAGCCCGTGGTCGCGCAGCCGCGCCATGTCCGGGTTGACCTCGTACTGCTTGATGGTGCCACCCATCGTCACCAGGTCGGCGACGCCGGGCACCTTGCGCAGCTGCTTCTCGACGATCCAGTCCTGCATCTCCCGCAGCTGCTGCGGCGTGTAGCCGTCGCCGCGCAGCCGGAAGCGGAAGATCTCGCCGATCGCGGTCTGCGGCGGCTGGATCCGCACCTCGACGTTGGGCGGCAGGCCCAGCCCCTGCAGCCGCTCGTTGACGCGCTGCCGGGCGAGCTGGTCGCTCGGCCGGTCGTTGAAGGTCACCACGGTGAACGACAGGCCGAACTGCGTGTGCGAGAACAGCCGCACCGAGTCGGGCAGGCCGGAGAGCGCGACCTCGATCGGCAGCGTGACCTGCCGCTCGACCTCCTCGGCCGCGCGGCCGGGATGCAGCGCGATCACCGTGACCTGCGTGTCGGAGACGTCGGGGAACGCCTCGATCGGGAGGTTGTTGAAGGCGACGATGCCGCCGCCGACGAACACCGCGAGCGCGAAGACCACCAGCAGCGGCTGGTGCAGCGCGAACCAGACGATCCGACGGATCATTTCTTCGCCTCGGCCCGGGCCGACTTCGGTGTCGTGCCCCGGGCGAGGATCTGCTGCAGGAACAGATTGCCCTCGACGACCACGCGCTGGCCCGGCTCCAGGCCGACCACGCCGACCCGGCCCGGCAACTCGCGCACGATCCCGACCTCGACGCGCGTGAAGCCGCCGTCGGGGTCGGCGACGAAGACGTGCCGACGGCCGTCGACGAGCAGGACCGCGGTCACCGGCACGTGCTCGATGGGGCGGTCGCTCGCGCCCGGCGGCAGCGGGAAGGTCGCGGTGACGTACATCTCGGCCTTCAGCAGCCGCTCGGGGTTCGCGACGGCGGCGCGCAGCCGGAAGGTCCGCGAGATGGCGTCGATCGAGTCCTCGGTGCGCACCAGCTTCGCGTCGAAGTCCCGCGTGCCCCAGGCCCCGCTGTGCAGCTTCAGCGGCGCACCGGCCCGCATCGGCGCGAGCTGCGGCAGCGCGTTCTCGGGCGCGTCGAGCCAGACCCACAGGCGGGTGGGGTCGGTGACGACGAACAGCGGCTTGTCCGCGTCGGGGCGGACCTCCTGGCCGGCCGCGAGCGCCCGTTCGACGACCACGCCGTCGATCGGTGCGCGCAGCGTGAAGGTCGCGCCCCCGCCGGCCGCACCCAGCTGGGCGAGCCGGGCGCGCGTGCGCTGGCGCTCGATCTCGGCGCGCGACAGCACGGCCTGCGCCTCGCGCAAGTCCTTCGCGGCGACCAGCCCGGCATCGTGCAGCTCGCGCTGTCGCGACACGGTCTCGCGCGCCAGTGCCTCATCGGCCTCGGCGCGGCGCCCGTCGGCGACCGCCTGGCCGAATTCGGGGGCCGCGATCTCGGCGAGCGGCTGGCCGGCGCGCACGGCGTCGCCGACCTGCGCGCGCAGCGCGGTCACCCGGCCGGCGAACGGCGGGAGCACGCGCACCGTCCGATCCTCGTCCCACGCGAGCCGGCCCGGCAGCGTCAGCGTCGTCGTCCCCGCATCCTGCACCGGCTCGGTCCGGATGCCCTCGACGCGGCGCGGGAAGCGTACCGTCGTGCCGCTGATCGACGGTCCGGAGTCGGGCGGCGGTGGCGGCGGCTCGGCCGAGCACGCCGCGATCGCGACGAGGCCGGCGCAGGCGGCCGCACGCAGCGCGCGGCGAGGGACGGGACGGGGCGGATGGGGCGTCATTTCGGAGCGTCCGGTATCGTCGGGCGCAGCCGCAGCGACTCCCCGAACACGGGGTCGGCGGCCGCGGCGGCGGTCAGCATCTCGGCACGGGCCGCGGCGTCGGCGCGGTCGTCGTCGAGCCGGGCCTGGAGCGCCTCGATCTGCAGCGCGCGCAGCTGGCGCAGCGCATCGAGCAGCTCGAGCACGGTGCCCGCGCCCTTGCGCCACGCGAGCTCGGCGTTGGCGGCCACCTTCTCGGCGAGCGGCAGCGCGTCGCGCTCGATCCGCTCGCGCCGCGCGCGGGCCGCGGCGCGAGCGTCGAGCAGGCGACGCTGCTCGGCGCGCGCCTGCAGCTCGATCCGCGCGCGGTTCTCGGACGCGACCTCGCGGTCGGCCTCGGCGCGTGCGATCTCGCCCTCGTAGCGATGGTTGACGAACAGAGGCACCGAGACGAACGCGCCGAGCAGCCAGCCGCCGCCCGCGGGCGGCGCGTAGCGCTCGGCCTGGACCCCGATGGTCACGTCGCGGGTGCGCTGGCTGCGCGCGAGGCGGCTCTGCGCGTCGGCCGCGGCCTGCTGCGCCCGGGCCGCCTGCAGGTCGGGCCGCTCGGCCTCGCCGGGCGCCAGCAACGGCGCGCCGGCGGCGTCGGTGGCCGGCCACGGCTCGGTCGCGCGCGGGCCGGCGCCGGGCGGGTCGATCGCGAGCAGCGAGGCGATCGCGTTGCGCGCGGCGACGAGCTCGCCGTCGGCGACCGTTCGCTCGGCCTCGGCGCGACGCATGTCGAGCTCGATGCGCGAGACGTCCGCGGCCGCGATGTCGCCGGCCTTCAGTCGGCGCTGCGCGGCGTCGAGTGCGCGGCGGAACAGCTCGAGCACGTCCTGCTGCAGCCGCACCCGCTCCTGCGCACCCCACAGCGCGATCCAGGCCTGCGCGAGCGCGAGCTGCTGCCGGCGCAGCGTGTCGGCCGCGTTCCAGCGCGAGGCACTCCAGGCCTGCTCGGCCGATTCGATGCGCAGCCCGCGCTTGCCGCCGCGCTCGAAGGTCTGGTCGAGGCGAGCGATGTAGTCCAGCGGGTAGTCGAGCGGATTGTTCGCGCCGCCGAGCCCGAGCTGCGGGTTCACGTTACCGATGCCCGCGCTCAGCGTCGGGTTCGGGCGCTGCCCCGCGACGCGGACATCGGCGAGCGCCGACTCGGTGGCACGCAGCGCGACCCGCAGGTCGCGGTTGCATCGCGCGAGGCGGCGCTGCGCACTCGCCCAGTCGATCGACTCGGGCGCCGACGCGCACTCGGGATCGGGCGCCGGGGGCGATGCGGCTGCGGTCGGCCACGCCGGCGCGCCGGCGCGCCCGTCGGGCGCGGGCTCCGACGGTTGCGCGAGCGCGGTGCCCGCCGCCAGCCAGCAGGCCGCCGCGAGCGCGAGCGCGAGCGGGCGGCGTGCGGGTGGTGTGTTCATCGGAACCGTTCTAGACTGGGGCGGACCGCGATCATGGCGACCCAGCCTTTCAAACTCCTTCCAGCATGGCATCGCGACCGCTCGGTGGTTTCCGGGACGCGATGAAGGTGCTGCTCGCCGAGGACGACGCGCAGATCGCCGGCCCCGTACTGCGCGCCTTCGAGCGCGCCGGATTCTCGACCGAGTGGGTCGTGCGCGGCGACGCCGCCGACGCGGCGCTCGCCGCCGGTCCTTGGGACGCTGCGGTCCTGGACATCGGACTGCCGGGTCGCGACGGCATCGACGTGCTGCGCCGCCTGCGCGACCGCGGCGACCCGCTGCCGGTTCTGCTGCTGACCGCCCGCGACGAGGTCGGCGACCGCGTGCTCGGCCTCGATGCCGGTGCCGACGACTACCTGGTCAAGCCCTTCGACATGATCGAGCTCGAGGCCCGGGTGCGCGCGCTGCTGCGGCGCGGGCGAGTGGCCGCGGGCGTCGCGCCGATCCGCCTCGGTCGCCTGAGCCTGCGCGGCGAGGAGACGGTGCCGCGGCTCGACGACGCGCCGCTCGAGCTCTCGCCGCGCGAGGCCGGCGTGCTCGCGATCCTGCTGCGCCGAGCGGGGCGGGTCGTCGGCAAGCCGGTGGTGCTGCAGGAGCTGTCGGTGGCGGACCCGTCGGCGATGGACCTGTCCGACGCGGCGGTCGAGGTGATGGTGCACCGGCTGCGCCGCAAGCTCGAGGGCAGCGGCGCCGAGATCCACACGGTGCGCGGTTTCGGCTACCTGCTGCGTGCCCTCGATGGCTGAGGCCGCGGCGCCGCGGTTCAGCCTGCGCACGCGCCTGCTCCGGCGGCTGCTGCCGCCGCTGCTCGCGCTGTTCACGGTGTCGGGCACGCTGTCGTACTTCGGCGCGCGCTACCACGCGAACGAGGTGCACGACCGCTGGCTGGTCGACTCGGCGGAGGCGCTCGCGCAGCGGGTCACGGCATCGCGCGGCGTGCCTGCGCTCGACCTGCCCGAGGCTGCGCGCCAGATCCTGCAGTTCGATTCGGCGGACACCACGTGGTTCGAGGTGGTCGGCCCGCGCAGCGGGCACGTCGCCGGCAACGTCGGCCTGCCGTCCGAGCCGGTCGGCCCGGGCGCGCGCGTCGAGCGGCTGCGGCAGGCGTCGCTCTACGGCGGCTGGATCGCGGGTGCGCGGGTGCGCGTCGCCAGCGTGCCGGTGGCGCTGCCGGGCGCGGGCGAAACCGTCGAGGTCCGCGTGGCCGAGACGCTGCGCAAGCGCCAGGCGCTCGCCACCGAGCTGCTGATCGAGGTGCTGCTGCCCCAGCTCGTGCTGGTGGTCGTCGCCGGGGTGGTGATCTGGGTCACCCTCGACAAGCTGCTCGCGCCGGTCGGGGAGGTCGCGCGCGCGCTCGAGGCGCAGACCCATCACTCGCTCGAGCCGGTCGACGACCGCGCGCTGCCGTCGGAAATGGCACCGCTGACGCACGCGATGAACGGGCTGCTCGGTCGGTTGCAGGACGCGCTCGCCGCACAGCGACACTTCGTCGCCGATGCCGCGCACCAGCTGCGCACGCCGCTGACGGCGCTGAAGCTGCACGCCGACGAGGCCGCGCGCGAAACCGATCCGGCGCGGCTCGCGCCGCTGCTCGCGGAGCTGCGGCGGGCCGCCGACCGGGCGGTGCGGCTGTCGAACCAACTGCTGACGCTGGCGCGCGCCGAGCCGAGCGCGCGCGTGGCCGAGCCGCGCCGCTTCGAGCTGCGTGCGACGGTGCACGAGGCCGCCGGCCGCTGGGTGCCGGGCGCGCTCGCCGCGGGCGTCGACCTCGGATTCGTCGGCGGCCGGTCGGACGGCGAGGCGCCGATCGAGGTGCTCGGCGACCCGGAACTGCTCGCCGAGGCGATCCACAACCTGATCGACAACGCGATCAAGTACCGGGGCGATGGTCGTCGCGTGACGGTGACGGTCGATGCGCACGCCGACGGCGCGGCGCGGGTGCGCGTCGACGACGAGGGGCCCGGCATCCCGGTCGCGGACCGGGGGCGTGTGCTCGAGCGCTTCCACCGCGGGCCCAGGCCGCCCGGCTCGGCGGCCGACACGTCGGTCGGCACCGGGCTCGGGCTGGCGATCGTCGCCGAGATCGTCCGCGGGCACGGCGGGGCGGTGCGGATCGAGGACGGGCCGGGCGGGCGGGGGACGGCGGTGACGCTGGTGCTGCCGCGGGCTGGAGGTGAGGCCGGGGTGCGGCGGACGGCGGGGCGGGGCGGGGTGCGGGCGGTGGATGGGGTGGGTTAGGCGCGCGGGGTCGAGTCGGGATGCTCGCGGCCCGCCTGCCGCACGGTCGCCGTGCCGTCGACGAACTCGCCGCAGTCGACATCGATGTGGTCGATCCCGGTCGCGAAGCGGTCCGGAGGAACGTCGGACGGCCTCGAGACGCACCGGATCTCCGACGACAGTGTGAGCCGCGGCGGGAGGTTCGCCACGGCTTGTCGATCCGCGGAGCGGCCCGTTATGCTCCGGGGGCTCGCGAACACGGGGTGCGATGCAACATGTCCTCCGCCGTCAAGATCTTCCAGGGCCGCTTCGGTCGTGTCGCCCTGCTCGACATGAACGCGCCCCTCGTGGGGCACGCCCATCACCATTGCCACATCCTGATCAAGGCCGGCGGCGCCGACAGCGCCTTCCGGGTCCGCGGCCGGCTCGCGCCGCTGACCGATGACCTCGCGGTGGTGGTCAATGCCTGGGAGCACCATGTCTACGAGCACACCGCCCCCGAGCGCACCCTGATCCTGGCGCTCTACATCGAACCGGGCTGGCTGGCCGAGATCCAGCGCTCGCTGGCGCTGTCCGGCCATCCGCGCTTCTTCCCCCGGTCCACGGTCCGGCTCGATGCGCGTGCCCGCAAGCACATCGAGGACTTCGTGCTCGAACTGTGGTCGGCCGACGATGTCTCGCCGACGAGCCTGGAGAGGCGGCTCTTCGAACTCGTCATCGACGTGATCGAGCGCTGCTCGGGCTGGCGCGACCTGGTCGGCCTGCTGCGCAGTCGGCCTCCGGCAGCCATGGATCCGCGCATCCGCAGCACCGTCGCCCGGATGCGCGAGAACGTCGGCAAGGGCTTCGACGCGGACGTGCTGGCCGACCAGGCCGGCCTGTCGCGCGCTCACTTCTTCAGCCTGTTCCAGCGCAACACCCAGGTGACGCCGCTCGTGTATGCGAACGTGCTTCGCTTCGAGGCGGCGGTCAAGCGCCTCACCCAGGAGGCGGGTGCGCTGGGCGACATCGCCCATGAACTCGGCTTCTCCGCGCCCAGCCACTTTGCGCGGTTCTTCCGTGCGCACCTGGGCATCACGCCCAGCGACTACCGGCGCAAGGTCAGCCTCTGCGAGCCCCCTGCGGGTGCGCGAACCCCCTGGTTCTGACGAAAGCGACCGCACTATCTGGATAGTCCGCGGACTGTCCGGTTCTTCGGCGGACTGCGATGTCCGACACCCGGGTCGCCATTGGCGACACTGACGGGCATCGAACGGCAAGGCCCGTCGGGAACTGGAGGAGACACCGTGCAGGCCGACCCCGGTCCGGCTCCGGGAGGCATCGCCTACGTCGGACAGCCCCTCGAGCGCCTGGAAGACGCTCCGCTCCTCAGCGGACGCGGTGTCTACGCCGACGACGTGGGCACCAGGCCGGGCACCCTCCAGGCGGCGGTCCTGCGCTCGCCCCACGCCCATGCCCGGCTGCGCGGACTGGACGCCAGCGCCGCGCTCGCCCTGCCGGGCGTGCATGCGGTGCTCACCGGCGATGACGTCCAGCGCTGGGCGCAGCCCTTCGTGGTGGGCGTCAAGCAACCGATGCAGCATTGGGCGCTGGCGGTCGAACGGGTGCGCTATGCCGGCGAGCCGGTGGCGGTGGTGGTGGCCGACGACCGCTACATCGCCGAGGACGCGCTCGATCTGATCCGCGTCGACTACGAGCCCCTGCCGGCGGTGGTCGAGATCGCCGGGGCGCTGGATCCGCAGGCCGTGCTGCTGCACGACGCCGTGGGCAGCAACGTGGTCTCCGAGCGCCTGTTCAGCTATGGCCAACCCGATGCGGTCCGGACCGGAACCCGGCGCATCGGTACCACGGTGCACTACCCCCGCAACACCTGCACGCCGATCGAATGCGCCGTGGTGGTGGCCGAGTACCTCGGCGAGGCCGAGGGCTACGAGGCCCTGTCCAACTTCATGGGGCCGTTCTCGCTGCACGCGGTCATGGCCCTGGCGCTCAAGGTCCCGGCCAACAAGCTGAGACACAAGGTGCCGCGCGACTCCGGCGGAAGCTTCGGCGTCAAGCAGGCCGTGTTCCCCTACGTGGTGCTGATGTGCCTGGCCGCGCGCAAGGCCGGCGCGCCGGTGAAATGGGTCGAAGACCGGCTGGAACACCTGAGTTCGGCGACCTCGGCCACCGCGCGCCTGACGACGATCGAGGCCGACGTGCTGCCCGACGGGCGCATCGTCGCACTGCGCTGGGACCAGGTGGACGAGGTGGGCGCCTACCTGCGTGCGCCTGAGCCGGCCACGTTCTATCGGATGCACGGCTGCCTGACCGGCGCCTACGACATCGAGCACCTGAGCGTGCGCAACCGGGTGGTGGTCAGCAACAAGACACCCACCGGCCTGGTGCGCGGCTTCGGCGGCCCGCAGGTCTATTTCGCGCTGGAGCGGCTGATGGACCGCATCGCGTGCGAACTGTCCATCGATCCGCTGGCGCTGCGCCGGCTCAACTTCGTGCAGGCCGGCCGGTTTCCCCATCGCGCCGCGGCAGGGGCGGTGCTGGATTCGGGTGACTACCTCGGCCTGAGCGAGGCCGTGATGGCGCAGGCGCACGCCCTGGGCCTGTACGAGCGCCAGCAGGCCGCGCGCGCCGCCGGCCGGCTGTACGGCATCGGCATGGCCGCCATCGTGGAGCCCTCGATCTCCAACATGGGCTACATCAGCACCGTGCTCACGCCCGCGCAGCGGGCCAGGGCGGGGCCCAAGAACGGGGCGATCGCGAGCGCCACGGTCTCGGTGGACCTGCTGGGCGGCGTCAACGTGAACATCGCCTCCTCGCCGGCCGGCCAGGGCCACATGACGGTGTGCGCCCAGGTGGTGGCCGACGTGCTGGGCCTGCAGCCGCGGGAGATCACGGTCAACGTGGAGTTCGACACCGCCAAGGACGCCTGGTCGGTGGCGGCGGGCAACTACTCCAGCCGCTTCGCCGGGGCGGTGGCGGGTGTGGTGCATCTGGCCGCCGGCCGGATACGCGACAAGCTGGCGCTGATCGCCGCCGGACACTTCGGTTGCGCGGTCGGCCAGGTGGTCTTTGCCGGTGGCGACATCTACGACCGCGACCGTCCCGAGCAGCGCCAGCCGTTCACCCGCCTCGCCGCCAGCCCCCACTGGGCGCCCGCGCTGCTGCCCGAGGGCGTCGGCCCGGGTCTGCGCGAGACGGTCTTCTGGACGCCCGAGGTGCTCGGCGCACCGGACGAGGCCGACCGGGTCAACACCTCGGCCGCGTATGGCTTCGTGTTCGACCTGTGCGCGCTGGAGGTCGATCCGGATACGGGTGCGGTGCACATCGACCGCTACATCACCGGGCACGATGCCGGCCGGCTGCTCAATCCCGCGCTGGCCGACGGACAGATCCGGGGGGCGTTCGCGCAGGGCGCGGGTGCGGCGCTGCTCGAGGAGTTCCGCTACGGCGATGACGGCAGCTTCCAGTCCGGGACGCTGGCCGACTACCTGATGCCCACGGCCTGCGAGCTGGTCGACCCGGTGATCGTGCACATGCAGACGCCCTCGCCGTTCACGCCGCTGGGTGCCAAGGGCCTGGGCGAAGGCAACAACATGAGCACGCCGGTGTGCATCGCCAATGCGTTCGCCGATGCCCTGCGTCCGCGCATGGATCTGCAGGACGTGCGGCTGCCTCTGACCCCCGGGCGGGTGCTCGCCCTGCTGCAGCCGCCCGACCCCGAGCCGCGCGAGCGCCGCGCCCCGGTGGCGGCGCTGCCCGCCGGCGAGGGCATGGCCCTGCAGGCCCAGGGTGAGGTCGACATCGCCGCATCGCCCGAGAAGGTGTTCGCCGCGCTCCTCGATCCGGCCGCGCTGGCGCGGGTCATCCCGGGCTGCCATGCGCTGCGGTCCATCGGCCCCAACCGTTACCGCGCCGAAGTCACCGTCGGCGTGGGTCTGGTCAAGGCGCGTTATGACGCCGAGATCACGCTCTCGGACATCGACGCGCCGCGCAGCCTGCGTCTGGCCGGCAGCGGCCGCTCGTCGCTGGGGACCGGTGCCGGCGACGGCCGCGTGACCCTGACGGCCACGCCCGGAGGGACGCGGCTGCGCTACGACTACCGAGCCCGCGTGGGCGGCAAGGTCGCCATGGTGGGCAGCCGCATGCTCGAGGGCGCCGCCCGCGTCATCGTGGCGGAACTCTTCGATTCGCTGGGCCGCCAGGCCGGTGGCGCTGCCGAGCGCCAGCGCTGGTGGCGACGCCTGCTGCGTCGATGGGGCGTGCGCACATGAAGCCCGCGGCGTTCGACTACGTCCGCGCCGAAGATGCCGAGCAGGCCTGTGAACTGCTGGCGCGCGTCGAGGCGGCCCGTATCCTCGCCGGCGGCCAGTCGCTGATGGCGGTGCTCAACATGCGCCTCGCGCAGCCCGCCCTGCTGGTGGACATCTCCCGCACCGAATCGCTCAACCAGGTCAGCCTCCACCCGGAGTACCTGCAGGTGGGGGCGGCGGTGACGCAGGCCGCGCTCGAATGGCGTCCCAGCCTGGCACTGGAGCTGCCGCTGCTGAAGCTGGCCTTCCCTTGGATCTCGCATTTCCCGATCCGCAACCGCGGCACCGTTTGCGGCTCGATCGCGCACGCTGATCCCTCGGCAGAGCTGCCGCTGTGCCTGCTGGTGCTCGAGGGGCGGGTGCTGCTGCGCAGCGCCCGGGGCCGCCGCGAGCTGGCCGCCGAGGACTTCTTCACCGGCATGCTCAGCACCGCGTGCGCCGGCGACGAGCTGGTCGAGGCGGTGCGCTTTCCGCTGGCGCGTGCCGGGCAGACCTTCGGCTTTCGGGAGTTCGCCCGCCGACACGGGGACTACGCCGTCTGCGCGGTGGCCGCGGTGGCCGACGCCCACGGTCTTCGCGTGGCCGTCGGCGGCGTCTCTGACCGGCCGATGGCGCGCGAGTGGCCGCTGCTGGAGGGCAGCGCACTCGACGATGCGCTCAACGAGCTCGCCTGGGCGCTTGACGCGCGCGACGACGCGCACATGAGCGCCGCGGCGCGGCGCCACCTGGTGCGCCGCCTCGGCCGCCAGGCGATCGACCAGGCGAGGCATTCGCGATGAACGATGGCGTGATGAAGGCCCAGGTGCTGCATCCGGTGACCCTGGAGGTCAACGGCCGGATGCGCCGCGGCCATGCCAGTCCACGCATGCTGCTCAGTGATTTCCTGCGTCAGCAGCTGGGCGTCACCGGCACCCACGTGGGCTGCGAGCACGGCTCGTGCGGAGCCTGCACGGTGCACATCGATGGTGTCGCGGCTCGAAGCTGCCTGACGCTGGCGGTGCAGGTGCAGGACCGGCGCGTGGACACGGTCGAGGGGCTGGCGGGTCCCGACGGAGCGCTGTCGCGGCTGCAGGCGGCCTTCAGGCGTCATCACGCCCTGCAGTGCGGGTTCTGCACCGCCGGCATCCTGATGGCCAGCGCCGACTGGCTGGAACGATTGAGGCAGCAGGGGCGCAAGCCGACCGAGGAGGAGGTGCGCAGCATGCTGTCGGGCCATCTTTGCCGCTGCACCGGCTATACCCCGATCGTCGACGCCCTGATGGAGGTCGCACATGCTTGATCTGGGACGTACCTTTCTGCAGAGCGTCGAGCGCGCGCCGCAGGCGACGGCTCTGGTCGACGGCCCGCAGCGACTGAGCTACGCGCAATGGGCAGGGCTGGTCGGTGCGGCGCAGCGCGGTCTGCAGGACCTGGGCCTGAAGGCCGGCGATCACCTGCTGTCGGTGCTGCAGAACCGGCAGGAGGCCGCCACGCTGCACTGGGCCTGCCAGTTCAGCGGCATCGTGATGACCCCGCTGAACTGGCGCGCCAAGCCCGATGAGGTGCTCTACTGCCTCAGGGACAGCGGCGCCCGGCAGGTGGTGTACGAGCCGGTCTCGGCGGCCGCCGTGCTGGAGGCGGTGCAGACCCACCCGGCGCGCACGCTGCAGGTGGGCGAGCACGCGACGCCGGGCGAGCGCTATGCGGACTGCATGGCCGGTGCGTGCGACCCGGTGCCGCGCGCCACGGCACAGGACCTTTCCCTGATGCTCTACACCTCGGGCACCACCGGCGCACCCAAGGGCGTGCCGCGCCGGCAGCGCGCCGAGCGCATCGCTGCGCTCGCCCACGTCGCACAGAACCAGTACGGCTATGGCGAATGCACCCTGGGGGTCATGCCGCTGTACCACACCATGGGCGTGCGCTCGTTGCTCGCGCTGGCGCTGGTGGACGGCTGCTTCGTGTGCATGCCCCGGTTCGACCCGGCGATGGCGCTTCAGTGCATCGAGGCGGAGAGGATCACCCACCTCTACCTGGTGCCCACGCTCTACCACGACCTGCTGGCCCATCCGGCGTTCGCCACGACCGACGTCTCCTCGGTCCGTCGCCTGGGCTTCGCCGGCGCGCCGATGCACGACGCGCTGCTTCTGCGCCTGCAGCAGGCCTTCGAGCCCGAACTGTTCGTCAACCACTACGGCAGCTCCGAGATCTACACCTTCGCCATCAGCCAGGATGCGGTCGGCAAGCCGGGCTCGGCGGGTCGCGCCGGAATCAACACCCGCCTGCGCGTGGTCAAGCTGCAAGGCCAGTCGGTCAGTGAACTCGCCGGCGTGATGGAGGAGGGGCAGATCATCGCGGACCTGCTCTCCGACGAAGCCTTCGAGGGGTACCACAATCGCCCCGATGCCAACGCCAGGAGCCTGCGGGAGGGCTGGTACTTCACCGGCGACACCGGATACGTGGATGCCGACGGTGACCTCTTCGTCACCGGTCGCGTCGACGACATGATCATCAGCGGCGGCGAGAACATCACGCCGGTGGAAATCGAATCCGTGCTCTCGCTGCACCCCGCGGTCGACGAGGTGGCCGTGGCCGGGCTGAAGGACGAGCGCTGGGGCCAGCGTGTCGTGGCCTTCGTGAAGCGTCGCGACCCCATCACGGCCGAAGCATTGGACCAGCATTGCCGCACTTCGGATCTGGTGAACTTCAAGCGGCCGCGCGAATACGTGTTCGTCGACGAGATTCCCAAGTCGCCGGTGGGCAAGGTGCTGCGCCGCAAGCTCGTGGCTGGCGACTACCGGCCCGAGACGCGGCCGCCCGGCGGCACCCACTGAAGTCCCTCACTCACTCAATCCCACAGCGAATGCCCTTCATGAAGCTCTCAGATCTCCAGCATCCGGCCACCACCCTGCAATCCGAACTCGACGGGTTCCGCGTCGACATCGATGCCGCGCGCCAGCGCGCCGACGTCGTGCTGGCGCGCCCACCGTACAACGTGATCACCATGCCGCAGCGCGATCAGCTGCGCATCACCTTCGAGGCGCTGGACGCCAACGACGATGTGCGGGTGATCGTGCTGCGCTCCGAAGGCGAGCACTTCTCCAGCGGCGGCAACATCAGGGGGTTCCTGGAAGCCAGCCCCGAGACCGTCTCGCGGCTGGCCTGGAACATCGCCGCACCGGCACGCTGCAGCAAGCCGGTGATCGCGGCCAACCGGGGGTACTGCTTCGGCGTGGGCTTCGAGATCTCCCTCGCCTGTGACTTCCGCCTCGTCACCCCCACCACGCTGTACGCGCTGCCGGAGCAGAAGCTCGGCCAGATTCCAGGCTCGGGCGGCTCGGCGCGCCTGCAGAAGATGGTCGGCATCACCCGCACCAAGGACATCGTGATGCGCTCGCGGCGCATTCCGGGCCAGCAGGCCTACGACTGGGGCGTGGCGACCGCCATCGTGCCCGACGGCGAGCTTGAGAAGGCCACCGACGAGCTGGTCGACGAGTTGCGATCGTTCTCCCCGCTGGCCCAGCGCACCGCCAAGAAGCTGCTCAACGACACCGACGATTCGCCGCTGACCGTGGCCATCGAGATGGAGGGCCACTGCTACTCGCGCCTGCGCAGTTCGGAGGATTTCCGGGAAGGCGTGGAGGCCTTCCACGACAAGCGCAGCCCGAAGTTCGTCGGCCGGTGAGGCAACCGCGATCCCTCGATTCCGGGCTCGGCGTTGCTTCGCGGGTCGCACGAGTGGACGACGATGCCGGCGGCCCGACACCACGCCGCCGAGCAGCACCTTCAGGTTGGCTGCGCTGTCCTAGGGGTCGACCGTCACGAACAGCACCCGCACGCGCTGGGCCCGCGGTCCGCGGCGCTTCGGTGAGGCCCCGGGCCTGGCGCGCGCTCGCCGCATCGGCCCGGCCGCCTCACATCACCGCGCCCAGGTACCACGGCACGAACTCCTCCTGCCCGATCCCCAGCGCCTCGGACTTCGAGGGCTCGCCCGAGGCGACGCGCAGGATCAGCTCGAAGATCTCCCGGCCCTTCTGCTGGACGGTGACCGAGCCGTCGACGATTTCGCCGCAGTTGACGTCCATGTCGTCGGTCATCCGCTCGTAGAGCGGCGTGTTGGTCGCCAGCTTGATCGACGGGCTCGGCTTGCAGCCGTAGACCGAGCCGCGCCCGGTGGTGAAGCACACCAGGTTGGCGCCGCCGGCGACCTGGCCGGTCGCGGACACCGGGTCGTAGCCGGGCGTGTCCATGTAGACGAAGCCCTTCGCGGTCACCGGCTCGGCGTACTCGAACACGTCGACGAGGTTGGTGGTGCCGCCCTTGGCGACCGCGCCGAGCGACTTCTCGAGGATCGTCGTCAACCCGCCCGCCTTGTTGCCCGGCGACGGGTTGTTGTCCATCGAACCCTCGTTGCGCTCGCAGTAGACTTCCCACCACTTGATGCGGGCGATCAGCTTGTCGGCCACCTGCTGCGAGACCGCGCGGCGGGTGAGCAGGTGCTCGGCCCCGTAGATCTCCGGCGTCTCGGACAGGATCACCGTGCCGCCGTGGGCAACCAGCAGGTCGCAGGCGGCGCCGAGCGCCGGGTTCGCGGTGATGCCCGAGTAGCCGTCGCTGCCGCCGCACTGCAGGCCGATCGTGATGTGGCTCGCCGGCACGCGCGTGCGGGTCAGCGCGTTCGCGTGCGGCAGCATCGACTGCACCGCCTCGATGGCCGCGGCCACCGTCTTCTTCGTGCCGCCGCTGTCCTGGATGATCAGCGGCTTGAGCAGCGGCGACTCCTCGAGGTGCTGCGCCGCGAAGAGCGCGTCCATCTGGTTGGCCTCGCAGCCGAGCCCGATGATCACGATCCCGGCGAAGTTGGCGTGCTGCGTGTAGCCGGCGATGGTCCGGCGCAGCACGTCCATGCCCTTGCCGTTGGAGTCCATGCCGCAGCCCACGCTGTGGGTGATCGGCACCACGCCATCGACGTTCGGGAACGCGGCAAGCCGCTCGGGCGTGAAGTGTTGCGCGACGAACTTCGACACGCTGGCCGAGCAGTTCACCGTCGACACCACGCCGATGTAGTTGCGCGTGGCCACGCGCCCGTCGGGCCGCACGTAGCCCATGAAGGTCGCCTGCTCGGCGGGCTTCGGAGTGGGCTTCACGTCGACGCCCACCGCGTAGTCGCGCTCGAAGGTGTCGAACGCGAGGTTGTGCGAGTGCACGTGCTGGCCGGGCAGGATGTCCTTCGTCGCGAAGCCGATGATCTGACCGTAGCGGCGCACCGGCTGGCCCTTCGTGACCGCGCGCACCGCGAGCTTGTGGCCGGGCGGCACCGCGTCGACGCAGACCACCCCTTCCTCGGCGATGCGCGTGCCGGCCTGCAGCGGCCGCGCGGCGATGACGACGTCGTCGGTCGGGTTCAGGCGCAGGACGGGCTTCTTGATGACGTTGATGGTGGCGGACATGGCGTCTCGGATGGCGGAGCTGGATGGGCGGGGCCGCGGGCCGCGGGCCGGAGCGGGCATTATCGCGCGCCGGCGCGCCGTCCAGGACATCGCCGTGCCGCCTCGTCGGGCTCGACGAGGTCGACGCAGGGCCGCGACCCGTCGTCACTCGAAGACATGCAGCGCCGTCCGGTGCTTCGCGATGAAGTCCCAGTCGTAGGTGACGCCGAGCCCCGGGCCGGTCGGCACGTCGACGCAGCCGTCGTCGCCGACGCACTCGAGCTGGTCGGTGTAGCCGCAGGCGTAGACCGGCGGCAGCGCGTTCGGACAGTCGGGGCCGACCAGCGCGACCTCGTAGTAGTTGGAGTTGCGCAGCGCCGACATCAGGTGGCGGTGCGCCGGACCGCTCGCGTGGATCTCGCAGTCGAGTCCGAGCGACTCGGCCAGGTGCGCGATCTTCAGCGAGCCGGTGATGCCCATGTCGTACTCGGGATCGACGCGGACGAAGTCGGTGCCGCCCGCGAGGATGAAGTCGGCCTTCGGCTCGACGCCGCGCACGTGCTCGGTCATCAGCAGCGGCGTGCGGATCATCTCGCGCAGCTTCCTGTGGCCGTAGGCCGAGGTGCCACCGTCGCGGTACGGGTCCTCGTACCAGAAGAAGCCGGCCTCGTCGCAGGCGCGCCCGACCCGCAGCGCGTCGGCGAAGGTGCGCAGCTCGCAGGCCGGGTCGAGCATCAGCGTCATCTCGTGGCCGACGTGCTTGGCCACGTGCAGCACGTTCTCCGCCTCCTCGCGCGCGTCGCCGTCGTTCCAGCCGTGGATCTTGAACGCGCGGTAGCCGAGCGCGCGGCAGTGGCGCGCGAATTCGACGAACGCCTCCTTGCAGTGCAGGCCGCCCGCGCGGTCGGCGTGGTAGGTGCTCGCGTAGGCCGGCAGCCGCTTGCGGTAGCCGCCGAGCAGCTCGGCGATCGAGGCACCGTAGCGCTTGCCGGCCCAGTCCCAGAGCGCGATGTCGATCGGGCCGTGGCCCATGTGGTCGAACTGGCGGATGTCGCGCTTGAGGTCCTCGTAGATCGCGATCCGCTCGCGCGCGTCCTTGCCGACGAGCCGCGGGCACAGCATCAGCGCCTGTCCGAGCGTGGACTTGGTCGCGACCCACTGCGCGACGTACTCGCCGCGGCCGCCGTCGGCGGTGCGCACCACCACCGCGAACTTCGACAGCCGCACGGTCGAGCCGCGCTTGAAGGTGATCGTCTGCGCGACGCCGTCGCGCGCGAGGTTGTGGGCGTCGAACTCGAACTCGTGGACCTCGACGCGGTCGATGCGGCTCATGCGGGTCTCCGTCAGCGGTAGGTCTTGGCGTCGAACGCGTGGCGCTCGATGAAGTCCCAGTCGTAGGTCACGCCGAGCCCGGGCCCGGTCGGCACCGGCACCTGCCCGTCGTCGCCGAGCGCGGACTCCTGGTCCGAGTAGCCGCAGGCGTAGACCGGCGGGATCAGGTTCGGCATGCCGGGGCCGACCAGCGCGAGCTCGTACATGTGGGTGTTCCGGATCGCCGACACGCAGGCGCGGTGCGCCGGCCCGGGCGCGTGGACCTGGACGTCGATGCCGAGCGCCTCGGCGAGGTGGGCGCACTTCATCGCGCCGGTGATGCCCAGGTCGTATTCCGGGTCGATGTGGAACAGGTCGCAGGCGCCCGCGATCGCGTAGGCCGCCTTGCGCTCGGGGCCGCGCGCGTGCTCGGTGACCATCAGCGGCGTCCTGATCTTCTGGCGCAGGATCTGCGAGCCGGTCATCGACACGCCCGAGTCGCGGTACGGGTCCTCGTACCAGAGCGCGCCGATCTCGTCGCAGACGTGGCCGAGCTTCAGGGCCTCCAGGTGCGTGCGGATCTCGCAGCCCGGGTCGTACATCACCTCCATCCGGTCGCCGATCGCGGCGCGGACCGCGCGCAGCGTCGCCGCCTCGCGCTTGACGTTCCCGTCGTGCCAGCCGTGGACCTTGAACCCGGCGAAGCCGCGCTCGGCGCACGCGACCGCGTAGTCGGCGAAGGCCTGCGGCGAGTCGAGCCCGCCCGGCTCGTCCTGGCCGTGGTGGGTGCTCGCGTAGACCGGCAGGCGCTTCCGGTAGCCGCCCAGCATGGTGGACACCGACATGCCGTACTTGCGCCCGACCAGGTCCCACAGCGCGATGTCGAGCGGGCCGTGGCCCATGCCGTCGTACGCCCGCAGCTCGCGCTTGAGGTCGTCGTAGATGCCTTCGCGGTCCTCGGGGTCGCGCCCGAGCAGGTGCGGCGCGATCATGTTCGTCTGGCCGAGCGCGCTGTGCGTGCCGACCCAGTGCGTCACGTACTCGCCGGCGAGGCCGTCGTCGGTGCGCAGCCGCACCGCGTAGCGCATCACCTTCAGCGATGCGCCCTTCTGCCACTGCAGGTTGCTCACGCCCATCGCGGCATGGGCGCCGAGACCGAGGTCGGGGACCTCGAAGGTGAACGGGACCACCCGCACTTCGGTGATGCGCGACATGGCGTCTCCTCCCCATCGTGTTCTTCGTTCGGGCCCGCGCGGGCCGGCGCGGCCCCGGCGGGTGGCGACGTTGTATCGCGGGCGCGTTCGATCGACAATGTTGTTCGATATCGAACAACGGGGTTGCTGCCGGCGGAACCGGCGCCGATAGGCGCCGCGCCCGTCGGCACGGGGAGAGGCGGTGAGTTCGCTCGAGAAGGGGTTGCGCGCGCTCGCGCTGCTGTCGCCCGACCGGCCGCGGCTGCGGGTGTCGGAGGTGGCCGAGGCGCTCGGCGTGCCGAAGAGCTCGGCCTCGCGGCTGCTCGCCACGCTCGACCGGCACGGCCTGCTCGAGCGCGGCGCGCGCCACGCGGGCTTCGAGGCCGGCTTCGAGCTGCAGCGGCTCGGCCGGATGTACCGCGCGGGCGACGCGGTGACCGAGATGGCCGACGAGGCGCTGCGCGACCTGGTCGCGCGCCACCCGGCGACCGGCTACCTCGCCTATCTCGACGGGCTGGAGACGATCATCGTGCGGATGCGGGAGAGCCCGACGCCGGTGCGCTACGTGGTCTCGGAGGGCACGCGGCTGCCGGCGTTCGTCACCGCGATCGGCAAGGCGCTGCTGACCCGGCTCGACCAGCAGCAGCTGCTCGCGCTGCTGCCCGAGCGGCTGGTGCACCGGCCGCTGTCGGTGTCGCTGACGCGGGCCGCGCTGCTTCGCGAGCTCGCCGAGGCGCGCGAACGCGGCTGGACCGAGCTCGACGACCGGGCCGACCGAGGGATCGGCGCGGCGGCGGTCGCGGTCGGCGCGCCGCAGGGCCGCACCATCGGCATCGCGCTCAGCTGGATGCGGCGCGACATGACGCGCACGCGGCACCGGCGCGCGATCGCCGAGCTGCTGTCGGCGGCGCGCACCGTGGGGCGGCGGGTCCGGGACCCCTACTGGCTGCCTCCCGAGGAGGCCTGACGCGGGACGGCCGCCCGTGGCGGGCCGGCCGAGGGTGGTGGCGCCCGGCGCCACCGCGGTGTTCCATCCGTGGCAACCGGGTTGTTCGATAGAGAACAACATTGCACGACCGACCCGGACGGGCGAGACTGCGTCGCAGCGTCGCCGGTCCGGACAGGGCCGGACGACCGACGCGGACCGGACCCACGCAACGACGGCGCACGATCGCCGCACCGAGGAGACATCGATGGGCATCACCCGACGCAACCTCATGGCCGCGGCGTCCGCCGCGGCCGGCCTGTACGCCGTGCCGATGATCGGGCGCGCGCAGTCCACCAAGCTGGTCTTCTCCCACCACCTGCCGACGACCCACGTCGGGCACGCGACCGCCGAGCGGTTCGCCGAGCAGGTCGCCAAGGGCACGAACGGCCAGGTCACCATCGACATCAAGCCGGCGTCGCAGCTGTTCAACCTGCGCACCTCGGCCGAGGCGCTGCAGCTCGGCACGCTCGACCTGTGCTGGACGGACCTCGGCACGCTCGCCAACTGGCAGCCGCAGTTCGGCTTCATCTCGATGCCGTTCCTGTTCACCGACTACGACCACGTCAAGCGCGTGATGTACGGCCCGATCGGCGAGCAGGTGGTCAAGGATGCGAGGGAGACGCTGAACGTCGACATCCTGTCGCTCGGCGCCTCGGGCTTCAGGGTGTTCCTCGGCAAGAAGGCGATGGCCAACGCCGACGACGTCCGGGGCATCAAGCTGCGCGTGCCCGAGATCCCGACCTGGGTCGAGATGGCGCGTGCGCTCGGCACCAATCCGTCGCCGATCCCGGCCGGCGAGATCTACACCGCGCTGCAGACCGGCGTGGTCGACGCGGTCGAGCTGCCGCCCGACTTCATCGTCACCTCGAAGCTGTTCGAGGTCGCCGGCCATGCGACGCGCACGCACCACATTTTCACCGAGGTGTCGATGATGGCGAGCGCGAGGAAGATGGCCACGCTGCCGGCGAACGTCCAGAAGGTGATCCGCGACTCGGCCGTCGACTCGGTCCAGAACGTCCACTGGAACGCGAACCTGAAGGAGCAGACCGCCGCCTGGGACGAGCTCGCCAAGCGCGTGAAGGCGATCCAGAATCCCGACGTCGCGTCGTTCCGCACGAAGATGGCGCCGGTCTACGACAGCTTCGCCAAGCGCGGCGGCGCCAAGGGCAAGGCCTGGGTCGAGGCCTGCCAGGCGGCGGCGAAGGCCTGAGCGCGACCGTCCGCGAGGCCGGCGCGCAGGACGCGCCGGCCCGCCGCCGCCCGCGTCGCCGACTTCCGCCCCGGAATCCGCCCCGGACCCCGCCCCGCTCCCGATGAACGCCCCGACCGCCCGCACCGGCCCTCCGGTGCTCCGTGGCCTGCGCGCCGTACTGACCGCGCTGTCGGTGGTTCTGCTCGCGGCCTACTTCGTCGCGGTGCTGCTGCAGGTCTTCTACCGCTACGTGCTCAACGACTCGATCTTCTGGGCCGAGGAGTTCGTGCGCTCGACGATGATCTGGGGCGTGATGATCGCCTCGGGCCTGGTCGCCGCGCAGCGCGCGCACATCCGCGTCGAGCTGCTCGAGGACTGGCTGCCGCCGGCCGGCCGTCGCGTGGTGGTGTTCGCCGCGAACGCGCTGTCGCTCGGCTTCTGCCTGCTCCTCGCCTGGGCCGGCTGGCAGTTCGTCGAGCGCAGCTGGTTCCAGCGCTCGCCGATGCTCGACATCCCGAAGTGGTGGGTCTACGTCGCGATCCCGGTCGGCGCCGCGATCGAGGCCCTGCTGATGCTGATCACCTGGCGCGAGAACGACGTGAAGCGCGACGAACCGACGGACCCGACGCTGTGAGCATCGGCCTGATGCTGGGGCTGTTCGCCCTGTTCATGCTGCTCGGCGTGCCGATCGCCTGGTGCATGGGGCTCGCCGCGATCCTGACGATCCTGTGGGACGGACAGCTGCCGATGCTGCTGCTCGCCCAGCAGTTCTACGACGCGCTCGACAACTTCTCGCTGCTCGCGGTGCCCCTCTTCGTGCTCGCCGGCGAGCTGATGAGCGTGGCCGGCATCACCGAGCGGCTGGTCGCGTTCTCGCGCTCGCTGATGGGCCACCTGCGCGGCGGCCTCGCGCAGGCGAACATCGTCACCAACATGTTCATGGCGGCGATCTCGGGCTCGGCGCTCGCGGACCTCGCCGCGATCGGCTCGATGATGATCCCGGCGATGAAGAAGGAGGGCTACAAGCCCGAGTTCGCCGTCGCGGTCACCGCGTGCGCCGCGATGATGGCGCCGATCATCCCGCCCTCGATCATCGCGGTGATCTACGGTTCGGTGACCGGGGTGTCGATCGGGGCGCTGTTCCTCGGCGGCGTGGTGCCCGGCGTGCTCGCCGGCGTCGCGATGATGGCGATCACCTGGTGGCTCGCGCCGCGCGCCGGCGCGGGCGTCTCGCCGCGCGCGAACTGGTCCGAGCGGCGGGTCGCGGCGCGCCGCGCGCTGCCGGCGATGGCGATGCCGGCGATCATCATCGGAGGCATCCTGTCCGGCGCGTTCACGCCGACCGAGGCCGGCTCGATCGCGGCGCTCTACGCGCTGCTGTTCGGGCTGGTCGCGCGCCGCCACTCCGCGCGCAGCCTGTACGAGAACTTCGCCGCCGCCGCGCTCACCACCGCGGGCGCGCTGGTGACGCTCGGGGGCGCGGCCCTCTTCAGCTGGGTGCTGAGCCGCGCCGGCGTCGGGCAGATGGCGCTCGCCGGCATGCTGTCGCTCACCAGCGACCCGCAGCTCGCGATGCTGGTACTGATCGTGTTCTTCTTCCTGCTCGGCACCTTCCTCGAGCCGGTGCCGGCGCTGATCATCGTCGTGCCGATCATGGGGCCGATGATCAAGCACCTCGGCTTCGACCCGGTGCACTTCGGCATCATCGTCATCATGCTGCTGGTGGTCGGCTCGGTGACACCGCCGGTGGGCGTGCTGGCGATGGTCGCCGCCAAGATCGCAGGCGTGTCGTACAACGCCACGATCGGCATGCTCGCGCCGTACATCGCGGCCTGGATCGCGGTCGTGCTGCTGGTCGCCTACGTGCCGGACCTGGTGCTGTGGCTGCCGAGGCTGCTCCAGTGAACTCGGAAAGGACGGGACCATGAGCGGGGTCGTGGTGGTGACGGGGGCGGGCCGGGGCATCGGCGCCGCCTGCGCGAAGGCGCTGGCGCGCGCCGGCTGGAAGGTCGCGGTCAACTACGCGCGCAGCCGCGACGCGGCCGCCGCGCTGGTCGCGGACATCGGTCGCGAGGGTGGCACCGCGGTCGCGATCGCGGCCGACGTCGCGGTGCAGGACGAGGTGCGCCGGCTGTTCGCCGAGGCCGAGGCGCGGCTCGGGCCGATCACCGGGCTGGTCGCCAACGCCGGCATCGGCGGCACGATCGCGCCGATCGCCGAGCAGACCGAGGCGACGCTCGCGCCGCTCTTCGCGACCAACGTCTACGGCACGATGTACTGCATCGGCGAGGCGGTGCGCAGGATGTCGACGCGCCACGGCGGCGCCGGCGGCGCGATCGTCTCGATCTCGTCCACGGCCGCGCGCCTGGGCGGGCTGCCCGGCATGGTGCCCTATGCGGCGAGCAAGGGCGCGATCGACTCGATGACCGTCGGGCTCGCGCGCGAGCTCGGGCGCGACGGCATCCGCGTCAACGCGATCCGACCGGGCCTGGTCGACACCGACATCGTCGGGCCGATGGGCGGGCGGCCGATGCTCGCGCAGATGGCACAGGTGATCCCGATGGGCCGGCACGGCGAGCCGGACGAGATCGCGCAGGCCGCGGTCTGGCTGCTGTCGCCCGCAGCCTCGTACGTGCACGGGGCCATCGTCGACGTGTCGGGCGGGCGCTGACGACGCACCGCGTCCGGGGGCCGGTCGCCGTCGCGGCGGTCGGCCGGCGCGCGCCGTCGCTCAGCGCACGTGCCAGTCCTGCGTCAGCGGCTTGGCGCCGTTGAGCTCCGCGTAGCCGGCGCCGGTCGTGCCCGGCGGGTCCTCGCCGAAGTAGCGCTCGTCGATCGGCAGCGAGGCCGGCTGCCAGCGCACGTCGCACGACAGCCGCACGCGGTCGATCGGCGAGCGGTTGTCGAGCGAGCCGTGCGCGAGGTACATCCCGAAGACGATGACGTCGCCCGCCTCGAAGTCGGCGGTCAGCAGCCGCGTGCCGCGCGAGCGCGCGAACTCGATCGCGTCGGTGCCGAACGCCGCGCGCCGCTCGGGGTTCGCCGAGATGTCGTGGCCGATCATCGGGTCGATCAGGTCGCGGTAGCGGTGCGAGCCCTCGACGACGACCAGCGGCCCGTCGGACACCGGCACGTCGCCGAGCGGCGTCCACACGGTGCAGACCCGGTCGTGCGCGCGGGTGAAGAACGGGTAGTCGAAGTGCAGGTCGGTCGCGCGGCCGCGCGGCCCGGCGCGCAGGAAGATGTAGTCCTGCGGGCGGGCGGCCTCGCCGAACACCGCGGCCATCACCGCGGCGATCGGGCCCGCGTGCGAGACCGCGCGCAGCCGCGGGCCGGTCGACACCGAGCGCCAGAAGCGGCCCCGGTCGGGCTCGAGCTCGGCGCGCCGGCTCGTGCCGGTGAAGATCCCGGCCTCCGGCGGCGAGGCGACCTCGCCGACCGCGTGCAGCCGCCCGAACACCTCGCGTCGCGCGGCCGCTACGGCGTCGCGATCGAGCACGCCGCGCAGGAACAGGTGGCCGTCCTGGGCGAAGCGCGCGCGCAGCGCGGGCGGGTCGGCGAGCAGCGGCGCGCGGTCGACGAGCTCGCCGAGCAGCGTGGCCGGCACGGCGCGGCCCTTCACCTGGCATATGTCCATCGTCGTCCTCCCCTCCTGCAGCCGGATGCCACACGCCACCCGCCGGGGTCGGCCCGGCGCGGTCCTTCAGGCGATCGCGCCGCCACGCTCGCGCACGACCGTAGGTCCGACGCGCCGCTCGATCTCCTCGCGCGACGCGCCGCGCATCCCGAGCAGGAACGCGAGCTCGGCCGCGACGAACAGCGGGCCGATCGCGAGCCCCATCACGTCGTCGAGGAAGGCAGGCTTGCGGCCCTCGTACCAGTGGCCGACGAACTGGACGATCCAGCCGACGACGAAGAGCCCCACGCCCCATCCGAGCCACGCGCCGGTCGAGGCGGCCGCGAGGGGCGCCGCGGCCGCGATCATCGCGGCCAGCACGATCGCCATCAGCAGCCCGAGCGGCCGGTCGAGCACGAGGTAGTACGCGGTTGCGGCGAGCGCGGCGAGCACCGCGGGCGTGACCGGCACGCTGGCCGCCTCGCCGAGCGCCGGACGCGACAGCAGCACGACGACCGCGAACACGATGACCGGGATGCCGACCAGATGGGTCGCGATGTTGCGCCGGTCGCGGTGATAGGCGGCGTAGCCGGCGAGCTGGTCGGTCAGGGTCTTCAAGGTCGTCTCCCGCGGGGCGGGCCGGTGCGGTGCCGGGCCCGGAACCCGATTCTAGGCCGGCGCGGCCGCAGGGGTAACATCGCCGCCATCCCCCCAACCGGACCACCGCCGCGATGGACCTCCCCGCCAACCCGTTCAAGCACGCGCTGGCCGCCGGGCGCCCCCAGATCGGCCTGTGGTCGAGCCTCGCCACGAACGTCACGGTGGAACTGATCGCCGCCGCCGGCTACGACTGGCTGCTGCTCGACATGGAGCACTCGCCGAACGACCTCGAGTCGCTGGTCGCGCAGCTGCAGGCGGTGCAGCCGTACCCGACGCACGCGGTCGTGCGCGTGCCGTGGAACGACACGGTGCTGATCAAGCGGGTGCTCGACATCGGCGCGCAGTCGATCCTGGTGCCGATGGTCAACACCGCCGAGGAGGCGCGCGCCGCCGTCGCGGCGGTGCGCTATCCGCCGCGTGGCGTGCGCGGAGTCGGCGGCACCACCCGCGCGACGCGCTGGGGCCGCGTCAAGGACTACGCGAAGACCTGCGAGCGCGAGCTGTGCGTGCTGCTTCAGGTCGAGACCGAACAGGCGCTCGAGCAGATCGAGGCGATCGCAGCGGTCGACGGCGTCGACGGCATCTTCATCGGGCCGTCCGACCTGCACGCGTCGTTCGGCCACCTCGGCGAGAAGCACCACCCGGACGTGTGGCCGCGGATCGAGGACGCGGTGAAGCGCATCCGCGCGGCCGGCCGGGCGCCCGGGTTCCTCACGCCGCTCGAGGCGGACTCGCGCCGGATCCTCGAGCTCGGCGGCCTGTTCGTCGCGGTCGGCTCCGACGCCGGGCTGCTCGCCGCGGCATCCGACGCGCTGTGCGCCCGATTCAAGGGACCGCGCGCCTGAGCGCCGTCGCGCACGGACGGGCGCGCCCGTCCTCGCGCCGCCGACCATGAGCGTCCCGCTGCCGGTCCTGATCGTCGGCGCCGGCATCGCCGGCCTCGCGACCGCGCTCGGGCTGCGCGCGCGCGGCGTCGATTGCCTGGTGACCGAGGCCGCACGCGAGCTCGTGCCGCTCGGCGTCGGCATCAACGTGCTGCCGCACGGCGTGCGCGTGCTGACCGAGCTCGGGATCGCCGACGCGCTCGCCGACGTCGCCATCGAGCCTCGGGCGATCGAGTACCGCGCGCGCGACGGGCGCCTGGTGCACTCGGATCCGCGCGGCCGGCACGCGGGCCTGCCGTTCCCGCAGCTGTCGATCCATCGCGGCAACCTGCAGGCGGCGCTGTACCGGGCGCTGCTCGAGCGCCACGGCGCGGACGCGGTGCGCACCGGCGCGCGGCTCGTCGGGCTGGAGCGGCGCGGCGACTTCGTGCACGCGGTGTTCGAGGACCGCCGCCAGGGCGGCACGCTGCGGTTCGACGCCGAGGCGGTGATCGGCGCCGACGGCATCCTGTCCGCGGTCCGTGCGCTGCTGCGCCCGGGCGAAGGGCCGCCGCGCGGCTCGGGCGTGCTGATGTACCGCGGCCTCACCTGGGCCAAGCCGATGCTCGACGGGCGCACCATGGTCATCGCCGGCGTGCACGAGCGCAAGGCGGTGCTCTACCCGGTGCGTCCGCCTCGCCGCGACGGGCTGCAGCTGCTGAACTGGGTCGCCGAGATCGGCGAGCGGTTCGGTGCGGACGCGCCGGTCGGCGACTGGAACCGCCCGGTCGATCGCGAGGCCGCGGCGGCCCGGTTCGAGGGGATGCGCTTCGACTTCGCCGACGTGCCCGCGCTGATCCGCGCCGCCGAGGTCTGCCTGTCGTACCCGATGGCCGACCGCGATCCGATCGACGCGTGGGTCGACGGCCGCATCGCGCTGGTCGGGGACGCCGCGCACCCGATGTACCCGATCGGCGCGAACGGCTCGTCGCAGGCGCTGCTCGACGCCGAGGCGATCGCCGAGTGCATCGCCGCGCGGCCGCGCGCGCTGCCCGAGGCGCTGCTCGACTACCAGGCGCGCAGGCTCGCGGCCGCGAACGCGGTGGTGCTCGCGAACCGCGAGCGCGGCCCGGAGAAGCTGCTGCAGCTCGCCGACGCGCGGCTCGCCGCGGGCCCGGTGCCGGATGGCGAGCCGCTGCTCGATGCGGCGACGATCGAGGCGGTGACCCTCGGCTACCGGCGCATCGCGGGCTTCGAGCGCGAGGCGCTGGAGGCGATGGCGTCGCGGCCGAGGCTGTGGCCGCGGGGGGCGGGCGCGCGGTCGTCCTGAGCGGCGCCGCCGCTCCGCGGCCCTAGAGCGGCAGCGGCGCGCTGCGCAGCGCGTCGATCGCCAGCGCGCGCAGTCCGGCGTGCCCGGTCTTCGCGAGCATCGAGCGCACCTGCGCGCGCACCGTGCTTTCCGAGGCACCGCGACGGCGCGCGATCGCCTTCACGGCACCGCCGGCGACGAGAGCCTGGAGCACCTCGGCCTCGGCACGGGTCAGGCCGTACGCGACGGCGTAGGCCCGAAGCGTCGACGCCACGCGTTCGGGCATTGCCGGCAGCGCGCACAGAACGCCAAGCCGACCGGGCGCGGGGCCGAGCGACACGCAGGCCGCGGCATCCGGACCGTCGAGGCGCAGCGCGAGCGTCCCGCCGGCCTCGGCGTGGCGCAGCGCCGTGCGCCATCTCGCCTGCGCATGCGGCGCCGTGGGCACCACGGTCCCGCCGGTAGCCGACAGGCCCGCGTCGCCGCGCGCCAGCGACCGCGCTGCCGCCGCATTCGAATAGAGCAGCCGGGCGTGGCCGTCGACGACCAGCACGCCGCTCGCCGTGACGTCGAGCAGCGCGGCGACATCGACCGCGTACGCCGCGGGCCGCGGCTCGGCGAGCGGGCCGCGAGCCGGGCCGGCCGCCGGGAACGCGACGCCGTTCACGCGAGGCTCAGTTCGACCGGGACGGACCGGGACAGTGTCGTGAAGAGCGGGCAGCGGGTGCGGAACGCGTCGAGGAACGCGGGCTTCTGCGTGTCGTCGGGGCCGTCGAGCGCGACCTGGACGCGGATCGCCTGGAACCTGGGGTCGACGGCCTCGCCGCAGACGCCACGCGGGTCGAAGTCGCCCGCGACCGTCACGGACACGCCACGCAGCGCGATGCCCTGCTCCTGCGCGAAGCGCTCGAAGACGAAGGTGCCGCAGGCTCCTAGTGCGCCGAGCATCAGCTCGGCCGGGTTCGGCGATTCGTTCGGGCCACCGAGCGGCGGCGGGGAGTCCGTGACGATGTGCCGGCCGCGCACGGTCAGGATCGCCCGTCCGGGCTCGTTGGACAGTCTGCAGGCGGCGGCCGAGGTGGCCAGGGCGGGTGCGTTCACGAGGTCGCTCCTTGGGAGGGGTTCGCGAGGAAGGATGGGCGCAGGTACCGGACGATGTTCTACGATCGGGCCGTCACCGTATCGTCACGACACATCCGGAAGGGCTTGTGGACCGGACCTTGTGCATCGAGCTGCTCGGCGCCGGCACCCTCTCGCGAGGGGGCCTGGAGTTGCGCACCCGGTCGACCAAGACCCTCGCGCTGCTCGCCTACCTCGCGGTCGAGCACGCCCGACCGCACGCGCGATCCAAGCTCGCGGCGCTGCTGTGGCCCGCGGACGCCGCCGCCGCCGCGCGTCACAGCCTGCGCCAGTCGCTGCACGCGCTGCGCGCGCTCGGCGACGGAGCGCTTGCGGGCCGGCTCGCGATCGACGGCGAGCTCGTCAGGTTCGTGCCCAGCGCCGGCGCGGTCGTCGACGTCCACTGCTTCGAGGACGACGTCGCGAGCGCCTCGATCGAGCGTTGGCGCGCCGCCGCCGACGCGTACCGCGGCCCGCTGCTCGACGGCCGGAACGTCGATGATTGCCCGGGTTTCGCCGAATGGCTCTCGGCCGTTCGCGAGCGGTTGCACTCGATCGCGGTGCACAACCTCGACCGGCTCGCGACCGACGCGTCTGCGCGAGGCGACCACGACGCGGTGCTCCGCCACGCCGGCCGGATGCGTGCCCTCGGTCCGACCGACGAGGTCGCGTCGCGGCACCTGATGCGTGCGCACGCCGCGCGCCAGGACTCCGGCGCGCTCGAGACCGAATGGGGGCGGCTGGTCGAGGCGCTGCACACCGAGCTCGGGGCCGAGCCCACCGCGGCGAGCGTGGCGTTGCGCCGTGCGCTTCGCGATGCGATCGCGGGCCCGCGCCCCGCACCGGCGCCGGGCGCCCGGGTCGAGCCGGACCGCGATGCGACGTCGACGGCCACCAACCGACGCTCGCCGGCCGCCGCGGAGGCGCTGCTGCGCGCCTCGCGCGCGGCCGAGCGGGTCCACGCGTTCGGCCCGGCGCTGGACCTCGTCGAGCGTGCGCTGTCGGCGATGCGCGACGCCGGCCCGCAGGCCGCGGCGCTGCGGTGCGACGCGATGCTGCGCAAGGAAGGGCTGCTCGACCGCCTGGGGCGTCGGGTCGAGCAACTGGAGGCGATCGACGCGCTGCTCGCCCTCGCCGACGCCGCGGGGGACCCGGCGCGGCGCGCGACGGGGTTGCTTCGGCGGGCGAACGCATGCGCGTACGTCGGCGAGCACGGCCGTGCGCACGACGCCGCTCAGGAGGCGCTGCGGATCTTCCGCGCGCTCGGCGACCGCCCCGGCGAGGCCGAGGCGAAGCGGGAGCTCGGGTTCGTCGCGTGGCGGGGCGGATCTGTCGCCGAGGCGCTCGATCACGGGCACGATGCGCTCGCGATGCACCGTGCGATCGGTGACGTCGCGGGCGAGGCGAGTGCGCTGCACAACCTCGCCGAACTGCACCGCGAGCTCGGCAGCACCCGTCGCGCGCTCGAGATGTACGAACAGGCGCTCGCGCTGCACTGGTCGGCCGGGCGCGCCGTCGGCGAGATCCTGACGCGGTTCGGCAGCGCGCACGCCCGGCTCGGGCTGGGCGACGCCGCCGGCGCGCGTCGCGAGTACGAGGCGGCGCTCGCGCTCGCGCGGCGCGTCGGCGAGCGCACGATGGAATCGCGCGCGCTGCAGGCCCTCGCGGCGCGCAGCATGGCCGACGGCGACACGGCGCAGGCGCTCGACGCGCTCCGGCAGGCGATCGACGTCGATCGTGCGATCAACTATGCGCACGCGCTGGGCCACGACCTCGTTCAGCTCGCATGGATCCACCTCCGGCGTCACGAGCGTGCGGAGGCACGAGCGGCGCTGCAGGAGGCGCTCGTCTGGTTCGAGTACGTCGCCGACGCGCCTGCTGCCTCGGCGATGCTCGCCGCGTGCGCCGAGCTCGACGCCGGACGCGATCCGGCCGCGCGTGCGCTGCCCGGCGAACGCGTGCCGAGCCACCTGCCGCTCGCCGAGGGCAAGGTCTACTGCATGTTCGAGTCGCCGCTCGCGCGGGGCGCCTGAAGGTCGCGGGGGGCGCCCGGCAGTGTTGCCGGTAACATGCGCGCACAGGGCGCACGCCCCGCAGGGAGGAGACACCATGGAAAGAAGACGCCTGACGGCGGTGTTCGCCGCATTCGCGATCGGCGCGGCACTGCCCGCGACCGCGACCGCCCAGACCGACTGGCCGACGAAGCCGGTCAGGCTGATCGTCCCGTTCCCGCCGGGCGGCACCAGCGACGTGCTGGGCCGGATGGCCGCCGACGAGCTCTCGAAGGTGCTGAAGCAGCCGATCGTCGTCGAGAACCTCGGCGGCGCCGGCGGCGTGATCGGCACCGAGCGCGGCGCGCGGGCGGCGCCCGACGGATACACCATCGTGCAGACCGGCGTCGGCCAGAGCGCGGTCGCGCACGGCCTCGACCCGAACCTGAAGTACGACTCGGACACCGACTTCGTCCACGTCTCGCAGATCCACTCGGGTCCGAACGTGCTGGTCGTGAACCCGCAGACGCCGTTCCGCACGGTGAAGGACGTGGTCGACTTCGCCCGCGCGAACCCGGGCAAGCTCGACTACGGCTTCACGCACGCGGCCTCGGGCCACATGGCGATGGAGCTGTTCAAGCAGACCGCGTGCGCGGCCGCCGGCGGCAAGGCCGGCGCCTGCCAGCCACTCGCGATGGTCGGCATCCCGTACCGCGGCGGCGGCCCGATGATGACCGCGATCCTCGGCAACGAGATCCCGATGATGTTCATCAACCAGGACGTCGCGCTGCCGCACGTGAAGGCCGGCAAGCTGCGTGCGATCGCGGTCACCAGCCTGCAGCGCAACCCGCTGTATCCGGACGTGCCGACGCTCGCCGAGTCGGGGTACCCGGACTTCGAGGCGCTGTCGTGGTCGGGGCTGTCGTTCCCGAAGGGCACGCCCGAGCCGATCGTCGCCAAGCTCGAGGCCGCGATGAAGGAGGTGATGGGCTCGCCCGCGATCAGGGCGCGGATGGAGGGCAACGGCTTCGTCATCCCGCCGCAGGGGCGCCAGCACTACGCGCCGTTCGTGAAGGCCGAGAAGGCGCGCTGGACGAAGGTGATCCGCACGGCGGGCATCAAGCCGGAGTGACGCGGGGCGCCGGCCGGCGTTCCGGCGCCGCGCTCAGCGTCCGTTCGTGCTGCGCCAGGCGGCGTACTCGGCACGCACCGCCTCGTCGGTGGCCGGGTACAGCCCCAGGATCGAGCGGCCCTGCAGCACCTTCTCGGTCACGAAGTCCTCGAACACGGTCATCTCGTGCGCCTCGGCGGCGACCTCGTCGGCGATCCCCGCCGGGATCACGACGACGCCCTCGGCGTCGCCGACGACGATGTCGCCGGGCCAGACCGCGACGTCGCCGCAGCCGATCGGCACGTCGATGTCGAGCGCCTGGTGCAGCGTCAGGTTGGTCGGCGCGCTCGGGCGGTTGTGGTAGGCGGGGAAGGGCAGCCGCGCGATCTCGGGCGCGTCCCGGAAGCCGCCGTCGGTGACGACGCCGGCGACGCCGCGCTTCATCAGCCGCGACACCAGGATCGAGCCGGCGGACGCGGCGCGCGGGTCCTTGCGGCTGTCGATGACGAATACCGCGCCCTCGGGGCAGGTCTCGACCGCCTTCCTCTGCGGATGGCCGCGGTCCTGGAAGACGGTGATCGGGTTCAGGTCCTCGCGCGCCGGGATGTAGCGCAGCGTGAACGCCGGGCCGACCATGTTCGGCAGGCCCGGGTTCAGCGGCCGCACGTCCTGGATGAACTGGTTGCGCAGGCCGCGCTTGAAGAGCGCGGTGCACAGCGTCGCGGTGCTGACGCCGGCGAGCTTGCGCTTCGTCTCGGGGTTCAGGGACGCCATCGCGCGGACCTCAGAAGATGTCCGGCTCGGCGACCGGCGCGCCGAAGTCGGTCTCGAGGAAGTCGAAGTCGCAGCCCTGGTCGGCTTGCAGGATGTGGCGCGAGAACATCCAGCCGTAGCCGCGCTCGAAGCGCCTCGGCGGCGGCGTCCACGCGGCGCGGCGCGCGGCGAGTTCGTCGTCGCCCACCTCGAGTTGGATGCGGCGCGCGGGCACGTCGACCGAGATCAGGTCGCCGGTGCGCACCAGCGCGAGCGGGCCGCCGACGTAGGCCTCGGGCGAGCAGTGCAGCATGCATGCGCCGTAGCTGGTGCCGCTCATCCGCGCGTCCGACAGCCGCAGCATGTCGCGCACGCCCTGCCGCACGAGCTTCACCGGGATGGGCAGCATCCCCCACTCGGGCATGCCGGGACCGCCGAGCGGACCGGCGTTGCGCAGCACGAGGATGTCGTCGGCGGTCACGTCGAGGGCCGGATCCTCCACCGCCTTCTTCATCGACGGGTAGTCGTCGAAGACGATCGCGCGGCCGGTGTGCTTCAGGAGCCGCGGCGCGCACGCGCTGGGCTTGATGACGACGCCGTTCGGCGCGAGGTTGCCGCGCAGCACCGCGAGCGCCCCCTCGGCGTAGATCGGCCTGTCCAGCGGGCGGATCACCTCGTCGTTGTAGGTCTGCGCGTTCGCGACGTTCTCGCCGATCGTGCGCCCGTTGACGGTCATCGCGTCGCGGTGCAGGTGGCCCTCGATGCGCTTGAGCAGCGCCGGCATGCCGCCCGCGTAGTAGAAGTCCTCCATCAGGTACGTGTCGCCCGAGGGCCGGATGTTGGCGAGCACCGGCACCCTGCGGCTCGCCGCGTCGAAGTCGTCGAGCGTGACCGGGTGGCCGGCGCGGCGCGACATCGCGACCACGTGGATGATCGCGTTGGTCGAGCAGCCCATCGCCATCGCGGCGGTGATGCCGTTGAGGAAGTTGTCGCGGGTGAGCAGCCGGGCCGGCGTCAGGTCGTCCCAGACCATCTGCACGATGCGCCGGCCGCACTCGGCGCTCATCCGCACGTGGTTCGCGTCGGGAGCGGGGATCGCGGCCGCGCCCGGCAGCGTGGCGCCGATCGCCTCGGCGATGCCCATCATCGTCGCCGCGGTGCCCATCGTCATGCAGGTGCCGTGGCTGCGCGCGATGCCGGCCTCGACCTCGGTCCAGCCCTCGGCGTCGATGTTGCCGGCGCGGCGCTCGTCCCAGTACTTCCAGACGTCGGAGCCGGAGCCGAGCGCCTTGCCCTTCCAGTTGCCCCGCAGCATCGGGC
Source organism: Burkholderiales bacterium (assembly GCA_020248665.1). Classification (GTDB taxonomy): domain Bacteria; phylum Pseudomonadota; class Gammaproteobacteria; order Burkholderiales; family Burkholderiaceae_E; genus UBA4615. The sequence goes on along the minus strand of JADCHE010000043.1, from coordinate 591 downwards.
CCGCGGGCAGGTAGATGCAGGGCAGGCCCATCGAGAACGCGCCCATCAGCAGGCCCGGCGTGGTCTTGTCGCAGCCGCCCATCAGCACCGCACCGTCGATCGGGTGGCTGCGCAGCAGCTCCTCGGTCTCCATCGCGAGGAAGTTGCGGTACAGCATCGTCGTCGGCTTGACGATCGGCTCGGACAGGCTGATCGCGGGCAGCTCGAGCGGGAAGCCGCCGGCCTGCAGCACGCCGCGCTTGACGTCCTCGACGCGCTGCTTGAAGTGCGTGTGGCACTGGTTGACGTCGGACCAGGTGTTGACGATCGCGATGACCGGCTTGCCCTTCCAGTCGGCCGGGCCGTAGCCCATCTGCATGAAGCGGGATCGGTGGCCCATCGAGCGCAGGTCGTCGGGGGCGAACCAGCGGGCGCTGCGCAGGGACTCGGGGGTCTTGGCCATCGTGGGGCTCGGTGGGTGGGGGCGTGGAACCACGATCGTAGCCCGAGCCGGCGCGTGCAGCCGGGGCGCGATGCGGTCCGCGGCACGCCTGCCGGCGCGGGCCGCCGGGCGCGACCGGCGCCGCCGGCCCCGGGCCGCCACGCCGTCGG